>CAZVYC010000137.1:0-13422 GCA_964631425.1 uncultured Rhodospirillales bacterium
GAGAATTAGGCATCCGATCCGCACGCGCCTCGGCCTCATTGAAGCTGATCTGGGCAATTTCGTCAGCCGGGGTCACCTCAGCGCCACCGCCGTCGAGCGCGGAGACGCCGGGTAGGATTCGCGCGGTGACCGCAATCGCCCCGCGTCCTCATTCATTATGTCCCAACGCCGTCGGCGGCGATGATTTCTTGATATTGGTTGCCGAGCTGCCGTCCGCGCCGCCGTCTCGGGCGGGCGTGGCTTGCGCCTCAAGCGCGGTCTTTCCCGCCGCTTCCATCGCCGGCTTCGATATACCGCTCACGGACCCCTCGCCCGCTGGAGCGAGGGGATTCCCGAGCTACTCGTGCCGCATCCGGGCCAGATACGCTTCGACGTCCGACAGGGAGACGACGTCGCCGTATTTGGCGTCGATGTCGAACAGGTTGGCCTCGTGGACGGCGGAATGCCGGTCGCCGACAGCGTCGCGGACAACAATCGGGATGAACCCGTTCTGGCAGGCGTCGACCGCCGTCGCGCGAACGCAGCCGGACGTGGAAACGCCTGCGATGAGAAGGGTGTCGACGCGGAGCGATGTCAGGGTCGCAGCGAGCGACGTGCCGAAAAAGGCGCTGGCATATTGCTTGGTGATCACGACCTCGCCGGGGCAGGGTTCGAGCCCTTCGCCGAATTCGCCATAGCCGCCCGACGCACCCCGCTCGAACAGGGAGAGCGCCTTCACCTTGCGGAAGAAGACGCCGCCGTCGGTGCCGCCCGGCGTATAGGCGACGTTGGTGTGGAGCACCGGGATATGCGCCGCCCGCGCCCACGCGAGCAGCCGCACCGCAGCCGCGCGGGCAGCCTCGACATTCGCGAACAGGGGCGAGTCGGGCTTTAAATAAGCCTTGACGAAATCGATGATGATGAGCGCCGGCCTGTTGCCGAAACCCAGGCGTGTCGTGAACCCGCCCGCGCGATAGTTATCAGCCAAGCTTTCGGCATCGTTGGTCATCGTTCGCACCCCGGTCGGCAGATTGATTTGTCCGGACTATTAGATTACCGTTTGGGGTCAGCGGTGGCAATCCAGGGCAGTAGCGGCGGTCCGGGAAGAGAAGCGGAGGCTGATCCATGGCGAACGAATTCGATCTTCTCGTGGTCGGCGCCGGGGCAGCCGGAATCCCTGCCGCCATCTTCGCCAGCCGCGCCGGCGCGCATGTGCTGGTCGCCGAGGCCGCCGACAGGATCGGCGGGACGTTCCATCTGTCGAGCGGGCAGATGAGCGCGGCCGGCACACGCATCCAGGCGGCGAAGGGCATCCATGACACGCCGCAGCTGCATTATGACGACGTCATGCGGATCAGCCGCGGTACGGCCAATCCCGGCATCGTCCGGCTTGCGGTCGAGAACGCCGCGGATACGCTGCACTGGCTGCTTGACAACGGATTCGAGCCCCTGCCTGAGCACCCGATCATTCATTACGGGCACGAGCCTTATCAGATCCCCCGGACCTGCTGGGGCAGGGACGAGGGCCGGTCGGTCCTGAACGCGCTCCTTCCGCAATATGAGCGCGAGGGCGCGTCCGGCGGCATCGAAACATGGCTTGAAACCGAGCTGGTCAGGCTGACGCAGGACGAATCCGGCGCCGTCACGGGTGCGATCCTGCGACGGGACGGCAAGGAGGTCGCGGTGACCGCCGGCGCCGTCATCCTGGCAACCGGCGGATACTCCGCAAATCCGACTTTGTTCCCCGAGCTCAGCGCCGGCAAGCCGCTCTATGGCGGCGGCTATCCGTACGCGCGCGGCGACGGGCTGCTGGCGGCGGTCGCAGCCGGCGGCGAGATCATCAACAAGGACAAGTTCCTGCCGACTTTCGCCGGCGTGGACAATCCGGGTTCGCCCGGAGACGTGACGTACGGCACCCAGACCGAACCCCGGTTCCGCCTTCCCTGGGAGCTTTATGTCGACGCGCGGGGCGAACGCTTCGTCCGCGAGGACGAGCCCAGCGTCGATGCACGGGAACGGGCGCTGCTGGCGCTGCCGGACATGCGGTTCTGGGTGGTCTATGACGAGGCGATCCGCCGCACTGCGCCGCCGCTGTTCGCGAAGGTGCCGCCGGAGGTGGCGATGACGCGCTTCGGCAACCATCCGGGCTATTGCCGGGCCGACAGCATCGAGGAACTGGCCGGCCAGACCGGCATGGAGCCGGCGCGCCTGGCACAGACGATCGAGGCCTATAACCGGGGCGTCACGACGGGCGCGCCGGATGCGATGGGGCGGCAGCACCGGCCGTCGCCGATCACCGCGCCGCCTTACTATGCCGTGCGCCATGTCGGCTGGAGCATTGTCGGCTTCGCCGGCCTCAAGGTCGATGATATGCTTCGGGTGCTGGACCATTCGGGACAAGCGATTCCGAATCTTTACGCCGCGGGCGAGATCCTGGGGCTGGGAGCAACCTCCGGCAATGCCTTCGTCGGCGGGATGAGCGTCACGCCGGCGATGACGTTCGGACGGCTTTTGGGTCAGAGGCTCGGGCGCGCCGCCAAGGCGACGCTGGCAGCGGAGTAGAGGGATATGCGGAGCAAGCAGGCACTGACGGCGGCGGACGCCCAGGCAATGATGGCGGCGGCCAAGGCCGAGGCCGCGAAGCAAGGCTGGAAGGTGTCGATCGCCATCGTCGACGATGGCGGCTACCTGCTGGCGCTGGAGCGGCTGGACGGCGCGGGCGTGCTGACGCCCGAGGTCGCGACCCGCAAGGCGCGCACCGCCGCACTGGCCCGGGTGCCGACCAAGAACCTGGAGGATCGGCTGCGCGAACGGCCGGCTTTCTTGAAGATAGCCGAATATCTGCCGTTGCAGGGCGGGGTGCCGATCAAGGTGGGGGACGATTGCGTCGGCGCGATCGGCGTCTCGGGGGTGCAGTCGCACGAGGACGAGCAGGTCGCCAGCGCCGGCATCGCCGCCCTCAAATGAAGCGGCTTTGGCGCGTGAGCAAAGGGTGAGCGGCGCGGGAATCGAGCGTGCTTTCCTGAGCCTCCCCGGGCGGCAGGTGCATTATCGCCGCGCCGGATCGGGGCCGCCGATCGTGCTGCTCCATCAGTCGCCGAAAACCTCCGAGGAGCTGATCCCGCTGATCCGGCTGCTGGCGCCTGACTTTACTGTCCTGGCGCCTGACACGCCGGGCTATGGCCTATCCGACCCCATTGCGGCGCCGGACAGCGAGCCCGAGATCGACGCTTTCGCCGACGCTGTCGCCGCCTTCTTCGACGGCATGGGGCTCGAACGTGCCGGGCTCTATGGGTTGCATACGGGCGCCGCGATCGGCACGCGGTTCGCGGCACGCTACCCTGGCCGCGTGGCGGCGCTGGTCGCCAACGGCACGCTGATCAAGACCGCGGAGGAGCGCGCCGACATGCTGGCGCACTATTTGCCGCGGTTTCAGCCGAGCTGGGACGGCGCGCATCTGGCCTGGGCGTGGGCGCGGATGCGGGAACAGCTGTTCTTCTTCCCCTGGTATCGGCGCGATCAGTCGGCGCGCGTCGGCATCCCGGTCGCGATTGAGGGGCTTCAGGCCAACCTGCTGGCGTTGCTGGACGCCGGCGACAATTATCGCACTGCCTATCGCACGGCATTTTCCTATGCCGCGGAGGAGGATCTGCGGCGGCTCAAGGTCAAGGCGCGCTTCGTCTGCGCCGAGCCGGACCCGCTGTTCCGGTATCTCGATCGGTTTCCGCCGCTCCCCGCTGATGCCGCGATCGCGCGGGTGCCGGACGCGGCGGCGGCGATGATGTTCACGCGGGACTTCTTCCGAGAGACCGTCCGGGACGGCGCTTCGCCGGCCATGGTTCCGACAGCGCCCATGACGCGCCGGCTGAGCAGCCGGTTCGTGCGGACGCGCAGCGGGCAAATCCATGTCCGTGCGAATGCGGACGCGCCGGGACGGCCGGTGATCGTGCTGCACGAATCCGGCGCGTCGGCGCGCGGGCTGACGGACTTGCTTGGCGGACTCATCGGCCGCCGTCCGGTCTATGCGCCCGACCTGCCGGGGCACGGCGATTCCGATCCGCCGCCGGAAGGCGAAGACATCATCGCCGTGATGACCGCGCAGCTGAGCGAGGTGCATGCGGCCGAGCGCCTGGCGGCGGCCGATGTCGTCGCATTGGGCAACAGCGCGGCGATCGCACTTGCCTGGGCGCGGCAGCATCGCGACCAAGTCGCCAGCGTGACGCTCTGTAATCCGGTGCTGGTGCCGAAGGCGCGCCTGGCCGAATTCGATCGGGACTATGTCCCGTCGCTGCAGCCGGACTGGGCCGGTGGCCACCTGTTGCGCGCCTGGCACGCGGCCCGCGACCGGGACCTCTTCTGGCCGTGGTTCGACAAATCGGCGGCCGCGATCCTGCCCGGTGGCGTGCCGGCGAGCGACACTGTCATCCAGCAGCGCGTGATCGATCTGTTCAGGTCGGAAGGGATGCACCCGCGCCTCGCGCGGGCGCTGTGTCGCGCCCCCTTGGGCAAGGAGCTGCGCGATGCCGACGTGCCCGTCCGGCTGTTTGCCGAGGCCGATCGCGTGGTCGACCCGGAGTTGGCGGCGATTGCCCCGGTCGGCCGGTTGCCGCCTAGGATTTCCAACTGGTCCGACGCGCTGCTGGACGCGACTGATTGAGCAGTCGGTCAGCCTTCCTCCGGCTCAGAAAAAATTCTGGCGGCGCTCGTACTCGACCAGTTCGTAGAAGGTCTGCATGTAGCCGGTGCAATAGGCTTTCAGCAGCACGTAATCGCCGTCTGCCGTCACCCACAGGTGATAGGGCGGGTGACGGTCGGTCCCCATGTAGCCGTCGTCGGTATTGTCGCCGATGCGGAAATGCAGTGCCTGGAAGCGGCCGGCCGCGACGGTGACGGCTTCGTGGCCGAGAAAGGCCAGGATCAGGTCGCGGCTTTCGATCAGGGTCGGCCCATCCGCGCCGCGATGGTGCAGCGAGCACATGAGGTAGGACGGGATGGTCTGAACGCCCGGCCCCTTCGACAGGTCATAGCAGTGCGTGTGCCAGGCGTCGGCCTGGATCGGGTGCGTGCCGAAGAAGGCGACCGGCCGGGCGAGCTCAAGCCGCTGCGACATGCGGCCTTCCCGGAGAGTATAGCCCTCGCACTCGGCCAACCGGTCGGTTATGCGATACCAGGCGGAGCCGACGAAACTCTCATCGACCGTGATCTGGACAAAGCCGCCCAGCGGCCGCCACTGGGCGTCGAGATTGGTGATGGAATCCCGCAGGACGCGCGGCGGGTTTTCGTCGATGGCGCAATGGGCCCGGAGCGTCCGGCGGCCATCGACATGCCGGGTAATGATGAAGGTCTCGCCGCCGCGCGGCCTGTCGAGGATTTCCGGCTTCTTCGAGGTGTAAAGAAGCCGGCCGCGAATGGTTTCATGTTCCATCGACCGTCACCACGGCATTTCCCGCCCGTCCCAGGCCAGGAAACGGCCGGCCGAGTCGGGCGTGACGTGCGCCAGTACGCGGCGCAAGCCTTTGATCGACTCCACCGGGTTCACCGGCGCCATAGGGCCACCCATGTCGGTGTGCACCCAGCCGGGATGCAGCAGCACGACAATGATGCCCCTCCCCTTGAGGTCGATCGAGAGCGACTTCCCGACCATGTTCAGCGCGGCTTTGGATGAGCGATAGCCATAGATCTCACCAATCCGGTTATTGGCGATCGAGCCGAGCTCGCTCGACAGGAAACCGATGATCGCCCCCTGCCGCAGGTTCGGCAGCAGCGCACGGGTGACCGCGAAGGGCGCGATGACATTGGTCTTCAGGATGTCGAGCCAGTTATCGAGATCGATCTGCCCGAGCTTCTGCTCGGCATCGCCGACGACCGAGCCATAGATGCCCGCATTGTTGAGCAGGATGTCGATGGGTTGGCCGGCGAGGCTTGCTGCGCAGGCCGCAACCGAGGCCGGGTCGGTGGCTTCGAGCGGCACGAGCTGAACGCCGGCGATCGCCCGCAGCGCACTGGCTTTGGCCGGGTCGCGGCAGGTTCCAATCACCTGCCAACCATCGACCGCGTATTGCCGGGCGAATTCGAGGCCCAGGCCCCGATTGGCGCCGGTAATGAAAACGGTGGGCATGATGTCCTCCTCCGATTTCAGGGATCAGACTTTGCTGAGGCCGAGAAAGGCCTCGACCACGAGTGCGCCCCATAATGCGAGCACGACCGGCCGGACCCGCGCCTGAGCGTGTCGCATCGCCCCCTCGACCTCCGGCGTCGAGCCGTGGGCGACGAGCTGCCCGAAGGCGACCGCGAATGGCTTGAAAGTAGCACGGATGCCGAGGCCGAGCGCGATGATGATCGCAAAAATGATGATCTTGAGCGCGAGCCAGCTGGTGCCCGGAACCACGGGGCCGTAACCCAGCAGCGAGGCGATGCCGAGGATCAGCAGCGCGGCGATCATGGCGTAACGGATGGTGTAGTCGATACCGAGCAGGCGTGGATTGGGCCCGCCGTAGAGCTTGACCACGAGCGCGAACCAGGCGAGGTCCGCGACCCAGAGCACCGTCAGGACCGGCGCCGCCCAGCCGGCGGGCAGCGTCGCGTACCCGCCGGCCAGGGCCAGCGTGATGCCGACCGGCAGCATGAGAACCAACGCCATGCGCGGGAACAGGTCGATGAAATGGAGGATCTTCATTACCGTCCGCCGGGTCTCGACCGACAGCTTCGGATCGGTGAGGAAGCCCGCTGAATAGAAGACCCCAAGGTCGGAGCCCAGCCAATAAACCAGCAGCAGGATGTGGATGAGAATCAGCAGGACGTAGCCGAGAGTCATTAAGCGGCCTTCTATTAGGGCTACGAAGCGGGATCAGCCGGATTGGGCGAGTTCCTTCTGGAGCGCCTCGTAATCCGCCTCGGCCTTCCGTTGCTCCAGGTCTTCAAGCTCGTTCTGGAGGATCATCAGGATGCGGGCGATATATTCCTGGCGCAGCGCCGCCCGCTCCTGCTTGGCCGGCTCGTCGGGGCGCCACGCATCGATCTCGGCCGCCGACAGCAGGCCGCGTTCGGCCAGGATGCGTTCGACCGTGTCCAGCCGCTCGCGCGTGACCGCGAGTTCACCCGCGATGGCCATGGTCATCGCCAGCACCTTGTCGATCGCCGGGTCGTCGAAAAAATAAGGCCGCCGCCCCTTGGCCTTGGCGGTCGAGCGCAGCAGATCGCGTTCGGGCTCGGTCGCCATGGTCAGCGCTTCCAGCCGCCGAAGCCGTACCAGCCGGCGCCGCGGCCGAAATCCTTACTCTGGCTTTCGCTGGCATAGTCGGGTTCGAGCACCGGCGGGAACCGGGTTTCGAAAACGTCTCCACGATCGAAACCGGCGCGCACCATTTCGTCCATCATGTTCATGTCATGGAGCGTGGTCCAGAACGGCTCGTTGTTGTTGTGCGAGTCCCAGTCGCGGATGAAGGCCTCGAACGGGTCCATGCCGCGATAGGGCGGCTGCTCCAGGCTGAGCGTGAGGCCGCCCCGCGCCAGCTTGTCGTAGAGCGCCTTCATGATGCGGCGGAGTGCCGTCACCGACGTTTCGTGCCAGAACTGGGCGGTGACGATGAGGTCGAAATGGTTGTCCGGAAAGCGCGGATGCTCCGCGTTCATCTGGACGAAATGGACATTGTCCACGCCCATTGATTTGGCCCGGGCATGGCCGTAGCGGAGCATCGGCGCCGCCGTGTCAATCGCCCAGACCTCGGCCTCGGAGAATTTCCTGGCCAAGGGCAGCGTGTTGTGTCCGAGACCGGCGCCCAGGTCGAGTACGCGGCGCGGACGGAAATCCGGCTGGTTGCGTTCGAGCCAGTCCACCGTGGCGCGACCGCCGCCGTCGTTGAAGCGGCCGAGCAGGCCACCGGTCGTGGCGAAGATGCCCGTGTCGTAGTTTGCCGCGGCCGAGACGTCATCCGGCAGGATCTCGCTGTGGTACCCGCCCGGCATGCAGTGGATGTCGACCGCGGTGACATAGCGCGGCATCTCGACCGAGGGATCCAGTTCCAGGGTCGACGCGCCCTCGTTCAACCGCCTGGCCTTCTCGGCCAGTTTGTCGGACTGGCGCAGCACCATGGCGCGGCCGTTCTCTTGCCGCATCTCCATATAGCTGCGGCGCAACGCCGACCAGAAGCGGTAATAGCCGTCCCGGCCCATCGCCTTGCGCACTTCCTGGCGAGTTTCCGGCGCCCTGCCCTTCTCGGCGATGAATTCGGGCTTCACCCGCGTCTCGTAAGCGAGGCGGTTGCCAGGAAACACCGATGTGGCCAGGTGCTGATTGAAGGACGCGAGGAAATTGAACCGCGCGATCTCGTCATGCTTGCCCTCAGGAAACACCCCGTGGCGGCCGACATCGGTCCAGGGCGGCGGTGTCTTGATCCCTTTGGCGCCGGCCGACTGGCCGTTTGACTGCAGCCAGCCCTGATCCTTGGCCGTGCCTGTACGCGTTTCACCGTCAGCCATGATGTCCTCCTGCGCTTCCACGCAACCTTAACCGTTGTCCGTCATCGCGACGTGAGTACGCGAGTCATCCGCTGGTCCCGCTTGGCCCCTCACACGATCCCCCGCTCAATCAGATCTGCCAACCGGATATCGTCGAGCCCGAGCAGGCCTTTATAGACCTCGTCATTATGCTCGCCGAGTTCGGGCCCCGGGCTGCGGACCTGACCGGGTGTCGCGGACAGCTTGGGCGCCACGTTCTGCATCGCCAGCGAGCCGAAGATCTTATGCGGAATGCGGATGATCGCGTCGCGCGCCTTGAAATGCGCGTCCTCCAGCATGTCGGGCGCGCGATAGATGCGGCCGACGGGCACGCCGAACTCGTTCATCAGCCGGATCACCGCGTCCACCGTCATCGTGCGGGTCCAATCGTCGACCAGGGCGTCGAGCTCTATCTGGTTAGCCCCTCGTGCGCCGTGCGTCGCATAGCGGGGATCATCCGCCAGCTGGGGGCGGTCCATCGCTTCGGCGAGGCGGCGGAAGACGGAATTCTGATTCGCGGCAATGAGGACCATGCCGTCCTTGCAGGTATAGGCGTTGGCCGGCGCGACGTTGGGCAGGATGGCCCCGGTCCGCTCGCGAATATAGTCGGCCTTGTCGTATTCGGTGATGAGCGATTCCATCATCGCCAGCACGGCCTCGTAGATCGCGCTGTCGACCACCTGCCCCCGACCGGTGCGCTTCACCGCGTGCAGCGCCATGAGGCCGCCCAGCGCAGCAAACGTCGCCGCCAGGGAGTCGCCCAGCGAGATGCCGGCCCGCGCCGGCGGCCGGTCGGGTTCGCCAATGACGTAGCGCAGGCCGCCCATCGCCTCGCCGATCGAGCCGAAGCCGGCCTCGCTGGCACGTGGACCGGACTGGCCGAACCCTGATACGCGGATCATGATCAGCTTTGGATTGATGTCGGCCAGCGCGTCATAGCCGAGACCCCATTTCTCCATCGTGCCCGGACGGAAATTCTCGATCAGGATGTCGGAGCGGCTGACCAGGTCGCGCACGATCGCCTGACCCTCCGGCTCGCGTACGTTCAGCGTAATCGACTTCTTGTTGCGCGCCACGACAGGCCACCAGAGCGACTTGCCGTGCGGCTTCTCGCGGCCCCATTCGCGCATCGGATCGCCGACCTTCGGCTGCTCGATCTTGATCACCTCGGCACCGAAATCGCCATAGAGCTGGCCGCAGAATGGGCCGGCCAGAAGCTGTCCCATCTCGATCACGCGCAAATCCGAAAGCGGGCCGGCGGATGTGTCGCCGGGGGGTGTATGGTTGGTCATTTACGTGTCGGCATTGCTCTATTATGTCCGGACATAATTGCGCAGCTTGGTCTGATCTGGCAATATCAATTCCGTCGTGAAGCTATTCTCCGGAACACCCATGCCTCCAGAGTTCGTGACGCTGGTCGATGTCGGTCCCCGCGACGGGCTGCAGAACGAAAAGGCGGCGTTTTCGACCGCGGCAAAGATCGAATTCGTGCGCCGGCTGGCGGCGATCGGGGTCAAGCGGATCGAGGTGACGAGCTTCGTCAATCCCGAGCGCGTGCCGCAGATGGCCGATGCGGAAGCGGTGATGGAAGGGCTCCGGCGCGGCACAGGGGCATCCTATATCGGGCTGGTGCTCAACAAGCGCGGCTTCGAGCGTGCGGTGAAGTCCGGCTGCGACGAGATCGGATTCGTCATCGTGGCGAGCGACACATTCAGCCGCCGCAACCAAGGCATAGGCACGGCCGACGCAATCAAGCTTTGGCATGAGATCGCGGCCGAAGCGGCCGATCGCGGGGTCAAGGCAAGCGTGATGATCTCGGCCGTCTGCGGCTGCCCGTTTGAAGGCGCGGTGTCAGTCGCCCGCGTGCTGGAGATCGCGGCGGAGGTGGTAAAATCGCCTTCAGTCGAGCTGGCGATCGCCGACACCATCGGCGTCGGCGTGCCGACGCAGGTCAAGGCAATTGTCGAGGGGGTGCGGCCGCTGGCCGGGGACCGGCCGATCCGGGTGCATTTCCACAACACGCGCAACACCGCGATCGCCAACATCGCCGCCGCGATCGACGCCGGAGCGACCATCGTCGACGCGTCGACCGGTGGGATCGGCGGCTGTCCCTTCGCGCCCAAGGCCACCGGCAACGTGGCAACGGAGGACGTGCTCTATCTGCTGCATCACATGGGCATCGAGACGGGCATCTCACTGGAAGGCGCAATCGAGACCGCGCGCTGGATCGAAGGGCAGCTTGGCCGGCCGGTGCCGGGGCTGGTGTCCAAGGCCGGTGATTTTCCTCCTGCGCCGGTCCGCGATACGGCATGATCGAGCGAGTCTCAATCAACCGGAAGTAAACGAACAGGGGGTTTGTGGATGTCGTACCGTTTGGGGGTTGATGTCGGCGGAACATTTACCGACCTGGCGCTGATCGACGAGGCAAGCGGCCGGACCTATCGGGCAAAAACGCCCTCGACTCCCCACGACCAATCGGAAGGCGTGATGGCCGGGATCCTCAAGGTCTGCGGCGTGGCCGGGATCGAGCCCACCCAGATCACCGAGCTGATGCACGGCACGACGGTGGCAACCAACGCCGTACTGGAGGGCAAAGGCGCGGTGGTAGGCCTGGTGACGACCGAAGGTTATCGCCAGGTGCTGCAGATCGGCCGCTCCTTCGTGCCGGGCGGGCTGGCCGGCTGGATCGTCTGGCCGAAGCCGACGCCGCTGGCGCTGTTGGAGAACACGGTCGAGGTCAAGGAGCGGATCGGGGCACGCGGCGAGGTGGTGCGGAGCCTGGATGAGGCGAGCGTCCGCAAGGGCTTGGAGACCCTGAAGGCCCGCGGCGTGCAGGCGGTGACGGTATCGCTGATCAATGCCTTCGCCAACCCGGCGCATGAGCGCCGCATCCGCGAAGTGGCGGCGGAGATCATGCCGGACGTGCCGCTGTCGCTGTCATCCGACATCCTGCCGGAGATGCGGGAATATGAGCGGGCACTGACCACTGTCGCCAACTCCTATGTTCGTCCGACGGTGGCGAAATATTTGAGCAATCTCGAGAACAAGCTGAAGAGCGAGCAGGTGAGCGCAAAGCTCAAAGTGCTGCGCTCCGATGGCGGGCTGATGGCGTTCGGCGTGGCCGAGGAGGCCCCGGTCAATCTCTTGATGTCCGGTCCGGCGGGGGGCGTTACCGGAGCTCTGTGGGTGTGCCGGCAGGCGGGATTCCACAATTTGCTGACCTTCGATATGGGGGGCACCTCCACCGACGTCGCGCTGATCGAAAACGGCGATCCCAGGGTCAGGCGCGAGACGCGGGTGGGGAGCGTGACGGTGCGCGCCTCGTCGCTCGACGTACGCACAGTGGGCGCGGGCGGCGGCTCGATCGCCAAGGTGCCGGAGCTGACCAAGGCGTTGCGCGTCGGTCCCGAGAGCGCGGGGGCGGCGCCGGGGCCGGCCGCCTATGGCATGGGGGGGACACAGCCGACGGTGACCGACGCCAATGTCGTGCTGGGCTATCTGCCGGTGGCGCTGCTGGGCGGTGAAATGAAGCTGGACAAGGACGCCGCCGAAGCGGCGGTCAGGATTATAGCCCAGGGGCTCGGCATCGGCGTCAAGGAAGCGGCGGCCGGGATCATCGACATCGTCAACGAGAACATGCTGGGCGCACTGCGCCTCGTCTCGATCGAGCAGGGTTATGATCCGCGTGAATTCGCGCTGGTGGCCTTCGGGGGGGCCGGGCCGCTGCACGCCAACGCGCTGGGCAAGCTGACCGGCGCCTGGCCGGTGATCATCCCGGCCTCGCCCGGTATTCTCTGCGCCTATGGCGACGTGACCACGCGGGTCCGCAACGAGGCGTCTCGCACGTTTATCCGACGGTTCGGCGACACCAGCGGCACCGAGGTCGAGAGCATCCTGCGGGAACTGGCCGGCATCGCCGCGGAAACGCTGACCCGTGAAGGCGTAGCCGTGGCCGACCAGGCGATCCAGTACCAGATCGACCTGCGCTATCACGGCCAGGGGTTCGAGGTGCCGATCCCGGTCGCGATTGAGAATTTCGCCGCCGGCGGTCTGGGCGTAGCCGGCAAGAGCTTCGACCAGATCCATCAGCGGATGTTCACGTTCGCGCTCGATGCGCCGCATGAGATCGTCAATCTGAGGGCGGTCGTGATGGGCAAGCCGGCCAATGTGCTGGCGGATTCGGTCGAGACCGGAAGCGAGGATGCGTCCCACGCCGCCTATGACACGACATCGATCTATGTCGATGGCGCCGACCATCCGGCCAAGGTCTACGACCGGGCAAAGCTTAAGGCTCGCAACAACGTGGCGGGGCCGGCGATCCTGACGCAGATGGACACGACCACGCTGATCCTGCCGGGCCATGTCGGGACGGTCGATGCCTATGGCAACGTGCTGATACGCCCGGCCGGGCATTGAAGAGGGTATCCGCAGATTAACACAGATGAAATCCCCTGAATGAAACACCAAGACACCAAGGCGCCAAGTAAGAAGATTTTATCCGCTGCGCGGGCTCTGAGCGCCGCAGGTAGTCTTCTTGTCTTCTTGGTGTCTTGGCGCCTTGGTGTTTCCTTCAGGAATTCTTCATCTGCGTTAATCTGCGGAATGATCTTTGTTCTGACGGGAGAGAGAGTATGAGCGGCAAGCAGCTGGCCCGGATCATCGAGACCAACACGGCGCCGTTCGAGGCCGTCGCCGTCGATGCGATTACGCTCGACATCGTCGAGAGCGCGCTCCGGAACGCGCGCTATGAGATGGACGCCGTGCTGTTCCGCACCGCCATGTCGCCCGGTATCCGCGAGCAGCATGACGAGTTCCCGCTGATCGCCAACCGCGACGGCAAGATGGTGGTGGGTCAGTTCGGCTCGTTCATCGACGGGTTCCTGTCCCAGTATGACGGCGAGATCGAGGAGGGCGACGTCTTCCTGACCAATGACCCGTACAGCGTCG
>CAZVYC010000138.1:0-13358 GCA_964631425.1 uncultured Rhodospirillales bacterium
AGGCCCATCAGCGTGACCAGCCCGACCTCGGTATAGATGTTGAGCGTCGCGCCGCCGACGCCGAGCGCAATGAAGATGAGCGCGCCGGCGAGCGACATCGGCACCGAGACCAGGATGATCAGCGGGTCGCGAAAGCTTTCGAACAGCGCCGCCAGCGACAGGAAGATGACGATGAGGGCAAAGGCGAAGGTGGCGAGGAAGCCGCTCGATTCCTGGATGTACTGGCGCGACTGACCGCCGTAATCGACGATGTAGCCCTGGGGCAATGTCCGCGCGGCCAAGCCCTGCAGATATTTGAGGGCATCGCCCAGCGCCACGCCGGGCATCGGCACGGCCGTGATGCTGGCCTCGTTGAGCTGCTGGAAGTGGTTCAGCGATTCCGGGATCGTCCTGGTGGTGATGGAGGCCACCGTCGAGAGCGGCACAGGCGTGCCCGATGCGGTCGGGATGTAATAGTCGAGCAGCTGGTCGGCGTTGTACCGGAAGCGCTGCTGGGTCTGCGGGATGACCTTGTAGGACCGCCCGTCGAGGCTGAAATAGTTGAGATAGCCGCCGCCCAGCAAGGCGGTCAACGCACTGCCGACGTCGCTCTGCTTCAGGCCGAGATTCGCCACCTTGTCGCGGTCGATCCTGACGACCGACTGCGGCTGGTCGATCTTGAGGTCGTTGTCCATGTAGATGAACATGCCGGAGGCCTGCGCCTCCTGCATGAATTTCTGGGAGACGTCGTTCAGCTTGTCGAAGGGCTGGGCGGTGCCGATGACGAAATCGACCGGCAGGGCACCATTGGAGCCCGGCAGCGGCGGTGGCAGGAAGGCGACGACCCGGGCGCCGGCGATCTTGCTGTCGTCGAGCTGGACCAGAGGCTTCATCTTCTGCGTCGTCCGCGGCCGCTCGTGCCAGGGCTTCATCACCATGCCGGTGATGAAGGGACCAGTCGGGGGAATGATCTGGAACACGATGTAGTCTTCGGGATAGACCGACAGCGTGTCATAGAGCTGTTTCGCATAGAGCTGCTTCTGGTCGAGCGTCGCGTTGGGCGCGGGCGTCGCCAGATTGCCGATAACGCCTTGGTCCTCGTCGGGTGCAAGCTCCGTCTGGGCGCTAGTGAACAGGAAGAACAGGCTGACGATGACGATCACGGCGAACACCGCCGTGACCGGCAGGGTCTTGAGGCTCGAGTGCAGCATACGTTCATAGATCGCCGTGACCCGCTCGAAAGTGCGGTCGATCATGTCAGTCAGGCGGTCCTGCCAGCCGCGGCTGTCATGTGTGCGGGGCTTCAGGAACCGCGAGCACATCATCGGCGACAAGGTGAGCGCAATGATCGCCGAAACCGTCACCGCGCCGACCAGCGTGAAGGCGAATTCGGTGAACAACGCGCCGGTCAGTCCCCCTTGGAAGCCGATCGGGACATAGACAGCCGCCAGCACCACGGTCATGGCGATGATCGGTCCGCCGAGCTCGCGCGCCGCCACGATGGCGGCCGGAATCGGCTTCATGCCCTCGTCGATATGGCGGTTGACGTTCTCCACGACGATGATCGCATCATCGACCACGAGGCCGATGGCCAGCACCAGCGCGAGCAAGGTGAGCAGGTTGATGGAAAAGCCGAACAGCAGCATCATGACGAGCGTGCCGACCAGCGACAGTGGAATCGTGACGGCCGGGATCAGCACCGACCGGAGCGAGCCCAGGAAGGCGAACACCACCACCGTGACGATCAGCGCCGCCTGACCCAGCGTGCTCTCGACTTCCCGGATGGCGCTGTTGACGAAGTCGGACGCGTCATAGCCGATCTGGCCGGTGAGGCCGGCGGGGAAATCGGGCTGAAGCTGCTCGAACGCCGCCCGACAGCCCTTCAGCACCTGCAGCAGGTTGGCGGCGGGCGCCACCTGAATGCCGATGAAGACCGCCTTGCGGCCATAGAGATTGTTCTGGGTGTCGTAGGTGTCATCGCCGAGCTCGACCTTGGCCACGTCCTCCAGGCGCACGAGCGCGCCGTTCACCTGCTTCAGCACCAGGTTCTGGAATTCCTCGACCGAATGCAGGTTGGTGGTCGCGGTCAGGTTGACCTGCACCATGTCGCCCTTGGTGTTGCCGAGGCCGGCGATATAGTCGTTGGCGGTCATCGCGTTGCTGACGTCGGTCGCAGTGAGCCCGTAGGCGGCGAGCTTCTGCGGGTCGAGCCAGGCGCGGAGAGCGTAGTTGCGGGCGCCCAGAAGCTCAGCCAGCTGCACGCCGGGAACCGATTGTAATTTCGGCTGGACCACGCGCACCAGATAGTCTGTGATCTTGTTCATCGGCAGCACGTTGCTGTAGAAGCCGAAATACATCGAATCGAGCGTGTCGCCGATGCGGATGCTGAGCGACGGCTGCTGCGTCCCCTGGGGCAGCTGGTTCAAGACCGAGTTCACCTTGGTGTTGATCTCGGTCAGCGCCTTGTCGGCGTCGTAGTTGAGCATCAGGTTGACGGTGATCGTGCTGGTGCCGCTGGTCGACGTCGAGGTCATGTAGTCGATGCCGGTGACCTGGGCGACCGCATTCTCGATCGGCGTGGTAATGAAGCCAGCCACCACGTCGGGATCGGCGCCGTAATAAAGCGTCGAGATCGTGATGATCGCGTTCTCGGTCTTCGGGTACTGCCTGACCGAGAGCGCCTGCCCCGCCTTGAGGCCGACGACCAGGATCATCAGGCTGACGACGGTGGCCAGCACCGGCCGGCGGATGAAGATGTCGGTGAAATGCATGGCTCCGCGCCTTCCGCTACTGGTTGACAGCCGGATTGGGGTTGGGGTCGAACTTGGGCTCGATCTTGTTGTCGATCACCACCGGAACACCGTTGCGCAGCTTGATCTGGCCCGCGGTCACGACGGTGTCGCCGTCTTTCACGCCGCTCAGCACGGCGACCTGGTCGCCGCGGGTAAGGCCCGTGGTGACGACCACCTGGCGCGCCAGCAGCTTCGGGCGGCCTTGCTGGTCCTTGCCCTTGTCGTCCACGAGGAACACGTTGTCGCCGTAAGAATTATAGCTGATCGCAGTGGCCGGCAACGTGACGTAGCGCTGCGGGGCGCCGGCCGCGATGTCAACGGTCGCGTACATGCCCGGCAGAAGCAGATGGTCCGGGTTCTTGAGCGTCGCACGGATCTGGACATTGCGCGTCGCCGTATCGACTTTCGGGTTGATGGCGGCGATCTCGCCTGCAAATGTCTGGCCGGGATAGGTGTCGACGAAAGCCGTCACCTGCTGGCCGACCTTGAGCTGGGCGAGCGATTGCTGGGGCAGGTAAAAATCGACATAGATCGGGTCGAGTGATTGGAGCGTGACCATCGTCGTTCCCGGTGCCAGATATTGTCCGAGATCGACCTGCCGGATGCCGAGGTGCCCGTCGAACGGAGCGCGGACGTTCTTGTAGTCGAGCGTCGCCTGCTGCTGAGCCACCTGGGCCTGGGCGCTTTTCAGGTTCTGCTCGTCGGTGTCGACGGTCTGCTGGCTGACGCCCTGCACCTTGAGCTGCTTCAGGTCACGATCGAGCGTAATCTGGGCCAACGCGGCCGCAGCTTTCAGGGACTGGAGCTTGGCCACGTCGTCCGCCTGTGCCAACTCGACCAGCAGCGTGCCGGCCTTGACGTCGGCGCCGGATTCGAAATGGAGGGCCGAGACGGTGCCGGCCACCTGCGAACTCAAATCGGCGCCGTTCACGGCGCGCAGGCTGCCGACGCCTTCGAGCTTGGGCTGCCACTCCTGCGAGGCCGCAACCATGGTAGAGACGCTCTGCGGCGGAAAGCCCATCGAATGCATGAACTTGTCGCGCATGTAGTGACCGAACGAAATAAAGCCGAAGACACCGCCAAATACCACGGCGACAGCCACCAGCATGATGATCATGCGTGATCTCATCGTGCTCTTCCTTTACTCGCTGACCGTTATTGCCGGAGCGGCGCCATGCGCGTCGAGCGCTCCGGTCCTGTCGTTCCACCAGCCGCCACCGAGCGCCTGGAACAAAGCCGCCGTGTCGGCGAAGCGCAGCGCCTCACCCTGGACCCGTGTGACATGCGCCTGGAGCGCGGTCTGCTGGGCGTTGAGCAGGGTAGTATAGCCGATCGCGCCAGCCCGGTATTGCTCGCGGCTGAGCGCCAGGCTGCGGTCGGCCGCCTGCTCGGCCGCGTCGTCGGCAGCGAGCGCATCGGCATCCGATTGGAGCGCGCGGAGCGCGTTCGCCACGTCCTGGAAGGCTGCTAGGACCGTGCTGCGATATTGCGCGGCGGCGGCCTCATGCGCGGCAACGGCGGCGCGGCGCTGATGCAGCAGAGTGCCGCCATCGAAGACCTTCTGGGCGAGACTGGCGCCGAGGCTCCATTCCTCGGTGCCGACGCCGAACAGGTTGCCGGGAGGTGACGCCGCGCTGCCGTAGCTGCCGGTGAGACTGATCTGGGGCAGCTCATTGGCTGTCGCCACGCCGATCTCGGCATTGGTCTGGTGCAAGGTCGACTCAGCCGCGCGCACGTCCGGCCGCTGCGCCACCAGCTGGGACGGCAGGCTGACCGGCAGGTCGCGCGGCAGCTGGAGCTGGGCCAGTTCGAAGGTGGCGCCAATATCCTCGCTCGGGGGGCGGCCCGATAGGACCGCCAAGAGGTTACGCTGCAGCGCCAGCTGCTTCTGCAGCGGCGGCAGGGTGGAGCGGGCTTGCGCGAGGATGGCTTCCTGCGCCAGCACGGCTCCGCCTGCCACACCGCCCAGCCCCAGCTGGCTGCGCAGCACCTCGAGGTCCTGGGCCTCGATGTCGATGATCTGCTGGGTCGCCGCAATCTGAGCGCGCAGCGATGCCTCCTGGATCGCCGCCGTCGCGACGTTGGCGGTGAGCGTGAGGTAGGCGGCGGCGAGCTCGAAGCGCTGGTAGTCGGCCGCCGCGGCCGAGGACTCGACCTGCCGGCGGATGCCGCCGAACACGTCAAGCGGGTAGGAAACATTGACCGACGCGGTGCTGACGCTGAACAGCGAGCTCAAGCCGGGGATGCCGAAACTGGCGCCGGCGACCTTCTCACGCGTCGCCGAGAAATTGCCAGACACAGTCGGGAAGAACGACCCTTCCTGCGCGTAGAGATTTTCCTCGGCCTGCCGCAACGAGGCCTTGGCCGCTTCGAGCGTCGGGTTCGCCTTGAGCGATTCGGTGATGAGCATATCGAGCGCGTCGGAATGGAACAGCGTCCACCAAGCGGCCGGGATATCCCGACCGACTCCGAAGCTCTGCGGCTCGCCGCCCTCGCCGGCGGCGCTAGTGGTTTGGGGGGCCAACGGCTCGGGCGTATAGCTCTGGGTATCCGGAGCAGGCGGCGAGACGTAGTCCGGCCCGACGGCGCAACCCGCGACGGCGGCAAGGGCGACAAGAAGCCCGAGCTCCGCCGCCGCATCCGCGGCGCGGCGGACGCAGTTACTGACAAACTTCAAGCGTGCCTCGTCGGTGATGTTATTGACCGTACGGTACGGTAACCTTATTATTCCAGATCAGATCGGAACGTCAACCCTAACCGTACAGGATGGTCAGTTAATGGGCGAAAGGCGGGACAACCTGGCGCGGGAGCGGCGGGAAGCTATTCTGGGCGTGGCGCGCGAGGTCTTTTCTGCTGAGGGCTATGCTGCTGCGTCGATGTCTCATATTGCATCCCGGCTCGGCGGCTCCAAGGGGACGCTTTATAATTATTTCAAGAGCAAGGAGGATCTGTTTGAGGCGCATGTCCAGGATCGCTGCGCATGTCATGTGAGCGCCACCTTCGCGCAGTCGATGGAGGGCAGCGACCCGCTGACGGTGCTGACGGGGTTGGGCGAGCGGGTACTTTCAGCGCTGCTGACTGAGGAATCAACTGCCTTTTACAGCCTCGTGGTCGCGGAGTCGCAGCGCAACCCGGCGGTCGGCAAGGCGTTTTTCGAGAGCGGCCCGCGCAATGGCATCCGCCGTGTCGCCGATTACCTGGAAAAGGCACGCGCGGCGGGTCAGATCGTCGCGGAGGACTGCGCGCGGGCCGCCGAGGATTTCCTCAGCCTTCTGCACGGCAGTCTGCATTTCAAGCGCATCCTGAACGTCATTCCCCTGCCCTCGCCTGACGAAATCCGCGCCGAGGCGCGCCACGTCGCGGAAATCTTCATGCGGGCCTACGGTCCGCGATAAAGGCGGGATGCCGCCGCGAGCGCATCGCAATTCCTTGGCGAGGCGTGCCGGCCCTCTCTGTCAGAAGGCGCGGATGGAGAGCTTCCCCACTTCTGCAATGGATTGCTTCGCTGCGCTGCAAGACGGTTGCTTTTTGCATGAATAATCTCAACGCACTCCGCCCTAGTCGGGCACACCTGCCGTCTTCGGATGCCCCGCGGCTTCCGCGAGACGCTCTGCCCTGCATTTGGCAGGCGGGGCATTGTCGAGGTCGAGGCAGTTCGACTGAGTCCAGCCGCCGCCCAACGCCTTGATCAGCGAGACGCTGGCGCTCATCCGGCGAACTTGGATGTCTTCGAGGGCGAGCCGGGCCGAAAGCTCGGCGTTCTGCGCGGTCACGACTTCGAAATAGGTGGCGAGGCCCCCGGTGTAACGGCGCTCAGCCTGTTGGGTCGCGATCGCTGCGGCGGCGACGGCATCGCGCTGCGTGGCATCCTCCTTCTCCAGCATGCCGAGAGCCGCGAGATTGTCCTCCACCTCGCCATAGGCGTTCAGCACCGTCTGGCGATAATCCGCCGCCATCTCGCTGTAGGCGGCACGCGCCTCGTCGTTCATGGCGTCGCGCAGACCGCCGTCGAAGAGCGTGAGCACGCCGCTGGGGCCGAGGGCCCAGGTCTCGGCCGGCGCCGTCAGGAACTGCCCCGGAAAAGCGCTTTCGATACCGAACAGCGCGCTCAGGTTGAAGCTCGGGTAATAGGCTGCCCGCGCCACGCCGATATCGGCATTGGCGGCCGCGACCCGCCGCTCGGCCGCGGCGATGTCAGGTCGCCGTTCAAGCAGCGTGCCAGGGAAACCGACATCGACGGCCGGCGGGGTCGCGGTCAGCGCCTTCGGCGCGAGGCTGAAATTGGCCGGCGGCACGCCCGTCAGGATCGCAATCGCGTGCTCGAGTTGCACGCGCAGCAGATGGTTGTTGGTGTCCTGGGTCTTGGCGACCTGGAGCTGAGTCTGAGCCTCGGCAACGTCGGCCTGGGCGGCATAGCCGCCGTTGAAGCGGTTGACGGTGAGCTCGAGCGCCTTCGCGTAATCGCGAACCGTCTGGTCAAGGATATCCTGCGCGGCGTCATCGCCCCTAAGCGTGAAATAATCGATCGCAAGTTCGGCATGAAGGCTGAGGTCCATGGCGGCCAGGTCGCCGGCACTGGCCTGGGCACGGTCCTTGCCTGCCTCGACCAGGTTGCGTACGCGGCCCCAGACGTCGATCTCGTAGGATAGGCTGAGATTGACCTGATAGTCGTTATAGAGGCTCTGCGACCGGACATTGGCCATCGTCTTGGACAGCTGGTTGCGCGAGGCCGCGCCGTTGAGGTTCACGGTCGGGAAAAGGGCCGACTGCGCCTCTTTGGCGAGGGCGCGCGCCTCCTGGAACTGGGCGACGGCAGCCTTGAGGTTCTGGTTGGCGTCGGTCACCTGGTCTTCCAGCCGGTCGAGCTCAGGGTCCTTGAAGACCGACCACCAGGGGCCACGCGGCGCCTCTTCGGCGGGCCGTGCCATCTTCCAGTCTCCGGTTTCCTTAAACGCGACCGGCGTCGCCATCGTCGGCCGGTGGTAATCGGGCGCCAGATTGCAGCCGGCGACCGTCCCGGTCATCACGATCGCAACGGCTTGGCCTCCGACCCTGGAGAACCTACGCCGCATCATATCTTCCATCGGAGTTCCTCAACGCCTGCGGACGGCAATCGAACACAGCCGGTCAATCGGCCGCAGCTGTCTTCCGGTTGCCTTCGACCCGGACGGGCGTGCCGCTGACCAGCGAATCCGACGGATCGAGGATCACCTGGTCGTTCGGCTCCAGGCCCGAGACGACCTCGACCTTGTCGCCGAAATCGCGGCCGATCTTGACGGACACAAGCTCAACCTTGCCGCCGCGCACGACGCCGACCTGCAGGCCTTCCCGGCGGAAGAGGAGGGTATTGGCCGGAATCGTGAGGCCCTGGGCGGCGTCAGGCATGGTGAAATGCACGAAGCCATAGGCGCCGGGCATGATCTCGCCCTTGGCGTTGTCGACATCGACCTCGGCGTTGAGCGTGCGCGATGCAGTGTCGATCGCGTTGGCGTTGCGCACGACCGTGCCGGAGAAGGTCTCACCGGGAAACTCGTCGAACGTCACGGTGGTCTTGGCCCCGGACTCGGCGACGCGTGCATAGATCTCGGGCACCGCCACATAGATGCGGAGCGTCTTGACGGCGGTCATGTGAAACAGCTCGCGCGTCGGAGAGCTCGCCCCGGCATCGATCAAATCGCCGATGTCGGTGTTGCGCGCGGTGACGACGCCGTCGAAGGGTGCGAACACTCTCTCGTAGGATTGCAGTTGCTCCAGGCGAGCCACGTCGGCCTGGCGCGACTGCACGACCGCCTGGTCGGCATCGAGCGCGCCGACCGCGTTGTCGCGGTCCTGCTGCGAGACGGAGAGCGTCTTGAACAGGTTCTCGGTGCGCTTGGCCGTGATGTCGGCTAGCCTGAGATTAGCTTCGGCCGTCGCGAGATCAGCGCGCGCCTGGCGCAACTGCTGGTCGATCTCAGGCGTCTCGATCTCGGCCAGGAGATCGCCCTGCTTTACCCGGGCGCCGATGTCGAAATACCATTTCTTGAGGTATCCGCTGGTCCGCGCATAGATCGGGGTATCGGTGAAGGCCTGAGTGTTGCCCGGCAGGACCAGCTGCTGGTTGGGCGCACCGCTCTCGGGCTGGATGATCTCGACAATCGGGATGGCGGCTTCGCGGGTCGTGTTGGCGAGGTCGATTTCCGCCTGGGCGCGACGGTGGATCTCGGCGAAGGTCCCGACAGCGACCGCCACGACGGCGGCGCCGAAGATCAGCTTGCCTTTGCGGCCGATGCGCGTCGGCCCGGTCACGGGCATATCGATGTCCCGACAGTCCACGTCCGGGTCCCTCAAATCGTCAGGTGTCACCGCATTGTCCCCCTATGGCGCCTGGAACCGGCTCATTGCCCGCCGGCAGTTGCACGGGACGATCCCGTTTCACGGAACGATCCCCTGCGCCCATGCAAAAGCGCGAACACCGCCGGCACGAAGACGAGCGTAGCGACCGTAGCCAGCAGCAGGCCGCCGATCACGGCGCGGCCCAGCGGCGCGTTCTGTTCACCGCCTTCGCCGAGCGCGAGCGCCATCGGGATCATGCCGACGATCATGGCAATGGCGGTCATGAGCACCGGGCGGAAGCGGGTGACTCCGGCCTGGATCGCCGCGCGAAACGCATCCCCGTGGAGCGCAAGCTGTTCGCGGGCGAACGACACGACCAGGATGGAATTGGCGGTGGCGACACCCATGCACATGATCGCGCCCATCAGCGCCGGCACGCTCAAGCTCGTGTGGGAGAAGAACAGGAACAGCACGATGCCTGCCAGTGCCGCCGGCAAAGCAGTGATGATGATGAACGGGTCGAGCCAGGATTGGAAATTGACCGTGATCAGCAGGTAGACCAACAGGATCGAGAAGGCCAGGCCGCCCAGGAGGCTGGCATAGGCGTGGTTCATCGTGTCGATCTGCCCGCGCACGGTAATGAAGCTGCCGCGAGGCAGCAGATGCCGGTCCTTGTCGATGACGCGGTTGATGTCGCGCGCGGCGGCGCCGAGATCGCGGTCCTGGACCGAGGCGTAGACGTCGAGCACGCGGCGGATGTTGTAGTGGCTGACCACACCCATCTCGTCGCCGCGCTTGATCGAGGCGACATCCGCCAGGATTTCGGGCCGGGTCGCAGCCGGGGCGGTGATCGGGATGTTCTGAAGGTCCTGGAGGGACTGGATGTCATATTGAGGCGCCTGGGCGACCAGGCTGTAGCTGACGCCGTTCTTCCAATTGAGGAAGTACATCGGCGTGACCTGCGAGCTGCCGCTCAGGATGTTGAGCACGCTGCTCGACACGTCCTGTTCGGTGAAGCCGCCCTGGTTCGCCTTGGTGCGGTCGACGTCGACCGTGAACTGGGGATAATCGAACGGCTGCTGGAGGTGCGCATCGACGATGCCCGGCACCTGGCGGAGGTCGGCCAGCAGCGTGTCGGCGACGTTGCGGTTGGCCTCGACGTCGTTGCCCTCGATCTGGACGTCGATCGGCGCCGGCATGCCGAAATTCAGGATCTGCGTCACCATGTCGGCCGGCAGGAAATAGAACATGATCCCCGGAAACTTACCGGGCAGAATCTTGCGAAGCGCCCGGACGTAATCCGCGGTCGGATGATGGTCGGGCTTGAGCGAGACCATGATGTCGGCATCGGCGGCGCCGATCTGGCCGTCCGAGGAGTGCATGAGGTTCATGCCGCTATAGGGCAGGCCGATGGTGTCGACGATGTTGTCGATGTCGGCGGCGGGCACCTGGGTACGGATATAGCGCTCGATCAGGTCGGCCGTCCGCGCCGTCTCCTCGATGCGCGTCCCGGTCTTGGCCCGCATATGCAGGATGAACTGGCCCCCGTCGGTCGAGGGGAAGAAATCGTCGCCCAGCCACGGCACCAGTCCGAAGACGAGCACGCAGGCGCCCAGGAAGCCCGGGATGAAGAGCGCACGGCGGGCAATCAGCAGGATCAGTATGCCCTGATAGGAACGGCGCAGCTTCTCGAAATTGCGCTCGAACGCCTGCTGGAAGCGGGTGAACGGGTTGCGCGAGGGCCCGGCGTGGTGGGACTTGGCGCGCAGCAGGTACATCGCCATCGTCGGCACGAGGGTGCGCGAGAGGATGTAGGACGCGATCATCGCGAACACCACCGCCTCGGCCAGCGGCACGAAGAGATAGCGCGAGACGCCGCCCAGGAAGAACATCGGCACGAAGACAATGCAGATACTCGAGGTCGAGACCAGGGCCGGCACCGCGATCTGCGAGGCGCCTTCGAGGATCGCGTCGTGCAGCGGACGCCCCTCCTCCAGATAGCGCTCCATGTTCTCGATCGTGACGGTGGCGTCGTCGACCAGAATGCCGACGGCGAGCGCCAGACCGCCCAAGGTCATGATGTTGAAGGTCTGGCCGATAGCGCTGAGCGCGATGATCGAGGAGAGGATCGAGAGCGGGATCGAGACCGCGATGATGACCGTGCTGCGCCAGCTGCCGAGGAAGATCAGGATCATGAGCGCGGTGAGGCCGGCGGCAATCACCGCCTCGCGGATGACGCCGCTGACCGCGGCGCTGACGAACACCGACTGGTCGGCAAGCGGCTGGATCCTGAGTTCCGGCGGCAAGGTCTGCACCGCGCGCTTAAGCACGGTGCGGATGCCGCTGACCACGTCGAGCGTCGAGGCGGTGCCGGCCTTGATGATGGTCATCAAAACGCCGCGCTTGCCGTCCTGGCGCACGATATTGGTCTGCGGCGCGAAACCGTCGGCGACGGTGGCGACATCGCGCAAATAGATCGTCGAGTTGCCGACCTGCTTGATCGGCAGGTCGTTCAGCGCCCCCACCGTCCTGGGTGCGCCGTTCACCTGCACGTTATACTCGAACTCGCCGATCTTCGCAGTCCCTGAGGGCAGCACAAGGTTCTGCCGGTTAAGCGCGGTCAACACCTCCTCGGGCGACATATTCTTCGCCTGCAGGAGCGCGGGGTTGAGCGCGATCGAGACCTGACGCTGCTTGCCGCCGTAGGGATACGGGATCACGGCGCCGGGCACCGTCACCAGCTGCGTGCGCAGGAAGTTGAGGCCCAGATCGTTGAGCTGAGCCTCCGACAAGCCCTGGCCGGATAGACCGAGCTGCAGTACCGGCAGGGCCGTGGCGCTGTAGTTGATGATCTCCGGCGGCAGGGTGCCAGGCGGCATCTGCTTCAGGATGAACTGCGAGACGGCGGTCACCTGCGCGTTGGCAGTATCAAGACTGGCATTCGGCTGCAGGAAGATCTTGACGACCGCATAGCCGTTATAGGTGGTCGATTCGATGTGCTCGATATTGTCGACGAGCGCGGTCAGCGTGCGCTCGTAGATGGTGGTCAGCCGGCCCTCGAACTGCTCGGGATCAAGGCCGGTATAGGTCCAATTCACCGCGACGACCGGGATGTTGATGCTGGGAAAGAGATCGGCGGGCGTACGAAAGATGACGACCGGGGCCAGGATCAGGATCAGCAGGGCGAGGACGATGAAGGTGTACGGCCGATTGAGAGCAAGGCGTACGATCCACATGACAAAGCGACCCTTTACTCAACCATTGTGCACTGCAGGACAAGCTTTCCTGATCGTCAGCCCGTTGCGTTCATATGAAAGAATAAGGCCTTAGGGCCCGACTCCTGCGCGCATGGCATGGTTTCCGATATTGCAGAGCAGCATTAATCAGGGCGTAGCGGCGGCCAGATAGCCGGCAGCGCGGGATGGCGCGCGCGGGCCAGGTCCGTTACATGGGATCAGGCTTGTCCTGGTGGCTCTAACCCCCACAGGCGGCCACCGCGACGCCTCGTCCGCAGCGGAATTGGGAATCGAGCCTGGGGTAGCGGAAAATCCTGCTGGCGCGCATGGCATGTCCCTCCGTGATCACTTTGGCGGCTGGACAGGGACGTGGTGCGGCTCGGTTCAGCTTTCCAACGGATTATTCTGATCGGATTACGCATAATCCGTGATGGATCGTGGAGAGTGCAGAGCTGGAAGCCGCCAGGGGCGCCGACCCGGGCCAAAGCCCTCGTCCGGTACGCAGCGGGTGCCGGCAATGTGGCTTCTGTTCAATTCGTTGTCGTCGAGCGGACCGGCGGAGCTGGATTGTCCGTCAGCAATACGGCCGACGATCCCAACCCGTGACAACAAACGCTGCATCCGGACCGCGGCTACGGAACGCGAAGGCGGACGTCCGGTTACAATTTGAACTTTCGAAAGGTGATAGGATGAAGTGGTGGCAGCGCTCGGTGATCTATGAGATCGCACCAATTTCATTCCGGGACAGCAATGGCGACGGGAAGGGTGATCTTCCGGGCTTGATCAGCCGGCTCGACCATCTGGACTGGCTGGGACTCGATGCCGTGTGGCTGACCCCGATCTATCGTTCGCCGATGCTGGACTTCGGCTACGACGTCGAGGATTTCTGCTCGATCGACCCGGTCTTCGGAACCTTCGCCGATTTCGACCGGCTTCTGAAGGAGCTGCACGGCCGGAATACCGCCCTCATCCTCGATTTCATCCCCAATCACACATCGGACCGGCACCCTTGGTTCGCCGAAAGCCGCTCGTCGCG
>CAZVYC010000139.1:0-13303 GCA_964631425.1 uncultured Rhodospirillales bacterium
GGCGATCATATCCGGCGGCGCTTCATGCCCATCGACCCAGATGCAGGAGCGCGGCGGGCAGGTCCGGTCCTCGACCACGACCTCGCCCTCCAGCACGACGAAGTACGCTCCGCCATGCGCCACGTCCGGCAGCGGCAGCGCGCTGCCCGGCGCGGCGGAAAGGCGATAGGCAGCGATGCCATCCGCCTCCTCGAACAGGCATTCCGTGCAGGTTTCGCCCGCTAGGACGGCGGCGATCTCAGCCACCATCATGCGCCCCCGCCGTCCGCGTGCCTGGTTCACCGGCTTCAGCAGTGGGCCGCCTTCGGGCATCTCGTGATAGCCGAGGATCGAGGCCGGGCGAAGCGTCAGATAGTGGAAGCCAGCCTCGGTCGCCGTAATCGGCCCATAGGGCGTGTAGGCGTCGGCATAATGCACCGACCCGGCGCGGACCGCATGCTTGCCCAGGGTCGCGCTGCCGCCAACGAAAATCTGGTACTGGGCCACCTCATGGAAATGCGGGGGGATCACATATCCGGGCGGTCCCTGGACCAGGAACGCCAGCGGGTGGTCCGAGATCACCGCACGCTTGCCGATGAAATCGGTCGCCGAGGCGCCCTCGGCGCTAACCTGCACGGCGTTCTTCGCCAGCGCCTCAGCAGGAATCGCCGTCAGCATCGCTGATCCCTAATGCGGAGACACGACGTGGCCGGGCTTGCGACCGGTCAGCTGCCCGTCCAACACGATCGGCTGGCCATTGACGATGGTCGCTTTGACACCCTTGCCCCAGGCCTTCACCCGGCCGACACCGCCCGGCAGGTCGTGGGCGAACTCCTTCTTCCACGGCCCGATCGTCTCGGGATCGAAGATCATCAGGTCGGCCCAGCCGCCCACCTTGATCACGCCGCGATCGGTCAGGCCCAACAGCGCCGCCGGAATCTGGGTGATCTGCCTGATACCTTCCTCCAGGCTCCAGACCTTGCGGTCGAGCACCCAGGAGCGCAGGAAATACGAGCTCCAGTCCGCCCCATCATCCTTGGCCAGATGCGCACCGCCATCGGACGTACCGATGATCATCCGCGAATCGCACTGCGCCGTCTGCACCGCGTCGCGCCAGTCCGGGCTCTCGGTGCGCCAGCGGAATTCTGTCTTGAAGTCTTCGGCCAGCGCGAGGTCCAGGATCACATCGGCCGGCGCCTTGCCCTGCTCGTCGGCGATCTCCTGGATCGCGCGGCCCTGCAGCGCCTGGTGCTCGGGCTTGGCTACACGGTCGACAAAGACGGTCGGCCAGATCGGCGGTGGCACCGTGGTGCCCTTGGTCGGATCGCGGTTGTAGTTCTCGACCGCATAACGCAGCTCGTCGCGCGCCGCCGGGTCGTGCAGCAGCGCCGCCCGTTCGGTCTCCGGCAGGTTCAGCATGCGCATCCAGGATGGTACCGCACGGTAATGCAGGTTGGCCGGCCCGATCACCAGCGAGCGGTCGAACGGTCGCGTGATCAGCAGCGAGAAGACCGGCCCGCCGCGCGCGACCGCATCGTCGAGGAACTTCTGCGACGCTTCCCAGGTCGCCGTCGGCGCGTCCACCTTGTTGCGCCCGCCCAACCCCTGGATGATCACCGGCAAGCCGCTCGCCTTGCCGATCTCGATCAGGTACTCCTGGTCCTCTGGCGTGATCCCGCCGATGGCGCTCGACGGCAGGAAGGCGATCGAGCCCGCGCCGCTCTTGCCCACTTCCGTGACCAGCGCCAGCACCTCGCGCTTGTCGGCCAGCCGCGACGGCACCGGCCGGTCGTGGATGTCGAGATGGGTTGGCGCCATCGAGGACGAGAACCCGGCCGCGCCCGCTTCCATCGCCTCGGCCACCATCCGGCACATCTCGGCGATCTCCGGGTCCGTGGCTACGCGCTTGATCGCGTCGTCGCCCATCACCCAGCGCCTGAGGTTGGAATGGCCGATATAGCAGGCGAAGTTGACGCCGAGCTTGCCCTTCCGGCTTTCCAGGAATTCCTTGAAGGTCGTGAACTCGTCCCAGGTGATTCCGCTCATCGCGATCGGGTCCATGTCTTCGACCCGCGCGAAGATGCCGGCCAGGAACTCCCGATCCTCCTTCTTGCAGGGCGCGACCGAAAAGCCGCAATTGCCGGCCATGATCGTCGTCACCCCATGAAAGCACGACATGGTGGCATAGGGGTCGAACGTGATCTGCGGGTCGTAATGGGTGTGCGCGTCGACGATGCCGGGCGCCACGATCATGCCCCGGGCGTCGATCTCCTCAGCCGCGTCATGGCCGTCCAGATGCGCGAGCTTGGCCACCTTGCCGTCCCTGATGCCGACATCGACCCGCCGACGCGGCAGGCCGGAGCCGTCGGCGACGTACCCGTTGCGGATGATCAGATCGTATTCGTGCCTGCCAGCTGCCATCGTGCGTTCCCAACCCGGATTGTCGAATTTGACTGAGCCTGAGACAATACCGGAAAACCTGCCGCGACGGAAGCCGACCAAGCAAATGGTTGCTTTTGTGCAGGGGCATTATTAAGCTTTCCGGTATGCGCGTGGGGGGAAGGAGCGGGACCAAGTGACCATCGCGATCGAGCCGGCGACAGCCGCGATCGGCGCCAACGTGCGCGGCGTCGACCTGTCCCAGCCGCTGGATGCGGACACGGTCGGCCTGCTGCGCCACGCGCTCACGGACCATCTGGTGCTGTTCTTCCGCGACCAGCGGCTGCTCTCGGTCGACGAGCATGTCCGCTTCGCCCAGTATTTCGGCGAGATCGACCTGCCGCTGTTTCGCACGAAATCGTCGGAGCGGCCCGAGGTGCTGGTGCTGGACCAGGTCGCGCCGAAAGGCGAAGGGGCAGATTCCTGGCACGCCGACAACACCTATATGGCGACGCCGCCGATGGGCTCGATCCTGCAGGCGCGCATCTTGCCGCCGGTGGGCGGCGACACCTGCTTCTCCAGCATGATCGCGGCTTACGACGCGCTGTCGCCGGTGCTGCAGTCCTTCCTCGACGGGCTGACCGCCACCCATTCGCTCGAGCAGATGGTCGAGCGCACCAAGCATGTCGCCGGCGCCAGCCTGCGCGACAGCCTCTCCCAATGGCCGCCGGTCTCCCATCCCGTGGTGCGGGTCCATCCCGAGAGCGGGCGCAAGATGCTGAACGTCAACGCCAACTGGACGCAATCGATCGATGGCCTCAGCCAGCCGGAGAGCGCGGCGCTGCTCCGCTTCCTGCATGACCATGTGAAGAGCCCGGAATTCCAGGTGCGGCTGCACTGGAACGTCGGCGACGTCGCCTTCTGGGACAACCGCGCCGTTCAGCATTATGCCGTCGCCGACTATACCAGCCGCCGCGTGATGCAGCGGGTCACGATCACCGGCGACCGTCCGGTCGGCCCCTCCGCCGTCAGCGCGATCGCCGCGTGAGCGCCCCGATCCGTCTGCGCGACCCCGCGACTGGGGAGCCGCTTTCGCGCCTGCGCACCTGGCTCGCGATCTTCGTGATGCTGAGCGGGACCACCTTCGTCGCGCTGGTGGTCACCGCCGTGTCGCCGATCATGCAGACCCTGTCGGAGCATTTCGGGGCGGACGGCCATGGCAGGCTGGTGGCATACGCTGTCGCCGTCGTCCCCAGCATCGGGATCATGCTGGGTGGGCCGGTCACCGGCTGGGTGATCGGGCAGGTGGGCGCACGGCCCTTCGCGCTTACCGCGCTCCTCGTCTTCGGCTTTGCCGGCTCGGCCGGCCTCTACATCGACTCCGCCTGGGCCCTGGTCGCGACCCGCTTCATCCTCGGCCTGTCGGCCGCCGGCGTGGTCACCGGCACCCTGATCATGATCGGCGACTATTTCGATGCCGACGCACGGGCGCGCATGCTGGGCTATCAGGCTGCGATCGGCGCGGTCACTGCGTTCAGCATCATCGTCGGCTCGGGCCGGCTGGCGGAGGTCGCGGGCTGGCGGGCGCCCTTCGCGCTCTACCTGTTCGCCTTCCTGGTGTTCGCCGCAGCGGCGATCGGCATCCCGGCGCGCCCAGCCGCCGGCGACGCTCGCCGGAGCGCCGCCGGCAGCGGCTTCTGGGCGGCGCTGGCTCATGTGTGGCTGCCGCTCCTCTTCATTACCGCGCTGTTCGCCGGCTCGTTTATGCCGACCCTCCAGGCCTCCTTCCTGCTCAAGGAGAACGGGGTCGCGAACACGTTCAACCAGTCGCTGGTGATCGGGCTCGGCGCCGCCATGGTGGCGGTCGGCTCCTACACCTACGGCAGCCTGCGCCGTCATCTTGCCGATCGGGCGATGCTCGCGCTGTGCGGAGCGCTGATCGGGACCGGCACCGTGGTCATGGGCCTCTCGCACGAGGCGACGATGGTGGCGGCCGGCTGTGCGATCTCCGGGCTTGGCACCGGGCTGCTCAACCCCCAGGCCAACAACCTGCTGATGACCCGGGCCGGCGTGGCGCGCGGCGCGGCGGTCGGGCTCGGCTATACCGCGCGCTATGGCGGCAACTTCCTCAACCCGGTGGTGGTCGCGCCCATGGCCGGTGCCTTCGGGCTGCACGGCGCGATGCTCCTGTTCGGCGCCGTCTTTCTCGCCGCCGCCGTGCTCGACGCCACCCTGCGCCGCCTGACCCCGGTGTCGGCATGAAATTCTCCTTCCACCTGCCGGTCGACAAGGTCCGCCAGCCGGCCGAATTCCTGACCGCCGATGCCGTGGCCGAGATGGCGCGCGGGCTCGAGGCCGCCGGCATCAACGCCGGCTTCGTCACCGACCATCCGGCGCCAGCCGATCCGTGGCTCGCCTCCGGCGGCCATCACGCCCTCGACCCGTTCGTGGCGCTGTCCTTTGCCGCCGCCTCGACCACGCGGCTCAGGCTGCATGCCAACCTGATCGTGCTCGCCTATCGCAACCCGTTCATGACCGCGAAGTCGGTCGCCAGCCTCGACGTACTGTCCGGCGGCCGGCTGATCCTGGGCGTCGGCTCGGGCTATCTGGAGGGTGAGTTCAAGGCGGTGGGCGCCTCCTTTGCCGGCCGCGGCGCGGCGATGGACGAGGCGCTCGCCGTCATGAAGCAGGTCTGGACCGGCCAATCGGTCAAGGTCACCGGCCGCAATTTCGACGCCGAGGGCAACACCGCGCTGCCGGTGCCGGCCCAGCACCCGCACCCGCCGATCTGGGTCGGCGGCAACAGCGGCAAGGCGATCCGCCGCGCGGTCGAAAGCGCCCAAGGCTGGTCGCCTTTCCCGGTCAAGGGCAAGATGAGCCAGCGCGTCCACACCGACGAGATCGTCTCGATCGACGATCTGCGCCGCAAGATCGGCGAGGCCCGGCAGCTCGCGCGTGAGATCGGCCGGACAGAGCCGCTCGATGTCTGCATGGTGCCGTTCGGCATGACCATGCATGCCGGCCAGCGGCCCGAGCCCGCGCTCGTCATCGACCAGATGGCCGAGCTGGCCGAGGCCGGCGTCACGTGGGCCCCGATCGCCTTCCCCTGCGAGACCCGCCGCGATTACCTGGCCAATGTCGAATGGTTCGCGACCCACATCCTGCCGGCGGTGAAATGACCAAGGTCCGTGTCCCGGCCGCCGACAACGGCGATTTCAGCGCCTATCTGGCCGAACCGCCGGGCGAGGGGCCTGCGCCGGCGCTGATCGTCATCCTGGAGATCCGCGGCGTGAATGCCAATCTCCGCGCGATCTGCGACGACCATGCCGCGCGCGGCTATCTGGCGATCGCGCCCGACCTGCTGTGGCGCATCGAGCCCGACCTCGATTACGACCCGGATTCACCGGCCGGCTGGGACAAGGCGATGAAGATCCATGCCGAGTTCGACGAGGCCAAGGCGGTCGACGACCTCACGGCGACGCTCGCCTGGATCCGCCGTCATCCGCGGTCGAACGGCACCGTGGGCGCGGTCGGCTACTGCCTGGGCGGCAAGCTCGCCTATTTCATGGCGACGCGCACTGACGTCCAGGCCTCGGTCGGCTACTACGGCGTCGGCGTCGACAAGGTGCTGGACGAGGCGGCGGCGATCGCGCACCCCCTGATGCTCCACCTCGCCGGCGAAGACCGCTTCGTCCCGCCCGAGGCGCAGCACCGCATAGCCGAAGGCCTGGCCGCCGTACCGGGCGCCGAAGTCCATATCTACCCGGGCGCCGACCACGCCTTCGCCCGCAAGGACGGCATCCGCTTCCAACCCGAAGCCGCGGCGCTGGCCGACGCGCGCACGGCCACGTTCCTCGACCGATACTTGAAATACTGATCGATGGCGCAGCCTTGCGGCATTAGACGTTTCGCTATTCGGCAACCAAGGCCGTCATGGCCCGACTTGATCCGGCCATCCGTTAGCCAACGAGGCGGACACTGTGCAAGCGGCATCACGTGGATGGCCGGGTCAAGCCCGGCCACAACGATGGAACCAGTTGCGCAACCGGGCTGAAGCCCGTTTTACTCCGCATTCCCCATGATCGGCCCGATGCCCATCTTCGCCGAGTTGCTGCGCACCGCCGCTTCTGCGTCGTGGCCTATCGCGGCGTCGTAGGCCTTGTGCATGCGGGTCAGGCAGATCTCGCGCTTGCCGAAGATGATCGAGGGCACCGCGCCTTCCTCCATCATAATCTGCGAGCTGCGCTGGACCGGCAGGTCTTCCTCGAGCGACACCTTCATGAAGAAGTCGACGCCGGCCAGATGCCGTGCCCGCTCTTCCGGGCTCACGTTCTTCCGGCCATAGAGCCGGAAGATATAGTCGCACACGCCGGGATCGTCCGTGTTGGGCTCGGTGCGCTGGAAGAACAGCACCGGGTCGCCGCCGCCCACCACCGTGTTCGGGAAGATCGAGTTGGTCGAGGTGAAATAGCAGGAATGCGGCCACTCGGACTCCGGCTTGTCCTTCAATGTCAGGATTTCCTTGCGGGGCGCGATCAGCGCGTGATGGTCGCCGAACTGCATGTGCAGCAGCTGCGCCAAGCCGCTGGTGCCGAAGGTGTTCTGGTGCAGGAACGGCACGTGATAGGCCTCCAGCCCGCCATCCACCGCATGCTTCCAGTTGATCCGCGCCGGCGCCCGATAGGCCGACAGCAGCTCGTAATCCGGGATGTCGAAATCCGCGAGGTACTCCTTCATCGGGCCGAAGAATCTGTCGAAGTCGAGCTCGCCTTCGGGGTCGGGATGGACCAGGATCATGCCCATCTCTTCAGCAGTCGGCAGCGCGATCAGGCCGCGCAGCTGCGACGGCTCGAAGGCCTGGCGGCTGGGCACGCTGATCAGCGCGCCTTCGGTGTTGTAGGTCCAGCCGTGATAGGGGCAGGTGAACCCGGCGCCGTGGCCGCAACCCTCCGCCAGCTTGACCCCGCGATGGCGGCAGGCATTGAGGAACGCGCGCGCCTTGCCGTCCTTGCCGCGCACGATCAGGATCGGCCGGCCGGCGATATCGGTGGCGTAATAATCGCCGATATTGGGCAGGTCGGCCGACAGCGCGATCAGCTGCGGCCGTTCCAGGAACAGCTTCTTCTTCTCGATGTCGAACCGCGCCTTGTCGGTGAAGCGGCCGATATCGGTCTCCCAGGACTCCTCGCCGTAATCGGGCTGCTCGAGCTCGACAAGTTCGAGGACCCGCTTGGCGATGGCGACGCGTTTTGCCTTGTCCATAGATCTTTCTCCTGTTGTTTTAAGCTGCTTGCCGTGTATCCGCGCCGAGCGGGGACAGGCGCGAGAGCGCCTGGATCAGGGCCGCGCCCACCAGGATTGCCCCGACAATCGCGAAAACCTGATGGTTGCCGACATGCTGCCTCAGCGGCGTGATCAGGAAGGGATTCGCGAAATCGCCGATATACATCATGGTGTACATGAGCCCGATCGCACGGGCCCGCGCAGCCTCGGGCGCGCGGTTCAGGATGGTGTTGACGAAGAACGGCGTCATCAGCCCACCGCCGAGGCCAGCCACCCAGGTACCGATGGTCGTGCCGATCCAGCCGTGGGACAGCCCGATGATCATGTCGCTGGCCGCGAAGGCGCCTATCAGCATGACGAAGATCCAGCGCCGGCTGAACCGGCGCTGTATCCGGCTGTAGCACAGAGATGTCAGGATATTCATCAGGAAGCTGGAGGCCATGATCGGGGCCTGGTAGGACGGGTTGGGCAGGCCGTCACTCGCCAGCACGAACGACAGATGCACCGAGGTCATATAAGCCGCGAGATTGAATGGGATCAGCACGAGGTAAAGCGGCCACATCGGCTTGAGCACGCCGAAACCCGGCGCTTTCTCGCGATGGATCGGCCCCGCCGGCTGCGCCGCGAACAGCGACAGCGCGAACATCGGAATGGCGAGCAGATAGATGGCGAAGGGCGCCCGCCAGCCGCCGTACTGGGCGATCAGGCCCGAGCCGAACAACCCGATCAGCCCCGTCAGCATGACCAGCGCGCTTTGGTAGCCGAGCATCTTTGCCCGGCGCTCACCCTGGAAGCGCAGCCCGATCAGCGAATAGCAGGAGATCGAGATTGACGCCGAGACCAGCCCCAGCAGAAGGCGGGAGAGCAGCAGTCCGGCCGGCGAATCAAGATAAAGGCCAGCGGAGCCGGCGATGGCGTAGATTCCGAGCGCGATGGTCAGCAGCCGCGTATAGCCGACCCGCTCCGCCAGCAGCCCAAGCAGCGGGCCCGCGAACATGATGCCGATGTTCAGCAGCGTGATCATCAGCTGCGAGGCAATCTCGGTTCCGATCGCAAACCCGAATATCGACAGGACCACGCCCTTCTCGGCGTGCTGGGCGAAATGTGTTGCGATCGCGGAGACCAGCGGCGAGACCACGATCAAGGCCAGCACATTGAAGATATTGCTGCCGATCATCACCACGATAGCCGCTTGATCGCGCAGCCGCGAAACGCGGCTCGTTTCCTCCGGGAGAGGAATGGCTTGCGTGGCCGCGACATCGGCGTTGGTGAGGCTCATATACCCTTCCCGGTTGCTCGCGCCACTGGACCCGGCTTAAGCGCAGCCCGACCCGCGATTTCGGCGATTACTTTATGGGATAAACGATACAGCGATTTCCGGCGCGCGCAAGCGTGAAACGCTCCGCCTGAGGCTAACCCTCGCCGCCACCGGGGCGAGGGGACTTTCTGCGTGCGGGATGCTATCCCTCTCGACCCCGACCGCACCCATATGGCTCGCATGGCTCCCCCGCTTCTTTTCCTGCAGGAAGTCCGCCTGACCTTCGGCGGCACCGAGTTGCTCGATGGCGCCGAACTCTCCGTGTCCGAGCGCGAGCGTCTGTGTCTGGTCGGGCGCAACGGGTCGGGCAAGTCGACCCTGCTCAGGATCGCCGCCGGCCTCATTCAGCCCGACAGCGGCCGCCGCTTTCTCCAGCCCGGCGTCACCGTCCGCTACCTGCCGCAGGAGCCGGACCTCACTTCCTACGATACGGTGCTCTCCTATACCGTGAGCGGTCTCGCATCCGGTGACGATGTGCATGCGGCACGGATGATGCTCAAAGGCCTCGGCCTGACTGGAGCCGAGGATCCACGCCGCCTTTCGGGCGGCGAAGCGCGCCGCGCCGCGCTTGCTTGGGCGCTGGCGCCCGAGCCCGACATCCTGCTGCTCGACGAGCCCACCAACCATCTCGACCTGCCGACCATCGAATGGCTGGAGGACACGCTGGCATCCTTGCGCTCCGCCATCGTGCTGATCAGTCATGACCGGCGTTTCCTCGAACGACTCTCGAAGTCGACCCTATGGCTCGACCGCGGCGAGACCCGCCTGCTCGACAAGAACTTCGCCGCCTTCGAAGAGTGGCGCGACGAATTCCTCGAGCAGGAAGCGCTTGAACGCCACAAGATGGACCGCAAGATCGCCCGCGAGCAGGACTGGATCGTCCATGGCGTCAGCGGCCGCCGCAAGCGCAATCAGGGTCGGCTGCGGGCGCTCCAGGCTCTCCGCCAGGAACGGCGCGACCTCCGACAGAGCGTCGGCATGGTCAAGCTGGAAGCGAGCGCCGCTGCGCCCGTGTCCGGCAAGCAGGTGATCGAGGCCAAGGGGATTTCGAAATCATTCGGTGACCGCCCGATCGTGAAGAATTTCTCCACCCGTATCCTGCGGGGCGATCGCGTCGGTATCATCGGCGCCAACGGCGCCGGCAAGACCACCCTGCTCAACATGCTGACCGGCGCGCTCGAACCCGATTCCGGCACGGTGAAGATCGGCGGCGCGGTCGAGCTGGTATCGCTCGACCAGCAGCGCTCCAGCCTCGATCCGACTTTGTCTCTCAGGGCCGCGCTCGCCGGCAGCGGCGACACCGTGATCGTCGACGGCAAGCCACGTCATGTCATGTCCTACATGCGCGACTTCCTGTTCACGCCCGAGCAGGCCAAGACACCGGTCGGCGCTCTTTCGGGCGGCGAGCGCGGCCGCCTGATGCTGGCTCGCGCGCTGGTCCAGCCCTCCAACCTGCTGGTGCTCGACGAGCCGACCAACGACCTCGACCTCGAAACCCTCGACCTGCTGCAGGAGATGCTGACCGATTATCCCGGCACCGTCCTTTTGGTCAGTCACGACCGCGATTTCCTCGACCGCGTGGTGACCTCGGTCATTGTCTCGGAAGGCGAGGGGCGCTGGGCCGAATATGCCGGCGGCTATTCCGATATGCTGGCGCAGCAGGGACCGGGAATCGCCGCCGCGAGTGCCGCCAAGGCAGCGAAGCCGGCTGGCGGGAAGGCTCAGCCCCAGCCCGTGGCCAACAAGCCGGCGTCCGGCGGCCTCTCCTTCAAGGATCGCGACCTGTTGGGCAAGCTCCCCGGCCGCATCGCGGCGCTCCAGAAGACCATCGCGACCCTCCAGGCCGAGCTCGCCGACCCTGACCTTTATCGCCGCAACCCGGCGAAATTCGAAAAGACATCCGCGACGCTGGCGGCGAAAAGTGCCGAGCTTGGGGCCGCGGAGGAACAGTGGCTGGAACTGGAGATGCTGCGGGAAGAAGCGGATGGGTAACGAGGAGTACGTGCGGTGCCCATAGGCGTCTCACGAATCCCGCTCAAGGCGACAATCGATGACTTGCTTTAGTCCGAGCCGAGATGGCGGGCACGCTCGCCCGATATCAGCTTCGGGCAAAGACGCTTCCACGTCCGTGCAAGCGGATGCCAGCGATTGGACTGATCATAAAAATTGTACTGCCGGCCAGGAGGGTGGTCGATCCTACCTTCAGGAGAAACCCAACACGTAGAACAGACCAGGCAAGTAATTTCATAAGGTCCTGCTTAGATGGCCGATTCGATATCCGTCTTCACAAAATCACTCCCGATAAACAACAGCTTGGCCTGATTGGTCTGGGCGCAGGCATAGGCGTAACAATCGCCCATGTTCAGCCCCGCGGGGTGGCGGCCTTTGCCGAATTTGGCGTAGGCCTCGGCGGCGACCTGGAACTCGGGCTCCCCGACCGGGACGAAATCGAGCTCAAGCGCCTCCAGGAACAGCTTTACCCGGGTCTGTGCCGCAGGAACCGAAAATGCGTAGCTGCGGCAGATGCCGGCCACTGTTTCCCAGACGGAAATAGCCGAGCAAAGGCGCGTCTGGTCCTGCCCGAGGGCTTCTGTGAGACCGAGCGCTTCTCGCTCCTCGGTGATGATCGCGATCAGGGCCGAGGCGTCTACGAAGATTGTCACAAATTATCCGATAGCGCATCGAAGAAAGCCTTGTCGGCGGCTTTCCCGGTTTTCGGTGGCAAAGGATGCTCCTGCCAAAGCTTGGCGACACGTCCCCTAAGCGGCACTTTCGCCGTCGCTCGGTCCAGTTCTGCCTGCACCGCCAATCGAACCGCATCCTGTTTTGACAACCCCGTCAAAGCGGCCAGCCGCGTCACCAGCTCCGCGGTCGTGTCGTCCTTGATATAAAGTGGCATGGCAGGCTCCGGATATCCAATATACCATATCTGGATATCCACGGCTGATCAATTGACCTTCCTCCGGCGGGCAGCTACGCAAGCCGCACGCCAGATGAGGAAGGACATGGGGAATCAGGACAACAAAGTCGTCGCAGAACATCGCGCGCCGCTGTTCCGGCCCTTCACGGTCAAGTCGCTGACGTTGCGCAACCGCATCGTCATGTCGCCGATGGGCCAGGGCCACGGGCCCGGCGGCATTCCCGATCCCGGCTATCCCGCCTATTACCGCCGCCGCGCCGCGGGCGAAACCGGCCTCATCATCAGCGGCGCCACTGCGATCCCGCATCCGAGCGCGCACATGGACGGCAATGAGCCGCACTTCCATGGAGCCCAGGCGCTGGTCGCCTGGAAAGAGGCGATCGACGCCGTGCACGACGCCGGCGGCCGGATGATCCCGCAGCTCTGGCATACCGGCCTGCACGGCTTCGCCGCCGTCCCGCCGACCTGGCCCCAGCACGGCCCCTCCGGCGTCTGGTTTCCGATGGCGCAGGCGGACGGCAGCGCGGCCGCCCACGATATCCGCGGCGAGCCGATGACCCAGGCCGACATCGACGCGGTGATCCAGGCTTTCGGCGAAGCTGCCGCGACCGCGGTGCGCCTCGGCTTCGACGGCATCGAAGTGCATGCCGCGCATGGCTTCCTGCTCGACCAGTTCTTCTGGCACCGCACCAACCTGCGCTCCGACCGCTATGGCGGTCGGACCTTGCGCGAGCGCACCCGCCTCGCCGTCGAGGTCCTGGAGGAATGCCGCCGGCAGGTCGGGCCGGACTTCCCCATCTTCATGCGCATCTCGCAGTTCAAGATGAGCGACTACACCGCCCGCCTCGCCGACAGCCCGCAGGAACTCGCCCAGTTCCTGGAGCCGCTGGCCGATGCCGGCGTGGACGTGTTCGACTGCTCGCTCCGCCGCTTCTGGCAACCGGCCTTCATGGGCAGCGACCTCAACCTCGCCGGCTGGGTCAAGCGGATCACCGGCAAGGCGACGCTCTGCTGCGGCGGGATCGGCCTCGGCGAAAGTTCCGCCAGCTTCGGCGATGCCGGTGTCTACGACAAGGCCGCCTCATCCTCGCTCGCCGAACTCGACCGGCTTTGCGAGATGCTCGACCGCGGGGATTTCGACCTGGTCTCGCTCGCCCGCGCCATGCTGGGCGACGCAGAGTGGGCGATGAAAGTACGCCAGGGCCGCGAGCATGAGCTGAAGCCATTCACGGCGGAACGGATGATGAAGCTGTCGTAATTTGTAGGATGGGTAGAGCGCAGCGAAACCCATGATCTGTCCAATCGACGAAATTGATGGGTTTCGCTTGCGCTCTACCCATCCTACGTCACGGCGCTCTGTGCTCTTCCACCACGAAGAACCGCGTCTTGCTGCGATCGAGGAAATTCTCCTCGTCGTCGGCGAT
>CAZVYC010000140.1:0-13199 GCA_964631425.1 uncultured Rhodospirillales bacterium
ATCGCGATCCGTTGTGTCCACCATTCCGGCGCCGCGGTTTTCGCCGGTTGTCATTTGGCCGAATTCAAGCAATTCCAGCTGGTGGCGAAGGCTGATCCGCTCGTGATTGCACCACCGAATCAGCGCGGCAAATCGCTCCATCGCTTCCTCCATCATCTGCACGATCCGGATCGGAATCGCAGTCGTTCATCGGCGTTCGGTTTCTACGTTGAGCGTGTTCGCGGGCAGAGGCCGAAGCAGTTCGCGCTCCGGCTTGCTGAGATAGAGCCACGCTGTCCAGTCCGGCGGCGGCAGCACCGCGACTTGACGCTCGTGATAGGGCTCCACGTCCGGCCCCGGCGCTGTTGTCAACATTGTGAACATTGGCTCGCTCTCGATCATTCTCCAGATGCCGGCGATGCAGAAGAATGGTTCGCCGGCCAGCGTGAAGCGATGGCGGGTTTTCGGATATGTCGTTCCGGTGAATTCGTAGAACGCCGACGCCGGGATCAGGCAACGCTGACTCTTCTCGAAGCTCCGCCCTTCCGAGCGGAAATTGAACACGGGCTTGCCGCCTGGCCGACCTGCGGGAAACGACCATCGCATCGGCGCCAGCTCGACGATATTCCCCGCCGTGCGCACCACCGGCGCCACGTCGCGAATACGGACATGCTCCGTCGCCGGAAGCCGCGCCTCGGTCTCGCTGACGGGCACGCTCAGCCCTGCTTTCTCCATCGCTGCCCGGTAAACTTTCCAGGCAATCACCTGCTCGAAATCATTGCAGATCGCCGCCTCCTGGACTGAAGCGAACCCGCCTCGGCTCAATGTGCGAGCCATCGGATGGTGGCCGACAGTGTGATGAACGCAGGGCGGCCGTCAATGACGCAGGCCGCCGCGCATTTCGCGCCTGGCCATGATGTGCGCCGCCAGTGGCATGTCCGCGCCGGGGACATGGCCTTGATTGGCTGCGACGTTGAAAGCCGAGTCTCATGAGCTCTGGGACACGACCGGCGAAGCGGTCCACAACGCATTCTTCGATCGGCGCTTCAAGAGGCCTCGGCCATGAAACGGCACTGCTATCCAGAGACGGACAGCCTCTAATCGAGCTGAAGTCCGGGCCTGCTGTCGAAACCCGCGAGGTTGCCGACGGTGTGAATGTCGATCTCGATGCGTCAGGCGAAGTGGCAGACTTCGATATCGACGACGCCTCCCACCTCGACCTGAGCACGCTTGAGACGATCGCGCTCCCAGTGAAGACAATTGGGGCGGCCTGAGCCCGCCCGGACCGCCCCGACAGTTTTGCCATCCCTGTCGGGTGTCCTATCGTCGGAGCCTCGCCACCTTCTGCAACAAGACGTCCCGGGCGGCGTCCAGCTTCACCGGGTCGGTCTTGCGGGAAAGCTCGGCCCGCGCCTTCCGGCCTAAGAAGTAGGCGATGCGCTCGGCATTGGCGCCACTCGGGTGCGGCAGCCCGTCCAGGATATGGCCGCGATCCAGGATTCCCTGCTTGGCCAGGAACAGCAGGGCCTCCGTTGGCACCGGTCCCAGCGGTATCCAAACCGCGTTGGGCAGAGCGTGCACCTCCTCTCCCAGGTGCTCGACAAAATAGGACCTGAGCGTCGCGTGCGCGGTCATATTCGGCTGCCCGGAATAGTTCAGCCCATCCACGAACACGGGATGGCGCAGCGCAGAGGTGTAGTGGACCAGTCCGGCGTCGGTGGCGAACAGGGTGGCGCACCCGTCGATTCCGAGCATTCGGTTGATGCCGATATGGTTGAGCGTCGCCACCAGGTTGCCGCGCATCGCGCCGCTGAAGCTGGCGGTCTTCTTGGCTGCTCGCGAGGCCGTCGCCAGATCGCTGCCCATCCGCAATTGACGTCGAACCTCGACAAGGGCGTTCACCGCCTGCTGCCGTCCCGGCGTGATGCCGACCAGCACGATTCGTGCGTCGGTGTTGATGTGGTCGAAGGGCGCCCAGTTGATAGTCAGAGTTCCGGAGCGGACAACGGTGAGGTGCCCGCCGAGGGTAGGATCGAGGCGCATGTCCGCCTCAGCGGCGGCGCTGACGATCGGGGAGAAGCGGGCGAGAGAGGTCGTATCCATAATGATTTGATTCCAAAAATTTAGCGTGATGATGGCGGGTACGTTTAAGGACGCTTAAAGCGCCGCCGTCGGAATCCCACGGTGACGACCCTGCCCTGGTCGCCCAAGACCATGTAAGCGTTGGTATCCTGGCGACTGACCCGGCGGAGTTCTTCCAGGCTCAGTTCGGCCTCCATTCGCCGACGGGCCGCCTTGTCGAAGAAAAGGATGTCGGCACCTTTGTGGCGCATCTCCGAACCGAAGGCGATCAGCAGGTTCGTCCGCTCCGGGGTGAAGGCGCGCTGCTGGTTTCGTGCACGGCCGTGCACGGTAAGCGACAGGTCCACGTCAGCCCCTCCGCGTGCGGGCTGCTGTCAGCACGGCGGGGTCGAGGCCAATAAGGTTCGCCAACTGGGCCTGCTTCTCCCCCTCGGCTGTCGGCCCGTGCTCAAACCAACCGTCCAATTCGCTGGCCGTCCACGCCTTCGCTCTGCTGAGCGACCGGTTCAATTCTTCACGGGCTTGCTGGGTGGTTCCGATATTCGACCAAACCAGCAGACCGAGGATGCGCCCGACTTGATCTGGGCGAGCGCCAAGGATGCACTTGACGTAAGCCCGCGGATCGAGCCGAGCTGCACGGTAATAGCGGCGGCCGGCCAACCAGTTCAGCGCCTGATAGGCGTCTACCTCGACCGAATAGTCGTTGGAAGAGCGCCTCTCCCTCTTCGCCGGCTTCCGGGGAATCGACACGAGCCGTTTCGCTGGTCCTACCGCATTCCGGACCGATCGCTCATCCATGTGGGCCAAGGCGGCGATGCCAGCGACCGTCAAGCGATGATTGCCTTCCGGTAGACCGCCGTCGGCTGAGTCCGGCTCCAGACCCGTCATCATTTCAGCCAGATCGTAAAGCGTGTTGCGGGCTTGGGCGGCACGGAGGAGCCGCTTGAGTGCCTCCGTTCGTGGTGGGATTTCAACAAGCGACGTTTCCGGCTGCATCTCGAGCCACGTCATGACCTGCATGTGTTCGAGTTCGCGCTCCATCGAATCACGCCGAGGTGCAGGCGACGGGGTTCCGTCGGGAAGGAAGGCTTCGCAATACATGCGCTTGGTGACCTCGGTGATCTCCAGCGGTTCGATATCGATCGGCGGCTCCTTCTCCGGGTCGTAATAGTCGTCGTCGCCGGTCTCCCGTCCGATCAGCGCGTTCGCGGCGCGCAGGCTGCCGGTCCAGGCGAGACCGTGCCAAAGATTCGGTGCGCTTGCCTCCAGTTCGGCCCGGATTGCGGGCCAGCCCAATATCTTGTGTTCTCTGACCACTTCTTCTGCTCCTCAACGGGGCGCGGTGGCGACCCGATCGAGCGGAATTAAGCAAACTTCGGCGCGAGAAGGCCAGGAGATAAGTGATATCAAACCTATCATTGTTGATCACTTTATGTTCCAAAGCGAGCGCTGTTCATATCCATGTTCCATCTTGCCCCGGGATATGGCTTAAGATCGGTGAGAAAAGCCGAAGGAATCTAGAAACCTCCGGTGGCATGCCTAGCTTACTGTCCCCAGTTATCGCCATAATCGGTTGTCCAATTAGGAAATTGCTGATGGTGGTCGTGTCCCCAGGGGACACGACCGTCCATAACGGGGCGGACTCGCTCCGCCACCCAACGGGTGCCGTCGATTGAGGTCGCCTGCAGGTTGTAGAAACTATCGTCCGGTAACAGTTTACCGGCCGCAATTCTCATTTGAGCGTTAAGCAGCTCAACTAAATCAGCGGTCTCGCATCCCGAAGCATAGGCTTTGAAGGACAGATAGCCGTCTTCCAACTGCCGGATGTATCCTGTCTACGGGACCGAGAGCCGTAGTCGATCCGAAATACCTCATTCCCGAACGGAAAACGCCCGTCGGCATTCCGTGCGGATCAAATCGCCCGGCTCTGGAGAAACCTATCCACCTCGGGCTTCCGGCGGCGGGGAGAACGGCTTCCACCATTGCCTCGTCGCCGCGGGCGGCATGTCCCTCGACGATTAGGTCGCTCATTGCGAGTTCTGAGCCAAGACTGGAGCGGGTTTGTTGTTCATCCCTCGATTGAGGTCCACGGATTGATCAACTCGACCCCGCAGCCTTCGAAATCTCCTACGTTCCGTGTCGCCAGCGAAGCGCTGCGGGAGCGGGCGATGGACGCGATCTGAGCATCGAATTGGGCGATCGGTCGGCCAGCTTTGCGGCGGCTGGCGGCGATCTGTGCGTACGCCGACGCGGCGGCGCTGTCGAAGGGCAGGATCCGGCCGGCGAAATCCTCCACCAGCATGTTCTCGACTGCTTCGGCGAGCTTGCCGCGACGTTTGCCATCCGGCAGCAGGGCCAGTCCGAAGCGCAGTTCGGCTTCGGTCACGGCACTGATGAAAAGGCTGGCGGAAGGCTGCGCCCCCAGCCATGCTTCGACGTCCGCCGCAGGTGCTGGCCGCATCAGTTCCGACAGGATGTTGGTGTCGAGGAGAATCATTGGTCGAAAGCCGGCGGCTCGCGCATCGGCTCGCGCGCTGATACCGGCAGTTCCACACCACCTAAGGGCGCGAACCTGGCCCGAATGGCAGAAGCGAGATTGGCGGGTTGGGCAGGCTCGCGGTTCAGGGCGCTGCGCAGGATATCCCGCGCTTCATCCTCCATCGACCGACCATGTGTCGCGGCTTGAATGCGAAGCCGTGCCTTGAGCGGTTCCTCGAGATTACGAATCGTGATACTCGCCATCGTGTGCCCCCTGATTGCATTGATGCGAATATAGTCAATGATTGCGCCGTGGCCCAGCCGCGTCCCCGAAATTCGCAACAAGCGCTCGCCGACAGCGCGCAAGTTGGGCTGAGTACGGTTCGAAATTTCGAGAAGGGGCGCTACGTGCCGATCCGGAACAATCTCGCGGCTCTTCGAAACGCTCTCGAAGGGGCCGGCGTCGAGTTCATTCCGCAAAATGGCGGAGGGCCTGGCGTCCGCCTTAGAAAGTCAATCTCGAGATCTGATCCAGCCGACTAATGGAGCAATCGATGCCGGACGAAAACTCAAAGGGCCGATATGTGTGGATGACGACGGCGTTTTCGAAGGACGAAGCACGAAGGCTCAATGAGTGGATCGAGCGGCAGAATCCGAGGCCGTCCAAGTCCGCGGCGATCCGGGAATTTGTCCTGGCTGGGCTGGCGGCGAGTAACGGGGGGGACCGAGCGAAGGATGAGGAAGCGTAGCAATACACCGCGGCACTCCGCCGAAACCGCATAACGCGTGGCTAGGGTATCACCGTGCAGGTCTGATTACCCTCCTCGAAGCCGGCGGCCGTAGCGGACACGGTCATTATCGAGCCGGGCAGTATCGGGGGGAGGGCCTTCAGCCAGAAAGTTGCCTCACTGTTGACATTAAGTGTCAGCGAGGGTTGGGGGGGTGCCCTTGGGCGAGGTTAGGAACTGCACGTACGGCGTGTTCGCTTGCAGCGTCACTGCGACAGGTGACCCGAATCCGGTCACGACAAATGCCTCCGAGGGCGAGGAGAGGCTGGCCGTAATCGGCTGGTTGGGAAAGTTGGTCGCGCTCGCCGCGCTGACGGCGAGTTTTAACACGGTAAACGTAACCGTCTTCGTCGGGTAGACGCAGAAGAAGCCACACGTGGCGGCGGCCTGAAGTGTATGCGTGGGCGAAGCATATATGTCGACGTTGGGCGGCGGCGGCAACGGGAATGTGCTGGTGCCATTGGGACCGGGCGACGGTGTTAGGATGTTGGTAATGACCTGTCCATCGTAGGTCACGGTCAGCGAGTTGGATGGGTCGAAATTTGAGGCGAACACCATCGTCCCGGAGGTCACCGGTCCCGTTGCCGCGCAAGAGTTGTTGTTCGGGTCGGGGCCTGGGGGGCAAGGGCTGGTAAATGCAAGCGGCGAGACACAACCGGAGGATAGCAGCAATAAAAGGCATAGAAAGCCGCGCAGGTATTTCACCATTGGAGCGGTCCTTCCGGCTGGGGCAGATCGCGTTCTGGCTGCCGTCGGGAGGGTAGCGCCAGACGCTGGCCGGAGGAAGTTAAGCGCAAGTCGCTCAGAAAAACCGGCAAGGTGTGGATTGAACGGGATATAAACCCCACCCGAGTGGTCGCACTGCTGGAAAAACGCGGGCTCGTCGTGCGGTGGCGCGGGCTTGCCAGCAACCACCCCAATTCCCCGACCCGGAAACGCCCACCCCAAAATCCGCTTGAGTTTTCACCCCGCCCGTATACTGGATCGTCAGGCCATGCACAGCGACCCAGCCCAAACAATCACCGCGGCGCAGGCCCTGGTCGCGGCCTTGCTGGCTGAGCGCGTCGACCACGTCTTCTGCGTCCCCGGAGAAAGCTATCTGCCGGTGCTCGATGCGCTGGCCGATTGCCGCGATCGCATCCGCCTCATCGCCTGCCGGCATGAGGCCGGGGCGGCCAACATGGCCGAGGCTTACGGCAAGCTCACGGGGCGGCCCGGCATCTGCATGGTCACGCGCGGGCCCGGCGCCACCCATGCCAGCATCGGCGTCCATACCGCCCAGCAGGATTCGACGCCGTTGATCCTGTTCGTCGGCCAGATCGCGCGCGGCGATCGCGGCCGGGGCGCGTTTCAGGAGGTCGACTACACGCAGATGTTCGGCGCGCTCGCGAAATGGGCGGTCGAGCTCGACGATGCGGAGCGGGTCGATGAAATCGTCCACCGCGCCTTCGCCACCGCGCTGCAGGGGCGGCGCGGCCCGGTCGTGGTCGCCCTGCCGGAGGATATGCTGGCCGACCCGGTCGCGCCGTCCGCGCCCCAGCCCGCCGCGGTCTGCAAGTCGGGCCTCATACCCGACGCCGCAGCGGCGATCGCCGCCAGGCTCGAAGCGGCGGAGCGGCCGCTGCTGCTGCTCGGCGGCGGGGGGTGGGACAACGCGGCGCTGGCCGCGCTCCGGCCGTGGGCGGAGGCGGCGCGGCTGCCCGTCGTCCTGTCCTTCCGGCGGAAGGACCTGTGGGACAACGAACATCCCTGCTATGTCGGCGATATCGGCCTCGGCACCAACCCAAAGCTCGTCGCGCGCGTGAAGTCGGCCGACCTGCTGCTGGCCATCGGCGCCCGGCTCGGCGAGAACGCCAGCCAGGGCTACACCCTGCTCACCCGCGCGGAAGCGGCCTCCCGGCTGGTCCATATCCTGCCCGAGCCCGCCGAACTCGGCCGCGTCTGGCCCACGGCGCTGGGCGCGGTGGCGGACCCGTCCGAGGCCGCGCGCACGTTGGCGCGGACGCCGATCCGCCGCCGGTGGGACGACTGGTGCGCGGCCGGCCGGCGGGACTATGAGGAATTCTCGACTCCGATCGCCGTGTCGGGCCCGGTCAATCTCTCCGAGATCTTCCACCAGCTTCCGGCACTGCTCGGGCCGGACGCGATCATCTGCAACGGCGCCGGCAACTATGCCGCTTGGCTGCACCGGTTCCATCGCCATCGCTCCCGGCCGACGCAGCTCGCGCCCACCAGCGGCGCCATGGGCTACGGCCTGCCCGCCGCGATCGCGGCAAAGCTGCTCCACCCCGACCGCGACGTCGTCGCCGTGGCCGGCGACGGCTGTTTCCTGATGACCGGGCAGGAGCTGGCGACCGCCGTCCAGTACGGCGCCAACATCGTCGTGCTGGTGGTCGATAACGGCTCCTTCGGCACGATCCGCATGCACCAGGAAACGCGATATCCCGGCCGCAACATCGCAACCGATCTCATCAACCCGGACTTCGCCGCCTATGCCCGCGCCTTCGGCGCCTGGTCCACAATGATCAACCGCACCGCCGACTTCCCCGCCGCCCTGGCCCGGGCGCGGACCGCCGGCGTGCCGGCGCTGATCCACATCAAAACGTCGATCGAGGACATCGCGCCCGGACGCAGGCTGAGCGACCTGGCGCCAATTTAGGGGAGGCACAACAATGACAACATCGACATCCCGCGCTGCGCAGGTCCGCGAGCAGGCTGGCCATCCGATCATCGACGCGGACGGACATTTCGTCGAGATCGGGCCGATCCTCGATGACCAGCTCGCGTCCTACCTGGAAGAGGCCGGCGGCCGGGAATTGCGGGATCGTTACCTGGCCAGCGCCTTCCGGCCGTTCAATACCGCGAACGTGCTGGCGGATAGGGACGATCCGGTCGTCCGGCAGGAATGGCGGGCGATGCCGTCCTGGTGGGGCTGGCAGACCAAAAACACGCGCGACCGCGCCACATCGCACCTGCCAAAGCTGCTCTATCAGCGCCTGGACGAGATGGGCATCGATTTCACGCTGATGTACCCCTCGGCCGTGCTCAGCCTCATCCATGTCGACGGCGAGATGGGGGCGGCGCTGGCGCGCGGCGCCAACCGCTACCTGGCCAGCCTGTTCAGGCCCTATCGCGACCGAATCGCGGTCGGCGCCATCATCCCGATGAGCACGCCCGCGCTCGCCATCGCCGAGCTGGAATACGCAGTCAAGGAGCTGGGGGCCAAGACGGCGGTAATCGCCGGCTTCGCCCGCCGCCCGCTGGGCGACAAGCCCGCCAACGGTCCGCAGCCGGTCCGCGCCGACCATTTCGGCATCGACAGCCCCTATGACTACGACCCGTTCTGGGCCAAATGCGTAGAGCTCGGGGTGGCGCCGGTCAGCCACAGCTCGCACCTGCACTTGCGAGTGTCGCGCTCGGTCTCGAACTACGCCTACAACCATATCGGCTGCCTCGGCACCTCGCACGAATCGTTGGCCAAGTCGCTGTTCATGGGCGGCGTCACGCGGCGCTTCCCGACGTTGCGCGTCGGCTTCCTGGAGGGCGGGGTCGCCTGGGCCTGCGCCCTCTATGCCGACCTGATCGGCCATTGGTCGAAGCGCAACGCCGAAACCATCATGGAGCTCGACCCCGACCTGCTCGATGTCGACGGGCTGATGGGTTACATCCGGGAATTCGGCGACGACACGATGGTCATGCAGCTTGAGCGCCTGCGCGCCTTCTTCTCGCAGCCCGCCGCCCGGCCGAAGCAGCTCGACGAGTTTTCCCGCGCCTTGATCCGCAAGGCCGAGGATATCCGCGACCTGTTCGTGCCCAGCTTCTATTTCGGCTGCGAGGCCGACGACCCGCTCGTCGGCTGGGCGTTTGCCGACAAGGTCAACCCGATGGGCGCACGGCTCCGCGCCATGATCGGCTCGGACATCTCGCACTGGGATGTTCCCGACATGACCGAGCCGATCGAGGAAGCCTGGGAACTGGTCGAGCACGGCCGGATCAGCCCGACGGATTTCCGGGAATTCACCTTCCTCAACCCCGTCCGCCTCCACGCCGGCATGAACCCGAAATTCTTCGAAGGCACGATCTGCGAAGCCGCCGTCGCCAAGGCGATCGCCGAAGGGCTGGGGTGACGGTCGTGGTTCGATAAGAGTTGAACCGCCAAGACGCCAAGGCGCTAAATACGGAAGCGAGCCGCGCAGCGAACATTCATCCATCTGCGTTAATCTGCGAAATCTGCGGATAATGGCTTGCCTTCGCGTCTTTGCGTCTTTGCGGTTCAACTCAAATCTTGTTCCGTCTTTCCCTACCCCTCCAAGTCCCGCGCCACACTACGCGACGCCAGCCAGAAGTGCAGCGCCGCCCAGGGATAGAAGATCGCGACGGCGATCAGCGCCCAGCGCAGGCCCGCGACCGGGCCGCCGAGATGCGCCCCGAACAGATCGCTCAAACCCCCTATCACCGGCGGCGCGATGCCGTGGCCGAACAGATTGGCCACGAACGTCACGAACATGCCCAGAAGCGCCCGCATCGCGATCGGCGCCAGCCCCTGGGTCAGCGACATGCCGGCCGGGATCCAGGTGTTGTTCAGCGTCGCCGGGACTACCAGGCAGGCAAAGCACAGCCAGACATGGGTCGTCAGTGCCGCCAGGACATAGAACGGGAGCGATATCGCCATCGCGATCGCCGGCAGGATCATGAAATACCTGGGGTTGCGGGCGCTGAACCAGTCCACGATCCAGCCGCCGCCGAACGCGCCGACGATCCCGGTCAGCCCCAGCAGCGGCCCCCAGGTGGCGCCGACCTGGGCCGGGTTCAGGCCGAAGCCGCGCTGAAGGAAGGTCGGAAACCAGACCATCCCGCCCACCGTGCAGAACGACGCCAGCGACGCCGCCAGCATCAGATGGACGAAGGTCTTCTTCCTCGCCGAGATCGCGAACACGGTCCCGATCGACATGCGTCCGGGCGACGCGACAGTCCGTCCGTCCGCCAGGCCGCGGGGCGGCTCCTTGACGGTCGCCTTGATGATCAGCGCGACCAGCAGCCCGGGCAGCCCCACCACCATCAGCGCCGCGCGCCAGCCGTAATGCTGCGCGATCCAGCCGGCGGCGGACAGCCCGACCAGTGAGCCGATCGGCAGGCCCATCAGGTAGAATCCCATCGCCCGAGCGCGCTCGTTCGGGCCGAAATAGTCCGACGTCATCGTCATCGCCGACGGCCCGAAACTGCCCTCGCCGACGCCGATGCCGGCGCGGCAGAGCACGAGCTGCCAATAATTCTGGGTGATGCCGCAGAGCGCGGTGGCAATGCTCCACAGCGCCAGCCCGCCGGCGATGATCGTCGTACGCACGGCGCCGCGATCGATCCAGCGCGCCACCGGAATGCCGATCGAGGTGTAGAACAGCGCGAAGGCAAAGCCGGTCATCATGCCCAGCTGCCAGTCCATCAGCCTGAATTCTTCCTTGATCGACTGCTGCAGGATGTTGATGACGTTGCGGTCGATCGAATTCAGGAAATACGCGACGAACATCATCAGCACGACGTATTTCCGATGCCGCCGCCAGTCGAACGCCTGGGCGGATGCTCCCCGGCCGATCGCAAGCGCGTCGGTCGCTTCCGGCATGTCGGTCGGTGCCGCCACCTTGCCTCCCCATTGTCCGCCGAATTTCGCGCTCCCCGCTGAAGACTAGCAGCTTGTTGAAAAACTGCGATGGCTTTGTCGAGGGAGGCGTGATTCACTCGCTGGTGGGTTTGCCAGTCGAGGGAGCAGATGAGGGGTACGGACGAGCGGTCTGGTGATGGCGCCGGGCGGCTGCGAGATCATCGGCAAATGGCGGATCGTCGAGGCCGATCTGTGGGATCGCGATTATCTCGATCTCGTCGACCCAGCCTATCTCAAGATCGGCAACGACGGATCGGCCGAGATCGTCTTTGGCGTCGTGACCGCCGGCGGACCACTCGAATACTCCCGCACCATCGTATCCTTCCGCTTCAACGGATTCGACGAGGGCGATGAGGTCTCTGGCGAGGTATCGGCCGAACTTCAGGACGATGGCTCGCTCGAGATCGAGCTATCCTTCGACAACGGCGACGATGCAATCCTCACCGCTCGCCGAATGTGACTTCTTCAACAGCCTGCCAGTGCCTTCTCCGATAGACACCGCTTCGGTGGCGGTGCGATCCTTCCGATGCACATTTCACCACGAGGAAGAATTATGATCAAAACGGCCTGCCATTGCGGTGCGGTGCGCTTCGAAATTGCCCAGGCACCAGAGTGGGTGCTCGACTGCAATTGCACGCTGTGCCGTCGCTATGCGGCGCTGTGGTCTTACTATCGCGGCGAGGATGCCAGCAAGCTGCTCGTCGTGCCGGCGCGCGGCGCGACCGAGGTCTATTCCTGGCTCGATCACGACATCGGATCTCACCGCTGCAGGACCTGCGGCTGTGTCACCCACATTGAGGTGCTGACGTCCGACCCGCCGGCCATCTTCGGCGTGAACATGCGCATGGTGACCGGGGGGCTCGATCCCAAGAGCGTGCGCGTGGTGCAGGTGGACAACGGGCATACGGGGTGGTTCTGGACGACATCCGACGCGCCGCCGCGGGCGTCGAATCATCCGCCGATGCCGCGGCCGGGGCCGCTGGATTGGCGGTGAACGGTGGGTGAGGTTCGGTCGACGCGGCAAGCCCAAGCAGGCTACGGGGCGTACGGGGCGGAGTAGGCTGGTTGTGAGCCGCGGGATACAAAAGTTAGAGTCGATCCACTAGAGGCGAATTCTTCGCCAATGACCCCAAAATTCGTACCGGCTGCTGCTCAATCCAGCGGCCGGGTCGCCTTCAGCGTTTTCAGGAAATTCGCCGTCCAGTCCTGGATGGTGTGGGCGCGCAGCACCTCGATCATCAGCTCCCAGCGGATGCGGCGCTCCTCCAGCGGCATCACCAGCGCCTGGTGGATGGCCGCCGCGATCTCGCTCGGGTCGATCGGGTTGACGATCACCGCGGATTTCAGCTCGGCGGCGGCGCCGGCGAACCGCGACAATACCAGGACTCCCGGATTCTCCGGATCCTGCGAGGCGACATATTCCTTGGCCACCAGGTTCATGCCGTCCCGCCACGGGGTCACCAGGCCGACCCGGCTGATCCGGTAGATACCGGCCAGCGCCGAACGCGATACGGCCCGCGCCACGAACCGGATCGGTGCCCAGTCGAGGCGCGAGTACTTGCCGTTGACATGCCCCGCGGCATGCTCGGTCTCGCGCCTGAGCGCCTGATACGACGCGACCTCGGACCGCGAGGGTGGGGTGATCTGCAGATAGGTGAACTGGCTGACCTGGTCCGGCCATTCCGACAACAGTTCGTCGATCGCCTCGAACCGGTTGCGGATGCCCTTGGTATAGTCCATGCGGTCGACGCCGATGATCAGGCAGCGGTTGGACAGGCTTTGCTTCAGCCGCGTGACCTCCGCAGTGCGCACGGCGGTGACTGCGTTTTTGGCGAAGGCTTCGGTATCGATCCCGATCGGAAAGCCCGCGATCCGCGTCATATTCCCATAGGCCGACAGCGACCCGTCGAACTCCAGCCGGCCGTTGGCCTCGCGCGCGATATAATCGAGGAAGGCGCGCACGTCGTTTTCGGTCTGCAGCCCGATCAGGTCATAGCAGGACAGGGCCCGCATGATCGTCTCATGGTTGGGCAGCGACACCATGATGTCGGTCGGGGGAAACGGCGTGTGCAGGAAAAAGCCGATCCGATTGATCACGCCCAGCTCGCGCAACGCGCTCGCCAGCGGGATAAGGTGATAATCATGGACCCAGATCAGGTCCTTCGGCTGGATCAGCGGGCTCAGCATCCGCGCCAGGTACTGATTGACGTCGATAT
>CAZVYC010000141.1:0-13157 GCA_964631425.1 uncultured Rhodospirillales bacterium
GACCGGATCCGGGCGATGAAGAGCCGGCCGTCCTTCCTGCTGCATACGGGTGACATCACGCATCTGTCGAAACCAGAGGAATTCGATATAGCCGCCGAGGTCGCCGGGCAGGCGGGCGTCCCGGTGCATTATATCCCCGGCGAACATGATTGGGGTGCCGACGATGGCCAGCTATACCTTGAACGGCACGGCAAGGGCACCAGGGGGCAGGGCTGGTACGCCTTTGATCAAGCCGGCGTGCACTTCGTCGCGCTGATCAACGTGGCCGGCTTCAAGGCCGGCGGGCTCGGCACGCTCGGCGCCGATCAGCTCGCCTGGCTCAAGGACGACCTGGCAGGCAAGTCCGCATCGACGCCGATCGTTGTCGTGGCGCATATCCCGCTCTGGGCGATCGACGCCGATTGGGGCTGGAAGACCGATGACGGTGATCAGGCGCTGGCGCTACTCAAGCGGTTCGGGTCGGTCACGATCCTGAATGGTCACATCCATCAGGTGGTCCAGAAAATCGAGGGCCAGGTCGCCTTCCACACGGCTGCCTCGACCGCCTTCCCGCAGCCGGCGCCGGGAACCGCGCCATCGCCGGGACCGATGAAGAACGTTCCCGCCGACCGGCTGCGTGAGATGCTTGGGATCACCGACCTCGTGGTGAAGCGCGGACCTGGACCGGTGCTGATCGCCGATCACAATTTGGCGGAGGCTTAACGTGGCAAGGCAGTACGGGCTTTGTGTCTTGGCCGCGCTGCTGCTCGGCCTGACTGCTGGTTCGATTCGCGCGTCCGAGCCCCAGACCGTCATCATCGACAATTTCAGCTTCAGGCCAAACGTCATCACTGTGGCGCCGGGTACGCATGTCGTGTTCAAGAATCAGGACGACCTGCCGCACACGGTGGTGATTCCCGACCTGCAGGTGAAGTCGTCGATGCTGGATACCGACAACAGTTATGAGGCCGATTTCGAGAAGCCGGGGGACTATCAGTACTTCTGCGGCATCCACCCGATGATGACCGGCAAAGTTATTGTCAGGGCGGAGTAGGGGGCTAGGCCACGGTTGGCTTCCAATTGTCCAGGAAGGACCGGCCGTCGAGCGTGCGGATGCGGCGGCCGGACTCGGTCAGGTAAGGCGTGCTGGCGACGCAGCGGCCGGTCACAATTTCCGGGTCGACGGTGCAAAGCGCCAGCGCGGCTTCGGCCATCCCTTCGACCGGCTCTTCCTGCCATTCCGGCAGGTTGCGGTATTTTTCCAGACCCGATGCCGCAGCGCCGGGCGTCCATACGACAGAGACGGGGGCTAACGCATTGATGGCAACGCCGGAGCCCGAAAGCTCCGCCGCCAATCCCGTCGTAAGGCGGTCGAGAGCCGCCTTGGCCGAGCCGTAAAGGATCATGCCGCCAGCCCGGTAAAGCGGTGAGAAAGGTGGTCCCGGCGGATGCTCGGCGGCCTTGGACGTCAGGTTGAGAATCCATCCCCGCCCGCGCGTCTTCATTCCGGGAGCGAAACGCTGGATGAGGTCGAGCGGGCCTTTGACGTTGACCTCGAAGACCCGGTTGTACTGCTCTGTAGTCAGGGTGTCGTAAGTGCCCGAGCCGCCGCTGGTAGTGGCATTGTTGACCAGGATGTCGATGCCGCCGAACCGGGCCAGGACTTCATCCGCCATGGCCGCGCGCGAGGCCGGGTCGGCCATGTCGCAGCGCCAGCCGAAAGCTTTCCCGCCGTGTTGCTCGATCGCTCGCACGACATCCTCAACCGAGCCGTCCAGCACCTGGCCGCCATAGTCGCTGCCCTTGCCGACGAGCGTGCGCGCGGTGACCACCACGGTGGCGCCTTCCGCGCCGAACCGCTCGGCGATGGCTGCCCCGATGCCGCGGCTGGCGCCGGTAACGAGCGCGACCTTCCCGATCAATTCCCCCATGATTTCTTCCTCTTTAATGCGGACGCACGCTGGAGGGAATCTCCATACACCGGGAAAGATCGCTTGACACCCCCGTTCCGCGTGTATGATAATTTTCATACACAAGAATAAGACAGGACGGGGGTAAAATGCCTCCTTTCGACCTCCCGCGCACCGCCATTCAAAGGTCTGCCATCGCCGGCTGCCTGACCGCGCTTTTGCAGCATCTTGCGTTTCGCGCCCTGGGACATCCAAAGCGTTTCGCTGATCTCGCGGTGTCGGCCATGGTCGGCACCATAATCGTTTACGTCACGGAGTGTTACGTCCAGCCGTGGCTGGCCCGCCGGCGGGAGGTCGACGAGGAGAAGCGCGCCACACTCGATCGCTGGCGTTTGAACTGACAGGCGCGATGCTCGAAACCCTCCACATCCAGGATAGCGGCGTTCCGATCTATGTGCAGATTCGGGACCAGATCCTGGGCGCGATCGGCGCGGGACTCCTCAAGCCTGGCGACAGGTTGCCGACGATGCGCGAGGTCGCGGTCAGCTTGAGGGTAGACCTGAATACAGTGCGCCGCGCCTACGAAGCCGCGCAGGAGGCGGGCGTCATCGTGCTGGTCAAGGCGCGCGGCACGTTTGTCGCAGACCATCCAGCGCCGACCGATGCGATCGATCGATCCGACAAGGTCGATCGGCTGGCCTATCAGACCATCGCGCTCGCCCGGGCGGCCGGCGTCGATCCGGCCATCCTGGCCCAACGAATTACCGACATCACCAAGGGAAGCTGAAATGAATCCTCGTAATTCGAGTTCTCCGGCTGGAATCCTGACGATCCTGTTTGCGGCGCTCGCCGCGGGCGCGGTTTATGGGGCGAACATTGGCGGGACGTCCAGCTTCTACGCGCTCGCCGTCCTCTTCGGCCTGCTGGCGCTGCTCACGCCCCTGTCGCTGCAAATGGCGAACCAGTGGGAAAAGGCGGTGGTACTGCGGCTTGGCAAGCTGCACGCGATCAAAGGTCCCGGCCTCTTCCTGATCATGCCGTTCGTCGACGCAGTGACGGTTTGGATCGACCAGCGCATCCAGACGACCGAGTTCAATGCCGAGCAGGCGCTGACCCGCGACACGGTCCCCACCAATATCGACGCGATCCTGTTCTGGCAGGTGCACGACCCGGAGCGTGCGGCATTGGAAATCACTGATTATCGCCAAGCCATCGGCCGGGTCGCACAGACGTCGCTGCGCGAGATGATTGGCTCCTCGCCGCTGACGACGTTGCTGTCCGAGCGCAAGAATGCCGATCAGCTCCTGAAGGAGGAGATCGGGCGCAAGACGGTCGACTGGGGCGTATCCGTGATTTCGGTCGAGATCCGCGACGTCGCGATTCCTGCCGCGCTGCAGGACGCGATGAGCCGCCAGGCGCAAGCCGAACGGGAAAAGGAGGCGCGGGTCATATTGGGCGCGGCCGAACAGGAGGTGGCGCAGAAATTCCTCAATGCGGCAAACATCTACGCCCAAAACCCCGCTGCGCTTCAGTTGCGCGCCATGAACATCATCTATGAGACGACCAAGGAGCGCGGCGCCACGATCCTGATCCCGACAATGATGGTCGACGCGATGAATGTGGGCGGAATGATGGGGCTGGCGGCGACGGCGAATGCTGAAGCACCCAAGGCGGCGCAGGGCGGACCTTGGGGAACGAGATAGGCGGGACGATGAATCTGAAAGGCGCAGTCTACATCGTTACCGGGTCGGGCACGGGAGTCGGCGCGTCATGCGCGATCATGCTGGCCGCCAAGGGTGCGCGCGTGGTCGTGAACTGGAGTCGCAGCGAGCACGAGGCCCGCGAGACCCTGCAAGCCTGCCAGCAGGCGGGCGGAGAAGCCATTCTGGTCCAGGCCGATGTCTCCGACGACGCCCAGTGCCACCGGATGGCCGACGCGGCGCTGGCCAAATGGGGACGTATTGACGGGCTGGTCAACAATGCCGGCATCACCAAGTTCGCCGACACGGCCAATCTCGAGCTAATCGAGGCGGCCGATTTCCACCGGCTGCTCGACGTCAACGTCATCGGTGCATTTCAGATGATCCGCGCCTGCGTGCCCGCAATGCGGGCCCAAGGGCAGGGGGCGATCGTCAATGTGTCCTCGAACGCCACCGCGATCGGGGGCGGCAGCTCGATCGCTTATACCGCATCAAAGGGGGCCCTGAATGCGATGACGCTGACCCTGGCGCGGGTGCTGGCGCCGGAAATCCGCGTCAACGCGGTGAGCCCGGGGGTGATCGATTCCCGCTGGATGCGGGAAGGGGTGGGCGAGGCCGCGTTCGCGGCGGTGAGCGCGCGTTTCGCGGCGGCGGCCGCGCTCGCCCGTGTCGCCACACCGGAGGATGTCGCCGAGCCGATCGTATGGCTGCTGGAAGGCGCGGATTTCATCACAGGGGAGATTCTGGCGGTGGATGGCGGGGTCCGGCTGGGCGCCGGCCTCGCCAAGCCGGTGCGCCCTGCTCCCCTTTAGCCTGTGCGGCGATGTCCCCTTTCAAACACAGCTCCGCAATGCTGTAGTGCCGTATCGAGAGGTTGGAGCGGCGAATGAGCGTTGCAGCATTGGAAGAGGCTGCGGTCCTGGAGCGGCAGCGCGGCATCCGCGCGGTGGCGGCCGCTTCGATCGGCAACCTGCTTGAATGGTACGACTTCACCGTCTACGCATTTTTCGCGGTCTATATCGGGCGTAATTTCCTGCCTAGCGGCACTCCGGAAGCGGACTTGATCAATTCCTTCCTGGTCTTCGGCGTGGGCTTCGTCGTACGGCCGCTCGGTGCGATCCTGATTGGGATGTACGGGGATCGTGCCGGGCGAAAGGCCGCGCTGACCTTGACGCTGATGGTCATGGGGGCGGGGACCCTGATTATCGCCACGGCGCCCACCTATGCTGCGATCGGAATCGGCGCGCCGATCCTGTTGCTGAGCGGCCGCGTCTTGCAGGGCTTCTCGGCCGGAGGCGAGATGGGCGGCGCCACCGCATTCCTGGTCGAAAATGCCTCGCCGGGAAAGCGCGGCTTTTTCGCCTCATGGCTGCAGGCCAGCATGGCGATGTCCAATATTCTGGGGGTGCTGATCGGCTTCGGCGTCACGTCCGTTCTATCCAAGGAAGACGTTGTCGCTTTCGGCTGGCGCGTTCCCTTCCTTGTCGGTCTGCTGATCGCCCCGGTGGCTCTCTATCTTCGACGGACGCTGGACGAAACGCCCGCGTTCCAGGCGGAAATGGAGCACCGTCGGATTCAAAGAGACGCCGACAGCCTGCCCCTTGTCGCCGTCTTCCGGGATCACTGGCCGTCACTTCTGAAAGGATTCGGCGTGTGCGTCCTCTGGGCGATCGCACCGTTCTCGCTGATAATTCCGATACCGGCTTACGCTCAGAACGTGTTGCACTACACTGGCCCGCAATCCTATGCCGCCGCGCTGATCAGCGACTTCCTGCTGGTATTCGCCTGCTTCGGAGCGGGCGCCCTGTCCGACCGGATCGGCCGAAAATGGATGCTGTCGATGGCGGCGACTGCAATGCTGATCTTTGTCGCTCCGTTGTTTCTCTGGCTGCACGGATCACACGCACTGCTGACCCTGGTCCTGGTCCAGTGCGCCTTCTGCCTGATGGCCGGATTTTATATCGGCGTTGCGCCGGCGGCTTTATCCGAGCTCTTCGCCACACCAGTGCGCGCGACCGGTATGTCGTTGTCCTACACCACCGCTGTTGTTGGCCTCGGCGCGTTTGCGCCGGCGCTGATTACCTGGGCCACCAAACGACTGGACGGCTCGCCGCTCGGAACCGCCGGGTATGTAATGGCCGGTTCGATCGTCGCCCTCGTCGCCGTGCAATTCCTTCCGAGGCGCAACGCCTTCTGATACTTTCGACCTAATCCTTCTAATTTCAGGGGAAGTCATGATCGAAGGAGGAGCTTTCGGTCGCTGGGGCATTTTTGCCGCGTTCCACGCCGTCGTTCTGACCACCATGATGTGCGCCGCCGGAACGGCTGCAGCCGCACCGGCATCCTGTACGGTTGCCAGTTTGTCGGCCCTGTCCGTCCCGCGCGTTTCGATCAGCTCGGCAACCGCCAGGTCCGGGTCTGCGCTCGCGCCGGATTATTGCGACGTACTGGGCACCGTCGCGACGAACGGGGAGGGCGCACCAGGCGGCGCAGCGCGCTTCGAACTCAAGCTGCCTGTCCATTGGAACGGGAAATTTGTGTTCTGGGGCGTGGGTGGGCTGGGGGGCAACCTTTATCCTTCGGTTACCCGCGCGGATATCATCGCGGCCACTGTCAAAGGCTATGCCACCGCGATCACCGACACCGGGCATCAGGCGGGAGGCACCGATGCCAGCTGGGCGATCGTCAAACCTGGCGTGCCCGACGAGGCCAAGCTCGCCGACTATTACTTCCGAGCGGTTCACGACGTCACAATCGCTACCAAGCTGCTGGTCCAGGGCTATTTCGATAAGAAAGCCATCGACCGGTCGTATTTCGACGGCTGCTCGAACGGCGGCCGCCAGGCGCTGATCGAAGCGATGCGCTATCCGGACGATTACGACGGTATAATCGCTGGTGCTCCCTTCATGGATCTGCGGGCGATCCTGGCCGGATCGGCGATGTACCAACGACTGCTCAGCCGAACAGCGTTCATTCCGGCTTCCTTGCTAGCGGCGATCGATCAGGCGGTTTATCAAAATTGCGACAGCGCGGACGGTGTCAAGGACGGCCTGATCCAATATCCGGGTAGGTGCACGTTCGATCCCAAGACCCTGGTTTGCAAGGGTGCTCAGAAGGCGAACTGCCTGACCGACGAGCAAGCCGCGACACTCAGCACTTATCTGAGCGCTGTACGCAACGAGGCAGGCCAGGTCGTCTACACCGGAGGCTCGATGACCGACCTGCATGGCGGCGGGATGGATACCTGGCTGGTCGGCGCGAGCATGCCCGCGGATTTCGGCGCCAACGAGCCCTGGGGCGATCTTACCCAGGGCAAGTCGCCGTTGTCGTGGCAATTCTCCGATCAGGTTGTAAAATATATCGTCGAACGCGATCCTGCCTTCGACATCCGCAACCTGAAGACCAGTTCTGCCGGGGCAGTTAGCCCATCAACGCTCGCACTCTTTGACGAGCGGACGAAGGCAGGCAATGCCGATCGCGCCGCGGCCCTCGAGCAATTCATCGCCTCAGGCAAGAAGCTCTTGATTTATCACGGTTTCAGCGACCCGGCGCTGTCACCCTATCGAACAATGGCATTTTATGAGGAGGCGGCCTCAACAGTTCCCGGCAAGTACCAGCAATTGCGGGACAATGTCCGTCTTTTTATGGTCCCGGGCATGCAGCATTGCGCCATGGGGCCGGGCCCGAATGTCTTCGAGACGCTGAGCGCGCTCGAAGCGTGGGTCGAACAAGGCAAGGCGCCTGACTCCATTCTGGCCTCGCATTATCGGAACAACAGCCCCAAACAGCCGGTAGACCGCACCATGCCGCTCTGTCCGTTTCCTGCCACGGCCAAATACGGTGGCTCGGGCGATGTGAACGACGCAGCGAACTGGAGCTGTCCGGCATCGAACCAGGACTTGCTCGATGCCGGACCGGCCGGGAAACGCGCCGGACTTCGTTAAGAGAGTCGGAGAAAGGGAGTCCATAGGAACCGAAGCGGTTTTCCTCGGACGCGCGAGGATGCGGCGCAGAGGTCGATGGCCATCTTTATCAAGCAAACCAACGGGTTGCCTGATTTGAGAAGCAACTGGACGAGGGCGCCCAGCACAAACCCCCAGGCTGAAGATCGTATAATATATATTATGGAAAATAAAGTAGCCGGTTAGCTGCCTGCGGTACGGGGCGTCAGGGTGGCTCTCCATGTGTCATGTCATTCGATAGTCGCCAACGCGGCCACTATCGCCAGCGTTCATCCAGAAACAACATCCCAAGGATCAGGATGATCATAAGCGTAAAGACGACGGCGAAGACGACATCGCTGAGAAAATGAGAGCCGCGGGCCATACGCATCAGTCCGACCACGGCCGCGAATGACCCGAGCCCGAGCCACCAGCGGCGCCGGTGACGATCTGCGATCACGGCAAACGCAAGAAAGCTGGCCGCGAGCGAGGCGTCCCCGGAGACGAACGAGCAGTTCTTGTCGCATTGATTGCTGCGCATGAAAGGGGGGCTGAACTGCTTCGTGCCGCCGAACTCGACGATCTGACTTGGTCGCGCCCTCCCCCAGCTGTCCTTGAACACGACATTGGTCATCAGGCCGGCGCTCAAGGCGATCGACAGCGAAACGAACAGAAAGCGCTTGGACGTCAATCCCCAGACCGGCCGACGTCGAAACAGTCCGTAAAGGAATGCGCCGACCAGCACGACCAGGAACCATTCCATCGCGTAATGCACCTCGTTGTCAAAAAACCGACCGATCCGGCTCGCACCGAGCGCGAAATTGCGCGGCGGATCGAAGAACCAGCCGGCAACGCCGAGGTCGATACCAGGGAACACGACAAACAGGATCGCAGAAGCCACACTTATCAAGCCGAGTGTGTGCAACAGCGGCGTATCGACGAGGCCGGCAGCGAAGTCCCGACACCGTCCTAGATAATCGGCGATGCTGAGCCACAGCTTGGCGACCGGCTGCAAGTGCGCGGGCTCGAGGTGCGGAAGCCCAGGCAGTTGTTGCCGCACCCGGGCGTTGACGGCCGCCAGCCGTTGCGCAAGTTCGGGCGCGCGGTCGTCGCCCAAAAAGCCGCCGAGCCATGTCCCGGTCGACGCAGCCTGTACGCCCGGGCGGTCGGCCGAGGCGCGAAACAGTTGGATGAGTTCAATCCGAAACGAGGCCTCGCGCGGCACTGCCGCCAATTCGGGCAACGCGCGGCGGACCTCATCGGTGCTGATGAACCGGTGACGGCGCAGGATTTCCGGGAACCAGATCCAGTTGCAGGTTTCGTCATGCCGCACGAAACCTTCGCGCTCCAGGTGGACGACAATGTCGCGCACCCGCGTCACGGCTAGCCCGGTCTGGGCTGCGGCTATATCAATATCGACTGGGAAACAACCGATTCGGTTCGCCTGACGACCTGACAACAGGAACGCAACCAACAGCCTGACCTCGGGAGTCCAGGCTTTCGTCTCACCGTGCTCCCAGATCAGGTGCTTCCAGTCATATCCCTCCATTGCGGACAGCCCTAATCGCCTTTGAAGCCCGAGAGCTGGTAGACGTAATATTGCCGCTCCCGCTTGTCGCCCGCGCTGATTCCCCAGACATCGGACAGCGCATGCTCCTGAAAGCGGTTCAGAATGTCGTGGCGGTCGGGGAAGCGTGCGATCAGCAGCACGCGCGCGCCGGTCTGGGGTGTGATGGCATCGTCAAGCTCGTACTGGTTGCCCGCCGGGCCCTTGCCAGTGGCCATGACCAATGGAAAAGGGCGACCCCGCAGGTAATAATCGAGCTCTGCCATGACCTCCCGATCATCGGCCGCCACGCTGACGTCGGCCGGCATCGCGCCCATGCGCTGCCAGACTCTTTCCCCCAGTGCGCTCCAGCCGCGCATCTGGTGAAAAATGTCGAATTCCTTTGACAGTCGCACGGGGATGGATCCGGCAAAGAGCAAGGTGAAGCCGCCGAACGCCAGAACCTGTAGCGCCAGCGACAGGCGGATCGGCCAAGTCGTGTGGATACGCTCAAGCCAGCCGACCACGAGCACGGTCGCAGAGACGTAGGCAACTGCGGCCCAGTTGGCATGCGCGCGCGAAATACCGCTCTGGACGATCATCAGGACCAGCACGGGAACCGCGAATGCGAGAAGAAACCGCTCCGCCCCGTCGGGCGGGTTGCGCCGCCACAGGACCAACCGTGCCGCAAGCGCCACCAGCAGCACGGGTCCGAAGACCCCGAATTGAGCGCCGGCGAACTGAAGCGCTTCGACCAGATGCAGTCCCCCGCCCTGCTCCCAATTAGCGTTGGCGGCGGTGTGGCCAACCGTCGCCCAACCATGCACGGCATTCCAGTAGATGTTCGGGGCGATGATGGCCATTGCCACCACCAACGCCACCGCCAGCCGCGGCCAATGGGTTCGGACGCGCGGCCATGCGCCAAACGCGGCGTAGGTGGCGAAGCCTAGCAGGAAATAGCCCATCGCGTATTTACTGAGGAAGCCGAACCCCAGGGCCAAGCCCAGCACAATGGGCCAAATCCAGCTTTTTTGCCCGATCAGGATGTGCCAGGCGGCGAACAGTGCCAGCGCCCAGAAGAACAGCAGCGGCACGTCGGTCGAGATGATGAGGCCGGAGAATGTGACGCCGGGAAGGGTTGCGTAAAGCAAGGCCGAAAAAAATCCGACCCGTGCGCCAAACATCGACTTGCCCAGGAAGCCGACGACAATTCCGGTCGCGGCATGGACCAGGGGCGCACCCAGCCGGACGGCCCATTCATCGTTGCCGACAAGACTGGTGGTGGCCCGGATCAGCCAGGCGATCATCGGCGGCTTGGAAAAATAGCCGAACGCCAAGTGGCGCGACCAGGACCAGTATTGGGCCTCGTCAGGCAGCAGATTGAGTGAGCTGCGGCGAAGCGCCAGTACCCGTGTAAAGGCAATGAACAGATTGATCGAGATCGCCCAGACCATCCAGGTGCGATCAGGGATCTCCAGCGGCGGTGTGGCCGCACGCTCAGCCATCAAAGATCACCTTGCCGTCATAGGCCAGTTCGACGCCGTCCGGAAGACCGGCCATCACGCTGTGGTAATCCATCGAATGGTTGAGATGCGTGAGATAGGCGCACTCCGGCCCGACGCGCGCGATCCAGTCGAGAACCAGATCCAGATGGGCGTGCGCTATATGCGGCTCGCGCCGGACGGCGGCTACGACCCAGGTCCTGACGCCGTCGAGGGTCGCGAAAGCGTCGTCATAAAGCGCCTTCAGGTCGGTGGAATAGGCAAAGTGGCCGGTTCGTATGCCGATGGTTCGGCAGACGGCATGGTCCTGCTCGAACAAGCGAAAATCGAGCCCGCCAATGCTGAGCCGCGGCGACACCTCGATCGGTTCGAGGAACGGCTTGTCGTAATATCCAGCCAGGGAGCCGCCGAACATGTAGGAAAATCTGGATCGCAATTGATCGAGGACTTCGGGAAAGCCATAGATCGGCAGCGGCGTCCCGCCATAGGCGACAAAGGCGCGAAGATCGTCGACGCCTTGGCAATGGTCCGCGTGGGCATGGGTGAAGATCACTGCATCGAGCCGCGTTGCCTTGACCGATAACAGCTGCTCGCGCAAGTCGGGCCCCGCATCGACCAGGACAACTGTGTCGTCGCGCTCGATCAGGATCGAGGAGCGGCGGCGGCGATTACGCGGCTCGGTCGGGTCGCACCGTCCCCAGTCGCCATTGGCGATCGGCACGCCGGTCGAGTTGCCGGAGCCGAGAATCGTGATTCGCGTAGTCATCAATGGGCAGGCACTGCGCGGCGGAACAGGGCAAAGAAGTTCTCGGTCGTGCGGCGGGCCAACTCTTCCGAGGGGATGCCATGCAAATTGGCGAGAACCCCCGCTGTGTGAACGACATAGGCCGGTTCGTTCCGCTGTCCACGCTTAGGCACCGGGGCCAGAAATGGCGCATCGGTTTCGACCAGCAGCCGGTCGAGCGGCACATGCCGAGCGGTCTCGCGCAGTTCCTCGGCCTTTTTGAACGTGAGAATGCCGGAGAACGAGATATGGAAACCGAATTCCACTGCTTCTTCGGCGAGTTGTCGGCTTGAGCTGAAGCAATGGATGACGCCGGTGAGACCGCTCCCCTGCCCTTCCTCGCGCAGAATCCGGATCGTATCGGGATCGGCGTCGCGGGTGTGGACGATGACCGGCAGGCCGAGCGTCAGCGCTGCCTGGATGTGACGGCGAAAAGCCGCCTGCTGCAGGTCGCGGGGACTGTTGTCGTAATAGTAATCGAGACCGGTTTCGCCGATCGCCACGACCTTGGGATGCTGTCCCAACGCCACCAGCCGCTCGACCGTAACATCCGCTTCCTCCTCCGCGCTGTGCGGATGGGTACCGAGCGAACAGGAAATGTCGGCATTGGCCTCGGCAATTCCGGCGACTTCCGCGAACCGACGGACTCGGGTCGAGATCGTCAGCATGTGCCCGACCCCCGCCGCCCGCGCGCGGTCGATGACCGCCTGCTGCTCGGCCGAGAAGTCGGGAAATTCCAGATGGCAATGACTGTCGACAAGCATCAGGCTTCCGCCGGTTCGACGATACGGGGAAACAGGCCTTGTGGCGCCGGCAGCGCGGTTCCGGCGGCGAGACGGCCACGTCCATCCATGGCTGCGAAATTCCGCTGGTTTACCGGAACCGCGAGCTGGTCGAGGAGACGTGCCATCGTGTCGGGCATGAACGGCTGCAGCACGATGCCGATCGCCCTGAGCGTTTCTGCCAGGACATAGAGCACGGTATCCATCCGCGCGGGATCGGTCTTCCTGAGCGCCCAGGGCGCCATCGCGTCGATGTAGGAATCGCCGTGGCCGACCAGCGTCCAGATCGTCCGCAGCACCTCGTGGAACGCCTGGTTGGCAAGATCGCCCTCGACCGCGCCGAACAGGCAGTCGGCCTCGGAGAGCAGCGCCTTGTCCTGCTCGGCAAGCCCTCCGGGAGCCGGGATGGTTCCACCGGAGTTCTTCTGGATAAGGGTCAAAGTCCGCTGCGCCAGGTTGCCGAGGCCATTCGCCAAGTCGGCATTGATCCGGCGGACGGCCGCCTTATGCGAGAAGTCGCCATCATTACCGAACGGCACCTCGGCCAGCAGGAGGTAGCGTGTCTGGTCGAGTCCATAGGTCTCCACAAGTTGGCTGGGCGCGATCACGTTGCCCAGCGATTTGGACATTTTCTGGCCTTCGATCGTCCACCAACCATGAGCGAACACCCGTTTGGGCTGCGGCAGGTTGGCTGCCATCAGGAAGGCCGGCCAATAGACCGTATGGAAACGGATAATGTCCTTGCCGACCAGATGCAGATTGGCCGGCCAGTAGCGGGCATAGGGCGTGTCGGTTCCGGTCTCGGGATAACCGAGAGCTGCGATATAGTTCACCAGCGCGTCGAGCCAGACATACATGACATGCTTCTCGTCACCCGGTACGGGCACGCCCCAGGAGAAGCTGGTCCGGCTGATCGACAGGTCACGCAGGCCGCCCTTGACGAAGCTGATGACTTCGTTGCGCCGGCTGGTGGGCGCAATGAAATGCGGGTTATCGCCATAGAATTTCAGCAG
>CAZVYC010000142.1:0-13110 GCA_964631425.1 uncultured Rhodospirillales bacterium
GCACGAACACGGTGATGCCCATCACCAGGAAGGTTTGCTCGGCGCCGGGATGCTGGGCCGCGACTTGCGCTGCCTGGGCGGTCAGCTGGTCTACCTTGTGGCTCAGCGCGTCGATCGCCTGCCTCAGTTGGTCGACGGCGGAAGGGAGGGTTTGATCCATTTTTGCGTCCCAGTCAGGAAAGGGGGCCGTCAGGAAAGAGGGGGCCGGTCAGGAAACGGGGCCGGGCTTGACGCCGGCGGCAGCTTCGAGCGGGGTCGGGTCGGCGGAGGTGAAGAGCGGGTGGATGATGCGGCCGTCGCGGGTCAGCGCCGTGCCGGCGATGATCTGGTCCGACCAATCGATCTTGAGCGCCTTGGTTTCCTTGTCCACCAGCGGGGTGAGGAAGGCCAGCAGGTTGCGCGCGTAGAGCGCGGAGGAATCAGTCGCAAGCCGGCTGGGGACATTGGTGTGACCGACGATCTTGACGCCCTTGTGCTCGACCACCTCACCGGGGCGCGAGAGGGGGCAGTTGCCGCCCTGCTCCACCGCCAAGTCGACGATGACGGAGCCCGGCTTCATCGTCTCCACCATCTCCTCCGTCACCAGCACCGGCGCCTTGCGGCCGGGAATGAGCGCGGTGCAGATCACCACGTCCTGCTTCCTGATCGTGTCTGCGATAAGTAGCGCCTGAGCGCGCTTATATTCGTCGCTCATCTCCTTGGCGTAGCCGCCGGCGGTCTCGGCCTGCCTTGTTTCCTCGTTCTCGACCATGACGAAGCTCGCGCCCAGCGACTGGACCTGCTCCTTCGAGGCGGGACGGACGTCGGTGGCCGAAACCACTGCGCCCAAGCGACGGGCGGTAGCGATGGCCTGCAAGCCGGCGACGCCGGCGCCCATGACGAAGACTCGGGCCGGCGCAATCGTGCCAGCGGCGGTCATCATCATGGGGAAGGCGCGACCGAACTCATAGGCGGCGTCGAGCACCGCCTTGTAGCCGGCTAGGTTGGCCTGGCTGGACAGCACGTCCATTGCCTGCGCGCGGGTGATGCGCGGCACCAGTTCCATGGCAAAGGCGTCGATCTTGCGGCGGGCATATTCGCGAATGGCGTCAGGGCTTTGGTAGGGTGCCAGCAGGCCGACCAGCATAGTGCCCGGGCGGATCATGGCGAATTCATCGAGCCCTTCGGCGGCGGCAAGCGGACGCTGCACCTTGAGCACGATGTCCGCGTTGCCGAGGGTCTGAGTCTCTTCCGCCGCGACCACCGCGCCGGCGGCACGATAGGCCTCGTCGCTGATCGAGGAGGCGAGGCCGGCGCCCGACTCGACGACAACGTCGAATCCCAAGGTAATCAGCTTTTTGGCCGTGTCAGGCGTCACCGCGACGCGCCGTTCGTCGGGACGCCGCTCCTTGGGGATAGCCAGCTTCATGATGGTCTATTGATCCTTGACGATGCCTAATAGCCGGGGAAAGCGGAGGCGCACCATGCCGCAATAGGTCGCGTTTGCAAAGGGCATCGGCGTCGGCGCGGGCTGATCGAGGTGCAGGCCCTCTCCGGCGGCGGAACAACAGGGGCTGCGTGGCGTTCCAAAAACGCGTCTCCCCAGTCTCCGCGAGCCGGTCACCGCGGACGGAACCGCCGCCCTAAGCCAATAAGGAGGCACTTCCTTGAGACCGAGCCACTCCGCCGCTCGCGAGGCTGCCCTCGGATGAAGCTGGTCGTATTCGGACTGACGATCAGCTCGTCCTGGGGAAACGGGCACGCGACGCTGTGGCGCGGGCTGGTGAAGGCGCTGGCGCGGCGTGGGTGGAAGGTTGTGTTCTTCGAGCGGGACGTTCCCTATTACGCGGCAAATCGCGACCTCACCGATCTGCCATGCGGGCAGCTCGTGCTCTACCCGGATTGGAACGCGGTGCGCGATCTCGCGCGCCGGGAACTCAGGGAAGCCGATGCCTGCATGGTCACATCTTATTGCCCCGATGGAGTCGAAGCCGGCGACGAGGTCCTGAGCGCGGGACGCCCGCTGAAGGTGTTTTATGACCTGGACACGCCAGTCACTCTGGCGCGACGGCGCCTGGGGGAGGCCATCTTTTATCTCGGCCCACGGGGGCTTCGCGATTACGACCTCGTGCTCAGTTATACCGGCGGCCAGACGCTGCAACAGCTTCGGGACGAACTCGGGGCCCGCCGGACCGCTCCGCTTTACGGCCATGTCGACCCCGAAATACACTGTCCTGCCGCCCCGAACCCGGCGTTCCGCGGAGATCTTTCTTACATCGGAACCTATGCCGCGGACCGCCAGGCAGCCCTCGAAAACCTGCTGATCGAGCCGGCGCGACGGCGTGCGCAGACTAGGTTCGTGATCGCAGGGGCGCAATATCCGGCCGTTTTTCCCTGGACCGGCAATATCTATTTCGTGCGGCATCTGCCCCCGCCGGATCACCCGGCCTTCTATGCCAGCGCGCGGCTGACGCTCAACATCACGCGGGAGGCCATGGCAAAAGCCGGCTGGTGCCCATCCGGGCGCCTGTTCGAGGCCGCCGCATGCGGCGCGCCGATACTGTCCGATTGGTGGCCCGGGCTGGATGCTTTTTTTGCTCCCGGCCAGGAGATCGTCGTCGCCCGCGACACCGAAGATGCCCTGTCGGCGCTCGACCTGTCCGACCGTGAGCTCCGCCGGATCGCAGAGGCGGCGCGGGAACGCGTGCTGCGCGACCATGTCTCCGACCGGCGGGCGGTCGAGCTGGAGCGCCTGGTCGAACTGGCCGTTGCCGGGCGAGCGGAACCAACTGCGATGGAGGCTTAGATGTGGGGCATCGTTCCAGCCGCGGGGCGCGGCAGCCGCATGCAGCCCCTCGCCTTCTCCAAAGAGCTGCTGCCGGTGGGCAGCAGGCTGGATGGAGGCGTCGAGCGTCCCTGCGCGGTCAGCGAATATCTGGTCGAACGCATGGTCAATGGCGGAGCGGACAAGATCTGCTTCGTCATCTCGCCTGAGAAGTCCGACATCCTCGCCTATTATGGCAGCCATTACGGCAGCGCCGCGACCGTGTATGTCGTCCAGCCGACGCCGGCCGGGCTCTGCGACGCAGTATTCCGTGCTGCGCATCTGATCGGGCCAGACGACCCTGTGCTGGTTGGGCTGCCGGATACGATCTGGATGCCTCATGACGGGTTCAGATCGCTTCCAGACGACCGGTTGTCGTTCCTCCTGTTCCCGGTGGAGCGCCCCGAGCTCTTCGACGCGGTCATGCTCGACGATTCCGGCCGGGTCCGCGAAATCCAGGTGAAGCGGCAGGACGCCGGCACGCATTGGATTTGGGGCGCTTTCAAGGTGCCCGGCCGCGTGCTGGCCGCACTTCAGTCGCTGTGGCGATTCCGCGACTGCCGGGATGAATATATCGGCACCTTGGTGAATGCCTACCTGGCCACGGGCGGCGAAGCGATCGGCGTCCGCGCCGGCCAGGCCTACGTCGATGTCGGGACGCTGAACGGGTATCGGGAAGCCGTCAACCTGCTGAGCGGGCAAGCGCCGACGGGAAGCCATGTCCTGACGGGGGCTCGCGTCGCGCTCGGCGCGCCGAACGGCCGTCCTTTCATCAGTCTGCATGCGGCCGGCGGCGCAGAGAACGCCTGACCCGTCGGTGTCGGCGATGAGGCCGAGGCTGACGATCGCGAGCGTCGCCTACCCGCTGGCGCCGGTCGGTTCCGATGCGGTGGGCGGCAGCGAGCAAGTGCTGGCTGCCCTGGACAGGGCGCTGGTCGCGCGCGGCCACCGATCGATCGTGGTGGCCCGCGCCGGATCGACTGTCGCGGGGGAGCTTGTCGAGATCCCAGCTGAAACCGGTCGGCTCGACGATGAAGCCAAAGCGCGCGCCTGGCGCAATCAGCAAGCGGCGATTTCCGACGTGCTCGAACGGAATGCCATCGATCTCGTTCATCTCCATGGGGTGGACTTCCACAGTTACCTGCCCGCGCGAGCGCCGTCGCTCGTGACCTTCCATTTGCCGCTCGACTGGTATCCGCCTGCGGCCTGGGTCCGCCGACCCGGCTTGTGGCGCAATTGCGTGTCGGTTTCGCAGGCCCGTACGGCCCCCGTCGATGCCGCCTTGTTGCCGCCGATCACCAACGGGGTTCCGGTCGACGCGCTGGGCGGCCCGTTCGCCAAAAGAGAATTCGTGCTGACGCTTGGCCGGATTTGCCCCGAGAAGGGCATTCACCTGGCCCTCGATGCCGCACGCATGGCCGACCTGCCGCTCCTGATCGGCGGTCAGGTTTTCGAGTATGACGCCCATCGGCGGTATTTCGCCGAAGCCGTCGCTCCGAAGCTGGACGCTCGACGCCGGTTTCTGGGCCCGCTGCGGTTTCGAGCCAAGCGGCGCCTGCTCGCCTCGGCGCGCTGCTTGGCGGTGCCAAGCCTGGCCGCAGAGACGAGTTCGCTGGTGGCGATGGAAGCGCTGGCCTCCGGCACCCCGGTCATCGCCTTCCCGCACGGTGCGCTGCCTGAAATCGTAGAAGACGGACGGACCGGCTTTCTCGTCTCGACCGTGAAGGAGATGGCGCAGGCAATGCGGTGGTCCGACAGGGTCGATCCTGCGCTCTGCCGCCGCGCCGCCGTCGAGCGTTTCTCGGTTGAGAGGATGGTATCGGAATATCTCGCGCTCTATGGGCAGCTCGTCCGCGCCCGGCGCACCCTGCCGGCCGAACCGGAGCCGGTCGCATGACCTCGACCATGGTGGAGCTGGTGGAGAATACGGCGGCGCTGGACCGGCTTGCGCCGGCCTGGGCCGATCTCTGGCGGCGCGCGCGGTCCGCACCCGTGTTTCTCTCCCCGGCTTGGCTGGTGCCATGGTGGCGCGCCTTCCATCCCGGCGAACTGAGAATCGTCGCGGTGCGCAGCGGCGGCCAGCTCGTCGGGCTGGCGCCCCTTTATCGGGAGGACGGCCCGCTTGGACAGCGATTGCTGCCGATCGGCATTTCGGTCAGCGACCACCTCGATCTGCTGGTCGATCCGGACCGACCCGAAGCGGGAGCAGCTTTGCTCACCGTATGCGGAGACGACCCTGACTGGACGAGCCTCGAGCTGGAGGAGCTCCATCCCCGAGCGGCGGCACTCGACATCGCCGCGCCTGACGGGATGGATGATGTGGTCGTCCCGCAGAACGCCTGTCCGACGCTGTCGCTGTCCGGCCGATGTGATCCGCACGGCCTGCCGATCGAAATTCCACCAGACCGACGCCGCAAGGTGCGCCGCGCTTGGCGCGCGGCCGGACGGCTTGGCGGATTGGAAATTGAGGCCATGGACGACACCGAGCAGTTCGTGAGCGAGCTTGCAAGACTGAACAGCTTGCGTTGGCGCGCCAGAGGCGAAGGGGGCCTGCAAGCCGACAAAACCCTGGAGGGCTTTCATCGCGATTGTCTTCCTGGGCTTCTGGCGCGGGGCTTGGCGCGGCTGAGGGCGCTCTCGATCGGCGGCAAGACCGTAGCTGTCTATTACGGCCTGCGCCACGGTGCGACCGCTTCCGCCTATCTCGGCGGCTTCGATCCTGATTACGCCGAAGCCAGTCCAGGCTCGATCCTGATCGCCGACGCCGTTGCCGAGGCCGCGCAGGACGGCGCGACCGAGTTCGATTTCCTGCGCGGGCAGGAGCCTTACAAATATTTGTGGGGCGCCCGGGATGTATGGAATCGAAAGCGGACACTGCGGAGAGACCCATGATCCATAGAAGCTCGGGCGCTGTTCCGCAGGGGCGATTCTTGACCAACGGCCTTGTGCGCGCGGTCCTCGCCGCCGTCGATCACAGCGTGCCCGCGGGCCAGTCTGCCGCCGAGACCATCTCTCGGTTTGCCGCCATGTTCGACGACGCCGCGGCAATATCGCCGGAAGCAAGCGTCGCGATCTATTCGCTGGGCGACGCCGCCCGTCTGGCTGAGGCCACGCAGGAGATCGTCGATCGGATGGACGGCTGGGGACTGATCGGCAAGACCTGCCGGATCGTCGATCTTGGCTGCGGCATCGGGCGGGTCGCTGTTGCGCTCGCACCCAAGGTTGCCAGCATCATTGGTATCGACGTGTCCCCCAGAATGGTCGATCTGGCCAGAGAGAGGACTTCAAGGTGTCGCAATGTCGACATCCAACTGGGCAGCGGGTCGGATTTGGCCTGCGTCGTGGACGCTGCTGCCGACTGCGTGCTTTGCGTCGACAGTTTTCCTTATATCGTGGCAGCCGGCGACGACCTGGTCCAAGCACTTTTCCGTGAAGCGGCGCGGGTGCTCGCACCCGCAGGCGCCTTTTTGGTGCTGAATTATTCCTATCGGGGCGACGAAGCCCGCGACCGCGACACGTTTCACGCTCTTTGCCGCCGGCACGGCTTTTCGGTGGAGCGCGCCGGGACAGCCGATTTCCGGTTGTGGGACGGCCGGAGCTACCTGGCAAAGAAGGCTTGACGCCCGAAGCTGGCTGTAGAACGCAGCAGGCACGTGCAAGCCGGTGGCTATGAAAAGTCGGAAGATCGAACAATGATGTTCCCGATCTCGAACGATCTGGCCCGATCCCGAATGATCTGGCGCGGGACCTGACGGACCGGATCAAAGCTTATGAGGCGAAGGCGGCGAAATCGGTGCCGGTGAGAGGACAGGCAATCTTTTGAACGTTATCGAGCAAGCCGCAGCGGCCTCCGCGGAAACGCCGCTGGAAGCCTTGGCGCGCGGCGGCTTCTTTCGGGTCGCGGCGGCGCGCCAGTCGGACGGCAACCGTGTCGAACTGCTGCGGGACGGGCCGCAGACCTTCCCGCACTGGCTCGAGGCGATCGCCGGAGCTGGACACACGGTGCACCTGGAAAACTACATCCTGGAGGAAGACGAGTTGGGCGCGCGTTTCGCCGACGCGCTGGCGCAAGCTGCCGGTCGCGGCGTCACATGCCGCGTGCTCTATGACTGGCTGGGCTGCAGGCGGCGAAGCTCCAGGCAATTCTGGGAGCGCCTGCGCCGGGCCGGCGTGGAGGTCAGGAGCTACAACCCGCCGCATATTGCCCATCCGCTGGGCTGGATCAGCCGTGACCACCGCAAGGTGCTTTGCGTCGACGGGCAGCTGGGCTTCGCCGGCGGGCTATGCATCGGCCATGACTGGGTAGGCGATCCGGCCCGTGGCATCCCGCCCTGGCGCGACACTGCCGTCGCCGTCCGCGGGCCGGCCGTGGCCGACATCGAAGCCGCGTTCGCCGACAGCTGGGTCCAAGCGGGCGGCAGGCTGCCGCCCGGCGAAATCCCCCCGGTCGCGCCACCGGCACCACAGGGGAACCTGAGGGCCTGGGTGATCGCAGGGCGGCCGGACAGCATGGGGCTCTACCGCCTGGCTCAGCTGGTGGCGGAGATCGCCGAGAAGTCGCTGTGGCTCACCGATGCCTATTTCGTCGCCACCACTGGCTATGTGCAGGCGCTGTGCCACGCAGCCAAAGCCGGCGTGGACGTGCGGCTTCTCGTGCCCGGATCGAGCAACTTCCCCGTCGTCAGGGCAATGTCCCTGGCCGAATACCGGCCGCTACTCGAAGCCGGAGTGCGCGTGTTCGAGTGGAACGGGCCGATGCTGCACGCCAAGACCGCAGTGTCCGACGGGTGCTGGTCGCGGGTCGGATCGAGCAACTCCAACCTCGCGAGCTGGATTTCCAATCGTGAACTCGACATCACTATCCACGACCGGGATTTCGCCCGGCAGATGGAGGCGATGTACGAAGAGGACCTGAAGAACGCGACCGAGATCGTGCTCGATGCCAACCGGGTGCGCTCGACCGCGGCCGACGCCACCGCCGAAAACCGAGACGCCCGGCGCGGCCGCCTGCTGGCCGGCACCGTCGGCATGGGCAGCGCCATGGGCGCCACCTTGATGCGGCACCGGGCGCTGGGCCCGGCCGAGGCCGGCATCCTGGCCGCCGGCGGCGCGATCCTGTTCGCACTCGGCTTGCTGGCGCTGCTGTTTCCGCCGATCCTGGGCTATCCGCTGGGCCTGAGCGGCGCATGGTTGGGAAGCGTGCTGATGATTCGTGCCTGGAAGACCCGCAGCGGCCATCAGGCCGAGAAGACCGAGTACCGGCCCGGCGCATGAAGATCGTCAGCTGGAACCTGTTGCACAGCGTCGGCGCGACGCTGGAGCATGTCGAGCAGCTGATCCATCACGAGAAGCCCGACCTGATGCTGATGCAGGAGACGACCGTGGAGATGGACCGCCTGCCGCACCGCATCGGCGGGCATTACGCGCGCAATCCGCTGCCGGGGCGCAAGCACGGGCTGGCGGCCTGGAGCCCCCTCGCCTTTTATGAGCCGCCGCGGCCGATCGCCCTGCAACCCGGGCTGTTCGTGAAGCGGGTCAGCCAGATCGTGATGCTGGACGGGTTCGCGATCGCCAACGTGCACCTCTCGCACAGCCAGATCCTGAACCGCCGGCAACTGAGGAGAATCGCCGATGCGCTGCCGCCGACGGCGGCGATCATCGGCGACTACAACATGGTGGGGCCGCCGCTGTTGCCTGGGTTCCGCGAGGTGGGCCCGCAGATGGCGACCCATCACATGGCCGACATGTTGCCGCTCCGGCTTGACCGCTGCTTAGCGCGGGGACTCGACTGCATGGGCGCCCATCTGCTGGCCCGGATCGGCTCCGACCATCACCCGATCACGATCAGGCTCAAGCCTGCGAAGCGCTCAAGATAATGATCCGCAGATGACACTGATCTTCACAGATGAACGCCGAAGATTAGCCAACAAGGATACGAAGCATGAGATTCTGCTCGCTGCGCTTGGTCAAAGCAGCTTCGGATACCAAAAGCCATTTAGCAGCGGCAGGAACCCGCCGTCGTCCACGCCAACTTCGTCGTCGATTCGCTCGTTCAAAGTCTCATTCAAAGCCATTATCAGATCGGCGTTGGCCTTGCCGTCCGGTGGAATAGTCGTCATAGGAGTACCCGCCGAGGGGGCCGCCAATCAGGTCGCCGAACCCCAAGAAATCCTCGAAACCGTACGACTCGATGATCTGGCGGTTCTTGAGCAACGAGGCGTCGACCGGCTGGTGCGCCGTGTCGAGATTCTTGCTGAGATGCCATTTTCCCTGATAGGCGGCGTGGTATCCGAGCTGCTGCAGACAATGCCCGATCGTCACTATTTCGGTGGACATGTTGGGCTGCCAGGGAGCCTCCATGTTGTCGAAGACGCCGGTATGCTGGATGTGCTGACCCGTATAGACGACGGACCGCGCCGATCAGCACACCTGCGACGCACTCTGGTGATTGAGGAAGACGGTGCCATTCCTCTTCAGATACTCCCGTCCCGGCACCGGGAAGGGCCATCTGTCGAAGAAGCGCTCTTGATCGATCAAGACGAACAGAATGTTGTAGCCAGGTGGCGGCCTCTCAGGCGCCTTCGCCGGCAGCGACAGCTGCGCCAGCTCGCGATGCCGGGGGGAGCGGACACAAGCGTGGCACTAATGCGAGTGTATGATGACCAGCCCAGGACCCGGCGGGCTCGGCAGCATCATCGGCATGGGCGGGCTCGGTGGCATCGATGACATCATCGGCATGGGCGGACTCGGCATTGCGGTCGGACGCGGCGGAGGCGGGCGGCGTACCGCCGCGGCTTTCGAAGTCGCTTGCCCTTCCATCTTGAAGCCGCGCGAGACCATGCACTGCGAATAGGCGGCGTCATAGCGCGCCTGCGGAGTTTTGCCGATCGCGGCAGAACCGACCGTCGCGTTGGTTTCGGCCGCCCGCCCGCTAGCCGGGTGGTCGACGCTGTTCTGCGCAAAGGCGCGGCAAGCATAGTCATCGGCCTCCAATTTATTCAGAAGTTCACCATGGGGTGTCAGGATGACCACCGTAGGATCCAGCGGGGACGGCGGCGCAACGGCCGTGTCTGTGGGGGCTGGCGGGAGCCCCAGCGCAGCGGCTACGTCCTTAAGGCCTGGCGGGGGTGTCGGCGCAGCGGCGGTGTCCGCAGAGGCTGCAGGAACCCCTAGCGCAGCGGCTACCTCCTTAAGGCTCGGCGGAGGTGTCGGCGCAGCGGTGGTGTCCGTGGGGCCTCGCGGGGGTATCGGCGCGACCGTGGCGGCCGTAGGGCTCGGCTGGGACACCGGCGCAACGGTGGCGGCGGTAGGGCCGGGCTGGGATGCCGGCGCGACGGGGGCAACGGTAGGGCTTGGCGGGCGCATCAGCAGAACGACGGCGGCCAGCCCGCAGGTTACAAGCGGAATCACGGCGAGCAGCGCGGCGACGAGGGGCGTGATGACTAAAGGACGTGACCTCATTGGAGGCGCTCCTGGGATCGGATTGGCATCGAACGGTGGCGGAGCGGCAGGCACGGCCGGATCGGACCGCAGCTCGGAAGTTTTCCGGAACGGCTGAAACCCGGCAGTTACGACTCTCCGCTAATTTGTAAGCCGCCATACTAAACAGGTAAGGCGCCAAACAAATAGGTGGTCTCCACGAGCGTGTTGTCAACCTCCTCGTGCCAGCCTTCCGGCGAAGATTGGCGGGCGCTGAGGCCCGTCCCACTCAGTGTTAAGCGTTAATCCGGCGCGTTCTCGATGGGCTCTATGTTGTCCTCAGACAGGCCGGAATGGCGGCCGATCTCGTGCACGAGGACGTGCCGGATCAATTCCGTGATTGAGCCGCCGCGAAACCGCCAATGGCGCGAGAGAGAGGGAAGAAAGGGTCTGCCCCCACCGCAGTCCCACAGATTTTACAATGATTTGTTATAGGCTTAAGGCCCACTGGTCGGGCTCTGTTTGGGCGGCGGGGATTAGGCTCGACAGATGGGCTGTTTTGGGGGGGAAAGCGGGGCCGCGTGGCCAAAACACATTTCAGGGCGCGGAAGCTTACGGCGAACGGTGCTTATGAAAAAGATCGTCTGATCGCTGGGCGCTTGCGGCTAGAGTTTTCCAGTCCAACTTACACGGTCATCGTCGGCGCCTCGATACGGCGTCGGCCATTCCGACAAGGGCATCATATCGACATGGCGGGCCGCAAGAACCAGCGTATACCATTCCCTTGATGTGTCGTTCGATCGACGATCCTGCTCGCTCAGCGCAATCGCTTCGCCCTTGAGCGTGTCGAACTTTCGTTGCAGCTGCGCCAGAGAACTGGGGGACAATTTCAGCGGTTCTATCGTCCAAAGCGAATTGGGGTCGGTCATATCGAGTTTATTGAGAGACCATTTCAACACGCCCTCCCGGTAACGGGAATAGGGCCCACGCTTCCGCCATTGAATATCCTTGGCCGTTCTCAGCCTGATCTCGTTGTCGGGGAACAGCGCGATAAGCCCCATTTTCTCCAGCCGGATCAGGGCATCGACGAACATAGGTTCGGGTATATTGATTTCCCGTTTCAACTCCTCCGAACTCCACCCCTTGAGAGCGTGAACAAAGATATAGTTCAGCAACGGAAAATCGGCGAGAGCTTGTTCCTGTTCGATGCTGAGCTGAGCGATACGGGTTGACCTGCGCCCCTCCGATCGAGATGCTGGAAGGCGGAGTGGATGCCCAACTGGAAAAGTCGCCTAGTGAACCTTCTAGCAGGCTGTTGAAAAATCGATCCCCGTCGCCGACGAGCGTAACCTTCCGAAGATCTCTACGGATCAGCGCAACTCAGTGATTGTAGGCAGCGCTTTTATTGTAACTCACGACGGTTCCGTCGGCAGATAACACAAAAATCAAGTCGAAGGTGGTGACGCTCGAATCGCAGAACTTACCATTGAGATACATGCCCATTGGTCCAAGGCAGCCCCACGTGGTTTCTCGATACTCATAGGTCCAGCGCTGCGTTCCGTCGGGATCGCGTTGAACGGTTTGGGGTGAACCGTAGACTCGCTTAAGATCGTCCACGGTGGATCGGCCTGTCTGGATTTGGCCGAGTTTGTCGTTCTGCAGCACGGACTCATTGCCTGAACGCGAAGTGCAACCACTTAGCGCCAAGATGATAATCGCTGAACATGCGATGCATTTTGGTAATCGAATGGCGAGACGTAATTCCATCACAAACCTCGCGAATCAGCGCATGTCATGCCGCTGCCAACAGTTTTGGCAGCCTGACAAGATTGTAAGCCGCAGCGGTGAAGGCAAAGGCCCAGTTGACCTTGTGCAGGCCCCGGAACTTGGTCTTGCGCATTCCGCCCACGACCTTGATCCAGCCGAAGGCCTCTTCGATCCGTTTTCGGATGCGCTGACTTGCGGCGTATCCGGGATGCCGGGTCGTACGCTTGTCGATCGCGGATCGACGCCGATTGGTGTTCTGCGCCACATGTGGGCGGACATTAAGCGTCCGCAGTTCCTCGACAAAATCCGCCGCATCATAACCGCGATCCGCTCCGAGCGTGATGGCGTTTGGCCGGTCCGGCCATGGCTCGATCATGTGCAGTGCTGCAAGCCGTTCGGCATGCCCGGACACGCGGGTCAACCTGGTGTCGATGATCAGGCCGGAACGGTTCTCCATCAGCCCATGCCCGATGTAGCAGAGCTTGGCTTCCATGCCCGGCCCCTTGCGATAGAGCTTCGCGTCGGGATCGGTCGTGCTGACGTGCGTCTCATTCGAGCGCGTCTCTCCGCGGAAATCGGCCGAGGCGTTACGACCACTATCGCCGCCATCGTCGTCCTTGCCGCCCTTCGGCTTGAAGCTCTTCATCGACGCCCACGCCTCGATCAGGGTTCCATCGACGCTGAAGTGTTCGCTCGACAGGAGCCGCTTCACCCGCGGCTGCGCCAGCACCGCCGCCAGGAACTTGGCGGCGATGTCGCCTTCCAGCAGCCGATCCCGATTCTTCGAGAAAGTCGAATGATCCCACGCCGGATCATCGACACCCAGCCCCACGAACCATCGGAACAGCAGATCGAACTCCAGCCGTTCCATCAGCTGGCGCTCCGAGCGGATAGAATAGAACGCCTGCAGCAGCATCGACCGAAGCAACATCTCGGGCGGGATCGACGGTCTGCCCATCTTGGAATATAGGGTAGAAAAGTCGCCCGCGAGAACCGCCAGCGCCGTGTTCGCCATCTCCCGGATCGGCCGAAGTGGATGGTCCTTCCGGACCCGCTTCTCAAGATCAACGTAGGAGAACAACTCCCCCGATCGCTTGTCCGCCCCCCGCACGATCCCCTCG
>CAZVYC010000143.1:0-13100 GCA_964631425.1 uncultured Rhodospirillales bacterium
CTCGTTGGCCAGCACCGTGTTCTCGACCGGGTCCCAGTTGACCCAGCTTTCCCGCCGATAGGCCAACCCGTTGGCCAGGAAATCGAGGAACATCGCCTGCTCGTGCCGGTAATATTCCGGCTCGCAAGTCGCGATCTCGCGGCTCCAGTCGATCGTGAGGCCGAGCGACTTCAGCTGTGTGCGCATGCCGTCGATGTTCTGGCGGGTCCACAGCGCGGGGTGGACCTTGTTCTGGAACGCAGCGTTCTCGGCCGGCAGGCCGAACGCGTCCCAGCCCATCGGATGCAGCACATTGAAGCCCTGCGCGCGCCGGATTCGGGCGATCAGATCGCCCAGCGTATAGTTCTTGACATGCCCCATATGGATGCGCCCGGATGGATACGGGAACATCTCAAGCACATAGGCCTTGGCAACGCCGGGCTTCTCGGTCGCGCGGAAGCATCCGCGCTCTTCCCAGATCTTCTGCCACTTGGCCTCTGTTTCACGAAAATTATAGCGCGCCAGCTAGACTCCGGTTTGCATCGATCAGTCATCATCAACGTCATGACCGGGCTTGACCCGGTCATCCGCATGCCTCGGGCATGGCGTGTCGACCGCCGGGTCAGGTCCGGCCATGACGCGGAAGATGGATGTGTATAGCATCCCTGGCAAGGAAATCAGCCGCTATCGCCAGCTCACTGGGAAAACGCCGATTGCCACGCCTTGTGCAGATCGAAATCAGCCAGCCCCTTGTCGCCGCCGCCGAGCCGGCCATCGCGATAGAGCCTGTCGCGTGCCACGTCGGGATAGCCCGCGAGGTCGAGCGTGCCAGTCCCGCAGCCGGCGAGCACCAATGCCAGTACAGCCAGCATAGAAGCGTCCACGCCGCGCATCGCGCGACTACTCCCCGACCGGCTCGAAACTGGGCGGCGGCGGGTCGACGACGGTCGGGCCATTCGGCCCGACCGCCAGTACCGCCAGATTGCGTTGGCTGAGCCCCGAGGGCAGGAACCGGAAGGTGCCGTCCACGCCCGCGAACCCGTTGGGCTGAAGCAGCACTTCGCGGCTGAACGGGTTCGGGTTGCCGGCGCCGCTGTTCCGCGCCACCGAGGTGGCGAGCGCCACCGAATCATAGGCGAGCGTGGCGATCCGGGGCGGCCGGTAATTGTAGATTTGCTGGAACCGGCTGGCGAAATCTTTGAAATTGTCTGGCACCGGTGCGGCGAACCAGCCGCCGGCCAGCGCCGAAACCTGCGACAGGCCGGGATCGTCCCAAAGGCCTGTGCCCAGCAGCTGTACCGGATGGGCGGCGGCGTAATCCGCGATGGCTGGGGCGAGCTGCTGCAGCTGGTCGCCGCCCAGCGCGACCAGCAATGCCTGGGGCGGATCGTCGGCGAGGCTCATGAGCTGCGCCTTCGGGTCCCGGCCCAAGGTCACGATTCGCGGCGGCTGAAGCCCCAGCTTGCCCTGAATGGCGCCGATCGCGCCGGTGACGGCGACGCCATAGGTGTTGTCGGGCACCAGAGCGGCGATCTTGGTCATGCCGCGCGACTTCGCAAATCCAATAACCCGCTCGACCTGCTGCGCCGGCAGAAAGCCCATGACCAGCACATTGCCGCCGGCCATCGTGGCGTCGGTCGTATAGGCGATGACGTTAACCGGTGTCGGGTCCACCACCTCACGCACCGGCGGGACGGAGGCCGCGAAAACAGGGCCGAGGATCAGTCCGGCACCGTCCGACACGGCCTTGCTCGCGGCGGCGCGGGCATCGTCCGCCGTGCTGCCCGTATCACGCGGCAGCAGCGCCAGGTCGGCCGAAACATCGAACAGCGCCATGTTAGCGGCGTCCAGCATCGCTTGGCCGACCGGCTTGTTGGGTCCGGTCAGCGGCACCAGCAGTGCGACCTTCGGGCGGCCGGCGCTTACGGCCTCCAACGGCTTCGGCGCTGCGGCGGGCGCCGGCGCGACAGATTGCGGTATGGGCGCCTGCGTGATCTGGGGAGGCAGCACCGGCTGAATGGCTTGCGGCGGGGGAGGGGCCAGGGTACAGCCGGACAGCTGTGTCGCGACAACAGCGGCGACTACCGCACAAGCGGCGCCGAGGGTTGTCACGCGAAAGGATAGCCGGGCCATGCGATCTCCAGAGCACGCGAAGCGGGCAGAGCCTAGCGATGCGCCGGGGCCAAGTAAATCGAACTGGCACCCGCCGCTGCCCGGAGAGTCGAAGCTGGCACCAGGCACGCTCGCCATCGTCGCGACGCCGATCGGCAACCTCGGCGATCTCTCGCGCCGCGCGCTCGCCTGCCTCGCCGATGCGGATGCGATCGCCTGCGAGGATACCCGCGTTACCGCCAAGCTTCTATCCGCCCATGCTATCCGGACTCCCATGCTCGCCTATCACGAACACAATGCGGCCCGGGTGCGGCCGCAGCTGGTCGAGCGGCTGAAGCGGGGGCAGATCGTCGCGCTCGTGTCCGATGCCGGGACGCCGCTCGTCTCCGACCCCGGCTACAAGCTGGTCGAGGCCGCCATCGCTGAAGGGCTGCCTGTCACCGCCGCGCCCGGCGCCTCCGCGCTGCTGACGGCCCTGGTTCTGTCCGGGTTGCCCAGTGATCGGTTCTTCTTCGCCGGCTTCCTGCCGCCGCGCAGCGCGGCCCGGCGCACCGAGATCCGCGCGCTGGCCGCGGTGCCCGGCACTCTGATCTTCTACGAGGCGCCAAGCCGGCTGGCTGCGACGCTCGCGGATCTGCAGGCCGTGCTCGGGTCCCGCCCGGCGGCGGTCGCGCGCGAGCTCACCAAGCGGTTCGAGGAGGTTCGGCGCGGCTCGCTGGCCGCGCTCGCCGCACATTATTCAGCCGCGGATACGAAGGGCGAGATCGTCGTCCTGGTCGGCCCGCCGCTGGCGGACGCTAGGCCGGAAATGTCGGACGCTGATATTGACCGGGCGCTCGAGCGCGCGCTGGCGTCTCATTCGGTCCGTGAAGCGGCCACGCTGGTGGCGGCCGAGACCGGCCTGCCGCGCCGCGCCGTCTACGCCCGGGCGCTCGCGCTGCGCGAGCCGGGCAAGGACGTATAGGAAGCACCGGCGGCAATGCCTCGACGGAACGACCTTGTGTCAAAGACCGATCGCGCCCTCGCGCGCCGCCGGCAGGCCTACCAGAGCGGCCATTGGGCCGAGCATCTGGCGGCCTTCCGCCTTCGCCTTGCCGGCTACGGCATTCTCGCGCGCCGCTATCGCACCCCGCTCGGCGAGATCGATCTCGTGGCGCGTCGCGGCCGGGTCGTCGCGTTCGTCGAGGTCAAGAGGCGCGCGAAACTTTCCGCCGGGCTCGATGCGGTGACCCCTGTGGCGCGCCTGCGCATCCGTCGCGCTGCCGAGCTTTATATCCGCCGTTATCCTGCGCTGTCCGAACTCACCTTGCGCTTCGACGTCATCGTGGTTACCCCTTGGTCTTGGCCGCGTCACATCCGCGACGCGTGGCGGGATTGCTAGTATCCGATCGCAGAGGAGCGTGAGTCGCGAAGCGACCCACACGATGGCGCGTGAATCGGATATTAAACATGATCACGACGTATCGACTTTCCACGAAAGTCGATACTAGGCTGCCACGGCCTCGTGGCGGTTTGGGCGAGGGAGTGGAGATCGGCATCATGCGCCGGGCGGAATTGTTGAGCGCGCTGGAACTGGTCGGGCAGCAGCAGGACGAGGGGATCGACCTGGCCGAGGCGGCGCTGCTTTTGGCCGCGCTCGACCTGCCCGATACCGACCTTGCGCCCTATCGCCGCCATCTCGCCGAGCTCGCGGTTACGCTCGCCGATGCCGCGCAGTCCGCGCCTGACACGCTCGAAGGCAAGCTGGCTGCCCTCCGGCAGGTGCTGGCCGGGCTCTATGGCTATGCCGGCGACCGGGCCAGCTACGACGATCTCCAGAATGCCAGCCTGATCCGGGTGATCGACCGCCGCCGCGGCTTGCCGGTGGCGCTGGGCATTCTCTATCTCCATGCTGCCCGTGCCCAGGGCTGGCGCGCTGCCGGCATCAACTTCCCCGGGCATTTCCTGGTGGCGCTCGAGGACGACGAGGAGCGGGTGATCCTCGACCCGTTCGAGCGCGGCGCGCAGATCGACCTCCCGAAGCTGCAGCAGATGCTGAAGAGCGCGCTGGGAGCGGAGGCGGAGCTGCTGCCCGAATATTATGCCACCATGACCAACCGCGGCGTGCTGCTGCGCCTGCAGAACAATATCAAGAAGCGCGCCCGCGACGCCGGCGACCTGCCCCGCGCAGCCTCCGTGGTGGAGGCCATGCTGGTCGTGGCGCCAGAAATCTCCGACCTGTGGCGCGAATCGGCGGAGCTCAAGAGCGAGATGGGTGAACTGCGCTCCGCCCTCAGCGCGCTCGACCGGTTCCTCCTGCTCGCCGACGATAGCCAGCGCAGCGAGGCGATGGCCCTGCGCCGCAATCTGGCGACGAAGATCAACTGAGCCACTCCGTACCAGGATAGACCGATGACGCTCAACGTCGCCTTCCAGATGGACCCGCTGGAAACGATCAATATCGATACCGATTCCAGCTTCATGATGGCGCTGGAGGCGCTCCGGCGCGGCCACAGGCTGTTCCATTACCTGCCGCGCCAACTGGTGCTGGAAGGCAACCAGCTGAGCGCTACCGTCAGGCCGTTCACGGTCAGGCGCGAGCGGGGAGCGCATTTCAGCGCGGGCGCCCCAGAGCGGATCGACCTGTCGAAGCTGGATTTGGTGATGATGCGCCAGGACCCGCCGTTCGACATGGCCTACATCACCGCGACCCACCTGCTGCAGCATATCCAGCCGGGCACCCTGGTACTGAACGACCCGGTCTCAGTCAGGAACGCACCCGAAAAGCTGTTCGTCACCCACTTCCCCGAGCTGATGCCGCCCACCCTGATCACTAGCGACAAGGAGGCGGTGCTGGAATTCCGCGCACGCCACCAGGATATCATCGTCAAACCCCTGTTCGGCAACGGCGGGGCGGGCATCTTTCACCTGAAGCCGGACGACGAGAACCTGGGATCGCTGCTCGAAACCTTCACCCAGCTCTACCGTGAGCCGGTGATCGTGCAGCGCTACCTCCCGGAAATCCGCCAGGGTGACAAGCGCATCATCCTGATCGAAGGTGAGCCGGTGGGCGCCGTCTCGCGTGTGCCGCAGGCGGGCGAGGCCCGCGCCAACTTCCACGCCGGCGGCAGCGCCAGGGCAACCACCTTGACCAGCCGCGAACAGGACATCTGCGCTGCCATCGGCCCCACCCTGCGTGAACAGGGCTTGGTCTTCGTCGGCATCGACGTGATCGGCGACTACATGACCGAGATCAACGTCACCTCTCCGACCGGCATCCAGGAGATCAACCGCCTGAACGGCCTGGCACTGGAACAGACGTTGTGGGACGCGATCGAGGCGCGGCTGGAGCGGTAGGGCGATCGAATGACCATTGACCCCCCATTCGCCATTACCCCCACACCGACACGGTGGCGATCGGTAGTGACCTAAGATGGGTTTCGCTGCGCTCTACCCATCCTACGCCGCTATTTTGTAGGATGGGTAGAGCGCAGCGAAACCCATCTGCTGGGGTCGGTCTCGCCGACGCTTTCGCTCACTTATAAGCAATCGCCGCGCTCGACGGTCCGGCCAGTTTTATGATCTGGAATTCGCGGAAACCCGCCTCGCGGCACCAGCCGGCGAAATCGGCTCCGGTATAATCGAAGCCATCGCCGGCCTCGATCAGCATGTTGAGGGACATCAAGAGACCGAACGCGTTTTGGCGCCGCGCGTCGTCGATCAGGGACTCGATCGCCACGAACGCCCCGCCCGGGGGCAGCGCGTCATAGGCCTTGCCGATCAGGACCTTTTTCTTCTCCAGATTCCAGTCATGCAGGATCATCCCCATCGTGATGACGTCGGCCTGGGGCAACGGGTCGGAGAAGAAATCGCCGCTCACCAGGGTCACCCGGTCCGCGAGGCCCATGCGCTCGACGCGGCGCCGCGCGATCGGTTCGACGATCGGGAGGTCGAAGCTGCTGCAGCGCATGTGCGGGTTGGCTTCCGCCACCAGGCAGGCGAGCTGGCCGGTGGCGCCGCCGACATCGCATAACGTTCGATAGCGCGACAAATCGAAGGTCTTCGCGAACAGCTGGAAATTGGCTGCTGAAATCCCCGACATGGCGTTCAGGAACTGCTCCAGGCGCTCCGGCGTCTCATAGAGTTTGCGGAAAACCGGTTCGCCCGTGTGCTTGATCTCGTTCTGCGGGCTGCCGGTCCTCAGCGCCTCGGTCAGGTCGGCCCAGAAACGGTAGAGGCGGGCATTGGCCATCTCCAATATGCCGCCCACATAGGCTGGGCTTTCCCGGTCGAGGAATACCGCCGTCTCCGGCGTATTGGAATAACGCCCGTCCGGACCGTCCCCGGCGCGATCGAGGAACCCGAGCGCCACCAGCGTGTCGGGAAAATCGGGGATCGCGCGGGCGTGCAGTCCCAGCGTGGCGCCGATTTCCGCACCGGTCATCGGCCGCTTGGCAAGCTCGGTGAACAGCCCGAGTTCGACGGCCGAAAGCAGCGCCTTCGACGCGAAGAACCCCATGCCCACCTGCATGATATGCGCTGGATCGAGCTCCGACATCGGCCTCTCCCTCGGGGGTTTCAGATCGGTGATGTTATCGTGTTCAGCGTGCCTGTAAGGCCTGAATGCGGCCCCCGTGGCAAGCGAAATCTGAAGACGCTCACGCGTCGCGCACCTCGATCACCAGCGCCTTGCCGAGGGCCCGGGGTGCAGCTGTCATATCGGGGAGGTCACCATAAAGCCGCCGTCGTCGGGAACCAGCTCCACCGGATACTTGAACATCTCGCCTCGTGCGGTCCGCTATTTCCCATCCACCGTGATCGCCAGCACGGCGTCGCCATGGCGCGGCGACGACAGCGCGGAATTCCCGGCATTGAGGAACAAGGTCCCGTTCGCCACCACCTGCGGCGATCCATCGAGGTTGCCGCCGAAAGCCGGGACGCCGTTCACCGCGTCATAGGTCCGCACATCGTCGAAATCCCACAGGATCGCGCCGGTCTGGGGATCATAGGCCCTGAGATGCCCGTCCATGCCGGCCGAGAAAGCCGCGCCAGGAGTAAGCGTCATCGCCGCCGTTTCCTTGTGGAGGCAGCCGACCGGCCCCCAGCCGCAAAGCTGCGCCGGTGATTCGGTGTGCCAGTCGATCTTGCCGGTCTTGAGGTCGAGGCCGCTGAACCCACCCTCCTTGCCGGGCGTCAGCGCCGCGCTCGGCGTGCCGGCATAAACGCGCTGCCGGTCCGCGGCTAAACCCCAGATCGGATCGGATGACGAGCCCTTGCCCACCGCGGCCGACCACAGCACCTTGCCGTTATGGTCGGGGTCGAAAGCCCAGACGACACCGGACTTGGAGCCAGCGACCAGGATATCCTTGCCGTCCTCTGTCGTCTGCATCAGCGGCGAACTGCTGAAATCATGGTCCGGCCCCTGCGGCGAGGGGCAGTTGCCGACCGGCGTGCCGTTGCACTTGTAAAGCCACGCATCGCCCTTCAGCACCTGGCTCGCCCACAGACGTTTCCCGGTCTTGATATCGAAGGCGACGACCGCATCGGTCGCGTCGGTTGGCTCGGTGGTGTAGGCGTCCCCGGTTGCCACATAGATCGCGCCGCGCTTCTCGTCGACGGTCGGTGCCGACCAGACGCCCGCGCCCGCCGGCCCGTACATCTGCGTGCCGGCATCATTCTTGTGCGTCGGATGCGGCTCCTCCGCGATCGTGTAGCCCTTCCACAACACTTTGCCCGTCGCCGCGTCGAGCGCCGTCACGCTGCCGCGGAACTTGCAGCATTCATAACTCGGATCGTCGGCATCGACTTCGTCGGCCGAGGTCACCGGCACGTAGATGACGCCCTTGTCGAATGTGATTGAGCCGACGATCCGGGCGTTGCCATAATCGTCGATCTTCCGCTCCCACAGCGTCTTGCCGGTCAGGGCGTCCAGCGCGTGGACGACGGCATGCTGGTCGCCAAACCAGGCGCCGTACCGGCCATACGCCAGCGGCCCGACCGCGACTGCGTTGCGTATCGGGCTATCGGCCTGGAACGACCAGTAGGTGCAGCCGGTCGTCGTATCGAGCGAGAACACCCTGCCCATCCGACTGGTGACGAACAGATGGTCACCCGCGACCGTCGGCCCGCCGGTCAGCCCGGGCAGCGAGAAGGCCCATTTGACCTTGAGCCGCTTGAGGTCGGCAGCGGCGAAACCGGGCTCGGTCTGGAAACGCGTGTTGTGGACGTCGTGGCCCCAAATCGGCCAATCCCTCGACCCCGCCGTGATCGCACCCGGGCTCTTGCACAGATTGGCGTCGGGCGCCGCCTCGACGTCGATGTCGCGTCCCGTTAGGAACTCGGCGATCGCCTTGACCTCCGCCGGCGTTAGGCCGGCAGCCTGGGTCTGCATCTCGCCTTTGGTCAGCGTGTAGATGATCTCACTCGGCAGCCGCGTCGCCAGATAGGCAGTCGCCGGCGCGCGCGATCCCGGTTGGTCGTGGCAGCCAGAGCAGCGCTCGGCGAACAGGGCCTTGCCCTGGGCCGGGTCGGGCGCGACGGAAGCGGTCTGCGCCATGGCTCCGGCGCAAAGGGTCGCAAACAGCGCGGCTGCGCTGGGCGCGGCAAGTCGGTTCAGCACGGGAAACTTCCCTGGGATGTGGCTTACGCCGGATGGCTTGGTCGTTGGTTGCGACCAAAGCCGCCGGCCGGCACCTCTGTCAAGCGCGAAGCGATACGATCCCCGATGCGGCAGTGGAGCGGGCCTCCGCGCCCGCCTTAACAGCAGAGGCCAGCTTGTCCCCTACTTCCCGTCCACCGTAATCGCCAGCACGGCGCTGCCGTGACGGGGCGAGGTCAGGGTGGCGTTGCCGGCGTTGACGAACAGCGTGCCGTCCGCGACCGTCTCGGCGGCGCCGTCGATGTTGCCGCCGAAGGCCTTGACGCCATTGACGGCGTCGTAAGCTTGGGCGGTGTCCATGTCCCAGAGAATCTTGCCGGTCTTGGCGTCGTAGGCGCGCATGTGGCCGTCCAGTCCGCCTGAGAAGACCACGCCCGGGATCACCGTCACCGCCGCCGGCTGGGCGTGGCGGCAGCCGACCGTGCCCCAACCGCAATCGGGCGTCGGCGCCTCGGTGCGCCACTCAACCGTGCCGGTCGCGGGATCGATCGCCGACAGCCCGCCTTCCTTCTTCGGACCGTCGAGCGTGACGCCCGAGGTCGGGGCGTAGATCGCCTTCCCGTCGGTGGCCACGCCCCAGACGGCGCTCATGGTGCTGCCCACACCGAGCGGTCGCTTCCACAAGATATTGCCCCGATTGTCCGGATCGAAGCCGTACAGCACCTCCGCCTTCGTTGCGGCGGTGATCACATCCTTGCCGTTCGGCAAGGTGTGCAGCATCGGCGGGGTGCTGAAGTCGAAGTCCCGCCCGATCGGCGACGGGCAATTGTCGATCGGCTTGCCGTCGGCGAGGTTGGGATTGCAATGGCTGATCCAGACATCGTCGGCCAGCACCTGGCTCGCCCATTTGCGCTGGCCAGTCTTGATGTCGAAGGCGACCAGCGCGTCGGTGGCGTCGGTCGAGGGGTTCGTATAGGCATCGCCGGTCGTGGCATAGACCAGCCCGCGCTTGGCGTCGATCGTCGGCGCCGACCACACGCCGGCGCCGCTCGGGCCGTAGACCGGGTTGCCGGCCGAATTGACCCGGAACGGTTTGGGTTCGTTGGGAATGGTGAAGCCCCTCCAGATCACCTTGCCGGTCGCCGCGTCCAGGGCCGAGACGCTGCCGCGGAACGTGCAGCAGCTGTGCGCCGGATCGCTGGCGACGCTCTCCAGGCCCGACGCGACCGGGACATAGAGCCGCCCGTCATAGGCGGTGATCGCGCCGACGATGCGGGCACGGTCGTCATCGTCGACACGGGTCTGCCACAGCACCTTGCCGGTCTCGGCGTCGAGCGCGCGCACCACCGCGTTCTGGTCGCCGAAGGCGGCGATGAACGTGCCGTTCGGCAGCTTGGCGACCGCCATGGGGTCGCGGACCGGCGTCCCGGCATCGAAGGACCAATGCGTGCAGCCGGTCTTCGTGTCCAGCGCGAAAACCCGGCCCATGCGGCTGCTGACGAACAGGGTGCCGCCCGCCACCACCGGTTCGCCGGCGAGGCCGGGCAGGGCGAACGCCCATTTGACCTTCAGCCGCTTGAGGTCGGCGGCGCCGAAGCCGGGCCTCTGCTGGAAGCGGGTATTTTGCGGGTCGTGGCCCCAGCCCGCCCATTGCCGGTCGTCGGTCGCGATCTTGGCCGGCGTACGGCACAGATTGGCGGCGGGATCGGGCTCGGTGTCGAACGGGCGGCCGGTGAGATAGGTTGCCAGCGAGCGCATCTGCTCCGGCGACAGCCCCCTGGCCTGCGTCTGCATCTCGCCGTGCATCAGCGTGAAGACGATCTCGCTCGGCAGGCGCATCGCCAAATACGGGCGCGGCGTGGCGCGAGTTTCCGCCGGATGATCATGGCAGGGGGCGCAGCGCTCGGCGAACAGCGCCTCGGCCACTGGCGCCTGTGTCGGCTGCGCGCTTGCCGTGCCGGCGATCGACACGAGGCCGAGCCATATTGCCGCGACCCGTGCGCGCATGATCCGTCCCTCGCCCCAATTGCTTGAGCATGGGTTCTTTCAGCAGGTACCTGACCGGTCAATGTTCCCTTCGCGCCAAGCGGTGAGATATCGAAATCGCGAATTCCAAAATGGGTCCGAAAGCCCTATAGCAACGCCGCATTCCTCGACAGGGCGGTTCCGGATGAGACTTGCGGGCTGGGTATTCGGCGTGTTCCTCGCGGCTTTTGTGCTGACGGGGCAGGGGACGGCGGAGGAGCGGATCCTCAACGTCTACAACTGGAACGACTATATCGGGCCGGACGTCGTTGCCAACTTCACCAAGGAGACCGGGATCAAGGTCAATTACGATGTCTACGACGCCAACGAGACGGTCGAGGCCAAGCTTGCCGCAGGCCATTCCGGTTACGACATCATGGTGCCGACCTTTATTCCCTTCGTCGCACGCGGCATCCAGGCCGGCCTCTATGCCGAGATCGATCCTGCCAAGCTCAAGAACTGGGGCAATCTCGATCCCGCCGTGTTGGCGCAAATGGCGAAATACGACCCCGGCAACCGCCACGCCCTGCCGTGGATCGTCGGCACGGTCGGCTTGGCGGTCAATGTCGCTAAAGTGAAAGCGCTGCTGCCCGACGCGCCGATCGACAGCCTCGATATCCTGCTCAAGCCCGAGAATGCCCAGAAGCTGCAGGCCTGCGGCATCAGCATGCTCGACTCTCCGACCGATATCTTTCCGGTGGTCCTGCATTATCTCGGCCGCGATCCGGTCAGCGAGAAACCGGAAGACTTGGAGGCCGCGACCGACCTGCTCCTCAAGATTCGCCCGTTCATCCGCAAGTTCGATAGCTCGAGCTATATCAACGATCTGGCGAACGGCGACACCTGCCTGGCGCTTGGCTATTCGACCGACATCGTGATCGCCGGCGTGCGCGCCAAAGAGGCCAAGAACGGAGTCGAGGTGGTCTATCGGCTGCCCAAGGAAGGCACCCTGCAATATATCGACTCGATGGCGATCCCAGCCGATGCACCCCACCCGGATCTCGCGCTCAAATGGATCGACTACAACCTCGAGTCCAAGGTCATGGCCGAGACCGCGAATGCGGTGAATGGCCGGTCCGGCAACAAGGCGGCGCAGCAGTTCGTGCGCCCTGATCTGGTCGCCAACCCGGAAATCTACCCGACCGCCGAGGTCGAGAAGAAACTGTTCGCCGGGCCGGTCGCGTCGCGCACTTACGACCGTCTGCGCAGCCGCGCCTGGACTCGCGTGAAATCGGGCTCCTGACGGAATGGCGCAAATCCGGCTCGAGGGCCTTTCCAAGCGGTTCGGCGAGACGGCGGCGCTCGCCGACGTCACGCTCGACATCGAGAAGGGCGAGCTGTTCGGCCTTCTGGGCGCGTCGGGCTCCGGCAAGACCACGCTGCTCAGGCTTCTGGGCGGGTTCGAGGAGCCCACCGCCGGCCGCGTGCTGATCGACGGCGCCGACGTCACTGCCATGCCGCCTTATGCCCGGCCGACCAACATGGTCTTCCAATCCTATGCCCTGTTCCCGCACATGACGGTCGCCGCCAACGTCGCGTTCGGCCTCAGGCAGGCCGGCCTCGACCGCGCCGAGACCGAAAACCGCGTGGCCGAGGCGCTCGACCTCGTCAAGCTGACCGGCCTCGGCGCGCGCAAGCCTGCCCAGCTGTCCGGCGGCCAGCGGCAGCGTGTGGCGCTGGCGCGCGCGCTCGTGCTGCGGCCCAAGGTGCTGCTGCTGGACGAGCCCCTGTCGGCGCTCGACAAGAAGCTGCGCGAGCATACCCAGTTCGAGCTGATGCGCTTGCAGCGTCAGCTCGGCATCACCTTCGTCATGGTGACGCACGACCAGGACGAGGCGATGGCGATGTCGACCCGCATTGCCATTCTGGACCACGGCCGGGTGGTGGAAGTCGGCACGCCGCGACAGATCTACGAACGGCCGGGCAGCCGCTTCGTCGCCGATTTCATCGGCGGCGCCAACATCCTCGATGCTGAGCCCGCCGGCCCCGGCATGATCCGCCTGAAGACGCTGGGCATCGCCTGCGCTGCCAAAGACACCTTGGAGGGCAGCGGCTGGGTGGCACTCCGCCCGGAACGCATTGTGCTCGACCACGCCCCGGCCCAGGGCGGCCCCTGGCCCGCAGGGGTGATCGAGGCCGTTGCGTTCCACGGCGACACCCGGATCTACCGCGTCCGCCTCGATTGCGGTATGGAGCTCCGCGTCTCCGGCCACAACGCCGCCGACCTCGCCACCGGCGACCGCGCCTGGCTCTCCTGGCCCCCCGATGCCCCGGTCGCGCTGACCCGATGACTCGCATGCGCCCTCACCCTCCCATTGCTGGCGCAATGGGCCCCTCCCTCTCCCGTGGTACGCTACGGGATTCACACATCGTGATGTGCTTTCATTACGGTGAGGCCATGTTTTGC
>CAZVYC010000144.1:0-13096 GCA_964631425.1 uncultured Rhodospirillales bacterium
TGTTGAAGCAGGAGCTGAGATTTGTCTGGATGACCTCCATCCATTGCTCGTTTCTCATCTTGTGCATGGTGCCATCACGTGTGATGCCGGCATTGTTGATCAGCACGTCGACCGGGCCCAAGGCGGCCTCGATTTCCTTGACCGCATGCTGGCAGCCGTCAAAGTCGCAGACATCCCATTTCCACGAGGGGATTCCCGTTACTTCGGTGAACTGCCGCGCCTTCTTGGTGTCGCCGCCATAACCGGCGGCGACCTTGTAGCCAGAATTATGCAGCATGGTGGAGATGGCTTCGCCGATCCCCCTGGTGCCGCCCGTCACGATCGCCACACGTCCGCTCATCATGGTCCCCCCGTCTGGAACTGGCCCGTGAGCATAGACAGGCCTTTCGCCAAGCTCCACAAGTCTGTTCACGCCTTTATGTTCGATCAGATGTGTGATCGGCTTTGAGGGAAATCATGTTGGTGCAAGATCGGGGCGGGCTGGCAGGATATTCGGTTGTAGTGACCGGGGCATCGGAGGGGCTCGGCCGGGGGATCGCGCTCGCCGCCGGAGCAGCAGGCGCGGGGGTAGTGGTGACGGCGCTGGACCTCGCCGGCGCTGAAACCGTCGCTGAGGAAATCCGCGGCCGGGCCGGCTTGGCGGTGGCGATGCGCTGTGACGTGCGGCGGCGCGAAGACATCAGGCACGCGGTCGCGGCGGCGCAGGGCGCGTACGGCAAGCTGGACGGCTTCGTCCACAACGCCAACAGCACCGGCGCCGGCGCGCGATCGATCCAGGACATCACCGACGCCGATTGGGACGACCCGGTCATGGTGGGCTTGAGGGCGATCTTCCATTCAGCGCATGCCGCACTTCCGGCGCTCGTTCGATCCCGGGGCGCCATGGTGATCATGACCTCGCAATCCGGAGTCGACGGCACAGCCCACTTGCCCGTCTATGCCTGCATGAAGGGCGCCCAGCGCGCCCTGACCAAGAGCTTGGCGCGTGAATGGGGACCGCTCGGCGTGCGCGTCAATGCGATGGCCCCTTCTGCGGTCACGCCGGCGCTGCAGGCCTATCTGGAGCGGGAACCGTGGATGCGCGCGCACATGATCGAACGATCGCCGCTTCGCCGTTTCGGAGATGCCGAGGCCGATATCGGCAGGGCAATCAATTTCCTGATCGGTCCGGACAGCGGCTTCGTGACCGGCCAGATGCTGACCGTTAACGGCGGCGCGATGATGCTTTAACCCGATCCTTGAGCAGCACGCCGACGCGGTGTAGCGTCCTCGACTAAGCGGCGCCGGGTTAGCCAAGTGCAACAGTCTTCGAGACATCCCCCGCGCGACCGTTGCCTTCGTTGATAACAACGGGGAGACATTCCGATGTCGATAAGGCCTGACCCCACCTTCCACGCGTCCCCGAAGCTTGCGATGGAAGCTCCGCAAGAGAACTTCGCCTACACCTTGCTGCTCAGTCCGGACTTCTCCAAGCCCGACGCGCTCGCAGTGATCGATGTAAGGCCCGGCTCGCCCACATACAGCCAGGTCGTTCACACGGTGACGATGCCGAGCAAGGGGGACGAGTTCCACCATTTCGGCTGGAACGCCTGCTCGTCGGCATTGTCGCCGCTCACCGGCCATGCGTTTCTCGAGCGGCGCTACCTGATCATTCCTGGGATTCGTTCCTCGCGCATTTATATTGTCGATACGCAGCCCGATCCCACCAAGTCAAAGATTCACAAGGTCATCGAGCCCGAAGAGGTGTTCAAGAAGACGGGCTACTCGCGCCCCCACACCGTCCATTGCGGTCCCGAAGGTATCTACATCAGCACGCTCGGCGGCGGTGGTAAGGACGGCACTGACGGGCCGCCTGGCATCTTTATCATGGACTGCGAGACATTCGATATTCTGGGCCGCTGGGAGATCGACCGCGGCCCCCAGAACCTCCATTACGATTTCTGGTGGAACCTGCCGCGCGACTACATGGTGACGAGCGAGTGGGGGCTGCCGCCTCAATTCGAGGCCGGGATTGTGCCGGAGGATCTGCTCTCGAACAAATATGGGCATCGGGTCCACTTCTGGGATCTCCGCGCCCGACGCAATGTCCAGTCGATCGACCTTGGCGCCAACCACCAGATGGCGCTTGAAGTGCGGCCCGCGCACGATCCCATACGAGAGTACGGTTTCGTGGGCGTCGTCGTCGACACCACGAACCTCGAAGGCTCGATCTGGACCTGGCGGCGCGAAGGCGGCAAGTTCCACATCGAGAAGACGGCGACGATCCCGCCCGAGCCGGCTTCCAAGGACCAGCTGCCGCCCCTCCTGCAGGGGTTTGGCGCAGTGCCTCCGCTGGTGAGCGACATCGACCTCTCCCTGGATGACCGGTTCCTATATGTTTCCTGCTGGGGAACCGGCGAGATGCGTCAGTACGACGTTACTGATCCAAGGAAACCGCGGCTTGCAGGCTCGGTCCACGTCGGCGGCATCGCTCGCCGGACGCCCCACCCGAACGGCAAGGCGTATGCAGGCGGACCGCAGATGGTCGAGATCAGCCGCGACGGTAAACGGGTCTATTGGACCAATTCGCTCTATTCGACGTGGGACAACCAATTCTATCCCGACGGAGTGCCCGCCGCCGAGATCATGGCGAATGCGAACGCGAGCGGCGGCCTCGAATTGGCGAAAGATTACTGGGTGGACTTCCCTGACGGATATCGCGCACATCAGATCCGGCTCGAAGGTGGCGATTGCTCGACGGATTCGTTCTGCTTTCCGTCGGCTTGAACGCGTGTGGGCTGGACTGGACTGACTCCGGCCATACTCTGGCTGGCTGTCGTCGCGAGTGGGCTCTATCACGGGGTGAACCCGGGGATGGGATGGCCGCTTGCCGTTTCAGCCGGCTTGATGGGACGGAACTCGCGCGCCCTCATAGCAGCTCTTTGGCCGCTGACCGTCGGACATCTGCTGGCGATGCTCGTGGTGATCCTGCCCTTCTCGCTGCTGGTCGCCCTTCTCCAATGGACGCGACAGATCCAGATTGGTGCGAGCCTCCTGGTCATCGCGTTCGGCATCTTCCGGTTGGTCAATCGGCGCCATCCGCGAGTGCTGGCACGGATACGACCGACGCAACTGGCGCTCTGGTCCTTTGCCGTGGCGATCGCCCATGGGGCGGGATTGATGCTGGTACCGATCTACCTTGGTCTTTGCCGCCCCGCCGACCTCAATAGGACCCACGAGGCGGCAGCCGTCCTCATCAACGCCAATCTCGGCATGGCTATCCTGGTCTCCGTCGTCCACTCCGTCACGATGGTCGCAGCCGGCGGATTTTTGGCCTGGCTGGTTTACCGCCACCTGGGTCTCAAGTTCGTGTCGCGGAGCTGGTTCAATCTCGATGTGACCTGGGCGTTCAGCCTCATATTGGTGGGCGCTCTCTCGCTTTCGATCACGCTGATACGATCGAGTCTCAAGCCTGACTAAGCCGCCTCGACCGGCGAGCGCCGGGTGAGCGCCTGAGCCAGGGCCGCGGCAGCCAGCACCAGCCCGACCGCGAGGAAAATCTCGTGGTTGCCCAGCCAGCGCCTCAGCGGCGTCATGATCGGCGGGTTGAGGAAGTTGCCGATATAGGTGGCCATGTAGAAGAATCCGAGCGCGCGGCTGCGCGCCGCCGGCCCGGCGCGGTTCACCACCAGATTCGTCATGAACGGGATCATCAACCCGCCGCTCAAGCCCGAAAGCCCCATGCCCGCTGCCATGACCCAGGCAACGTGCGACGAACCGATGATGACTCCGCTTGCTGCCATCAACCCCAGGATCACGCACAGCATCCGGCGTGCACCGAGGCGGACCACGATGTGGCCGTACAAGATGCCTCCCAAAGCATAGACGGCCGAGCTGGTCAGCATGACGATGGATTGGCCGGTCGACTTGGTGATGCCATCACCGGCGAGGACGAAAGAAATGTGCAGGTTGGCCATGTTGGCCGCGAGATAAAGCGGGACCGCCGCGAGATAGAGCGGCATCAGGGCGCTTAGGGATGGTTTCGTTCGCCGGGCTTCGTGCAGCGCCGGGGCGGGCCGGTTGGATGGCAGCGACAGCCAACCCAGAACCAGCATCGCGAACGCAGAGAGATAAAGCGCAAATGGCGCATGCCAGCCCCCACGATCCGCGATCACCCCGGCGACCGGCAGGCTGACGATCCCGGTCACGGCGACGAACGCCTGCTGATAACCGATCACGCGCGAACGCATTGCCCCTTCGAAGCGCGCCCCGACCAGCGAGTAGGTCGATACGGCGATGCCTGCGGCGCCGAAGCCCTGAAGAAAGCGCAGCGGCAGCAGGACGGCGACATCGTCGAAGAGCCCGCAGATCGATCCGGCAGCCCCGTAAGTCCCGAGTGCCAGCAGCAGCAGGTTGCGCGTGCCGATCCGCTCGGCAATCAGGCCGGAAGCCGGGCCACCCAGCATGATCCCCACGCCCGACAGCGTCTCCAGCAGCTGCGAGATCAGGTCGCCATGTGTGCCGCCGCCGAAATACGCCGAAATCTCCGACATGACCGGCTGGATCGCCAGCACCAGCAGCACATTGAATCCGATGCTCGACAGGATGACGAACAGCCCGACCCGATCCCGCAATCCACGTGCGGGAACCGACGCGGCATCGCCTTCGGTCTGCGAAACATCCTGAAGCGCCACTGCCGTTTTCCGCCCATTGCGTCGCCATTGCTGGCGGATCATTTATCTTATTAAAGATAGCAGTATAAGGGTTTGCGTGCACGCGACAACCGAGGGAGGGAACGGGGACATGCCGGATGCAGGGACCAGGACGCGGATCGAGGCGGTGCTGCGGCGCGAGGAGCAGCGTCAGGCCGCGCTGATCGCGGCCGATTTCGCAGCCCTCGACCAGCTTCTGGCCGATGACCTGATCCATGTCCATGCCGGCGGCAACGCCGACACGAAGGCTCAATATTTCGCGCTGCTGGAAGAGGCGATCGAGATGGTCTCGATCGAACGGCGCGACCTCAAGGTTGCGATCCATGGCCCCGTTGCGATCATGACCGGCGGCATGACCCATCTCGTTCGGCTGAAGGCGACCGGCGGCACGGTGACCATGGCTGCGTTCGGTACCCAGATCTGGGTCGAGTCGGACGGCGTTTGGCGGCTGAAGCTTTATCAGGCGACTGAAATCAAGCCGCACTGACCCCGGTATCCGATCGCAGAGGAGCGTCAGTCACACGCGACGGCGCGTGAATCTGATATTCAACATGAATGGTAGTACTGATTTTCTATCATAGTCAGTACGGCGCGGGGCCCAGCCTTCGCCTCTCCACGAACAGCGGGTCCTCCGGTCCGCGACGCTGCACCGCCCAGTTCGGACCGACCTCCGGGCCGGGGCCAGCCGCCGTCACTGTCACGGACTCGAACACGACCATGCGGCGGGCGATGCGCCACTGCCCTTTCCGCCGCTCGAACCGGTCGACATAGCGGCCGAGGGCGCGGGTTTCAAGCGCCTCGCCCCCCGCCGGGTCGGGTGCCCGCAGATAGGCGAGATAGCAGGTCTCGGCGAGCGCGCCATCGTCGCTGTCGAACTCGATCAGGCAGTTGGTCAGCATGTGCATCGATTGCTCAATGCGGTTGTGTCGCGGCTGGATGAAGTCGATCAGGCCTTCGACGCCGCCTTGGTAGTCGGCCTGATGGATCTCGGCGTCCGGGTGATAGGCGGAGCGCAATATGTCCCAGTCCCGCCGGTCGATCCCCCTTGCATAGCGCGCAAGCGCCTCCTGGATCGCCACCCGGTCGGCGAGCCGCCGCAAATCCTGATCCTCTGACAATCGGGGCCTCCCTATGTTTGATGGCCCTATATCATCTTAGCCGGTCGCGGTGTTGCTTGGCACGTCGGGCTCCAGCAGCCGGTGAAGGTGGACGATGAAATAGCGCACCGACGCATCATCGATGGTCGCGCGCGCCACAGCCGTCCAGGCCTTCAGCGCTTCAGCGTAATTGGGATAGATGCCGACGACATGCAGCTTCGCTGGATCAGCGAACTCGTGGGTCGTACCGTGTTTGAGCTCGCCGCCGAACACCAGATGGAGGAGCTGTTTGTCATCGTGCGTGTCGGCCATTGGCGCGAATCCTCCGCGGGAAAGCCGGAATTAATCCCCTGAACACCCGCAGTTGCAAGGCGGAGCCCGTGGCTTTCACCGCGCGAAATAGCCGCTGGTCCGCCATACCATCCGGAAACATCCAGGCGGGTGAGGCGTTGATTTCAATATGGCAACCGAACGTCCTGAACCAACTCCCTTGCCCGCGAGTGACCCCGCCTCGCCCAATCACGCGCCGGTGAAATCAACCACCCAGGCGCGCGCCGGCGTGACCGTCGGGCCGACGCGCTGGGTCCTGGCAGTTTCGATCGCTGCGGTGATCGTCGTATTCCTGGTGATCTGGGGATTGACCGCCCAGCACTGAGCCGCAGCAATCAGCGCTGGTACTCGCTGTCGGGTCCGTTGACCGGCGGCAGCGCCATCGACTGCCGGTTCAACAGCGCGAAATTCTGGCCGTCCCAGCGATAATCCTCGATCGCGCCGGTCGCGTCCCCTGCCCCGTGCGTCTGGAAAGCAATGACCGGCGGCCCGCCCTGCGGTGTCGGCATGACCTGATAACCGAGCGCGACCACGCCGCCAGTATGGACCACCTCACCCGACGGCAGGGTCACGAACAGCTCGATCGAAGCCGGCCCATCGCCGACGAACAGGTGGGGCTCGCCGGCGCAGGAGAGCCGGTGGGGGTCGGCGACGTAGCCCAGGCGGCCGTCGCCGGTCAGGCTGTAGGAGCGGATGACGTCTTCGCGCGCTCGAAAGCCCGAGGGACAATCCTGACGCGCCTTGGATAGCCAGTCGGCCACTGGGCCCGGCAGGTCGACACCGGACGGAGCGGCCATTGCCGCCGTGGCCGGAACAGCCGCGAGCAACGGCGCCGCAAGGAGGATTGGGATGGAGCGCATGGTCGAGTACCTCTTCCTCAATTCTACGACTCGAACCTGTAGCCGGCCGGTTTCGTTCCGGCTAAGGCTTTGCTGCGGTTTGATGCCACGTTTATGCCAACGTTACGGAGGAGGGTAGACTTGCAGGCTTCAATCCCGCAAATATGCCTGAAATTACGATGACAAGGAGGATATGCCCTATGTTGACCCGCATTCTGGCCGCCAGCACTCTGACAACATTTTCGCTCGCCACAGCGCACGCCGGGACGCTGCAAAACGGCGCCTGGACCCCGAATTGTCCGGCTTGGCCCGGCGATGCGCCGGAAATCAGCTCCAAGAGCCCCGACGCCTACAACAAGAGCGCAAAGGCTTTCCAGGCATGGCAGGGGAATGCGAAGGCCTATGTGGAATGCACGACCAACGACGCGAAGACGGACCAGTCCGCCATCGTCACCACCGTGAACGGTGCAGTCACCAAGTACAACGACGAGGCGAAGGCCGGTGTCGAGTCCAATGACGCTGCCATCGAGACGCTGAAGAAGAAGGGCCAGATCAAAAAGTAAGCAACGGATTGCGGCGGGGATGCCTGAATGGCGCGATCCACCCCGCCGCGATCGGTATCACGGAGCGGCCATCATGGGCGAAGCCAAGCGGCGGGCCGAGGCCGGGCTTAAGCCCCGCATGAAACTGACCTGCTACGAGACCACAGCCGATCCGATCCGCATGCGGCCGGCGCCGCCTGAGCGCGCCTGGATGGATGCCTCCAACCAGCAATTCGCCTATCGCTGCCTGCCGCTGGTCATCGCCAATGCACATGGCTGGGAAATCCTGTCGCCGGCGGCGTTCGAGGCGGAATGGACCGGCAGCAACGCACTCGACGGCGTGCGCATCAAGCCGCTTTCCCCGTTCGGCGACTATCCGCCGGTGATGAGCCATTTCGGGGAGGGCGTATTGACCTTCCACGTGCTGGGCCTGTTCCGCACCGACCCGGGCGTCAATCTCTGGGTCACCGGGCCGGTCAATCGGCCAAAGCACGGTATCCAGGCGCTGACCGGGGTGGTGGAGACCGACTGGGCCGTGGCCAGCTTTACCATGAACTGGAAATTCACCGCGCCCGGCATCCGCGTCCGGTTCGACAAGGACGAGCCATTCTGTTTCTTCTTCCCGGTCCCGCGCGGCGACCTGGAAGAGATCCAGCCCGAGGTCAAATCGATCAGCATAGCCGACCCGGACGTCTATAACGGCTATGCCGCCTGGCATGAAAGCCGCAGCAAATTCATCGATACCTTGCAGACGCCGGGCAGCGAGGCCAACCGGGCGAAGTGGGAGCGCACGTACTTCCAGGGCAACCGCGCCGACGGCAAACCCGGGCCCGCCGATCACCAGACTCGAATTCGCCTGAAGCCGTTCCAGCGCTGATGCAGGTCTGGATCGACGGCCGGATCGAGCCCGCGGACACCGCGCGGATCGACCCGCGCGACCGGGGATTCACCCTGGGCGACGGGCTGTATGAGACGATCCGCGTGAAAGCTGGTGAGATGGTGCGGCTCGACCGGCATTTCGCGCGGTTGCACGCCGGGCTGGATGTTCTCGACATGCCGCTCGCGGTCGGCGAGACGGCGCTGGCGGATGCGATGCGCTTGGTGCTCGCCGCTAATGCGCTCACGGAAGCGGCGCTGCGGCTGACGGTCACGCGGGGCATCGCGGCCCGCGGTATGGCGCCCGACCCGACGGCCAAGCTGTCAGTGGTGATCGCAGCGGCATTCTATGTCGCGCCGACGCCGGCGCGCGCCGTGATCGCCACAGTCACCCGACGCAACGAGCATTCGCCGATCTCGCGCGTGAAGACGACCAGCTGCCTCGACTCGGTACTCGCCCGAATAGAGGCGGCGCGGCGGGGCGCGGATGACGCCATCCTGCTGAACACCGCCGGCCGGGTTGCCGAGGCCACCGCAGCCAATCTGTTCGCGATGATCGACGGCGCCCTGGTGACGCCGCCGGTTGCCGACGGCGCGCTGCCCGGCGTGATGCGTGGATGGATCAGCGAGACGCTGCCGGTCGTCGAGCGGCCGTTGCTGCCGGAAGACCTGGAGCGCGCAGAGGAGATATTCCTGACTTCGGCCCTCGGTATACGCCCTGTGATCGCGCTGGACAGGCGCGCGATGGCAGCGGGGCCGGTCGCGGCGCGGCTGGCGAAGGAATTCTAGAGCTCTTATCGAGATATGGACTGGCGTCGACATCACCCCCGCCCAACCCTCCCCGATCAAGGGGGAGGGCCTTCTTTCATGTCCCTCCCCCTCGATGGGGGAGGTTAGGTGGGGGGTGAAGGCTCGGTCCGTCCGGAAGCTGCGACGTGGCTCAGTTCGTTGAGGCGGAGGCGCTAGCCGAGACCAGGACCGGCCTGCTGCGATACAAATCCGGGAAGAGGCGCTGCAAATCGCGGACCTTCGGCAGGTCGTTATAGGCGATATAGGGGCTGTCCGGGTGCAGGGTCAGGTAATCCTGATGATAGCCCTCGGCCGGGTAGAAGGCGCGGTCCGGCTCGACCCGAGTCACCACCGGCGCGTTGTAGGCATGCGCCTGGTTCAGCTGCTCGATGTAGGCCTTCGCGACCTGGGCCTGCTCGTCGTTCATCGGGAAGATCGCGGAACGATACTGGGTGCCGGCATCCGGCCCCTGGCGATTGAGCTCGGTCGGGTCGTGCACGACGGAGAAATAGATCTGGAGCAGGCGGCCATAGGTGATCTGGCGCGGGTCATAGGTAATGCGTACGGATTCCGCGTGGCCGGTCCGGCCGGTGGAGACGATTTCGTATTCCGCCGTGCTGTGCTGGCCGCCGGCATAGCCTGACACGGCGCTCAAGACGCCGTTCACATGCTGGAAGACTCCCTGCACGCCCCAGAAGCAGCCGCCCGCCAGCACGGCGGTCTCAGATGTCGCGCCTGGACTGACCGTCTCATCAACCGCCGCCGGAGGGACGACATGCACATTGTCGGCGAGCGACGGCCGGAGCGTCAGCGCCGCGGTGCCTGCCAGCAGCGCGGCCAGATAGAACGCCGGGCGCAGGCGGCGGAAACCATATGCGCTGTAGGAGCTCAGGAAGGAACGGAGCATTGATCGACTCCTTGGGTCAGGGTGGCGGGCGGTCAAGCAACATCGGGCGTGAAGCCCAAGGCGAGCCCGTTCATGCAATAACGCAGGCCGGTCGGCCTTGGCCCGTCGTCGAAGACGTGCCCCAGATGGCCGCCGCACCGGCTGCAATGGACCTCGGTGCGAACCATGCCGAGCGAGGTGTCGCGCGTGGTGCCGATGGCCTTGTCGAGCGGCTTCCAGAAGCTCGGCCAGCCGGTGCCGCTGTCATATTTCGTCTTGGACGAGAAGAGCGCGAGATCGCAGCCGGCGCAGGTGAAGGTGCCTTGGCGATGCTCGTTCAGGAGCGGGCTCGTGAACGGCGGTTCGGTCCCCGCCTGGCGCAGCACCGCGTACTGGTCGGGCGTCAGCTTTTTGCGCCACTCGGCATCGGAGTGGGTAACGGCGAAGATTTCAGTGGCACGGGCACGGCGAAAGAAGGAGCCGGTTGCCGCGGCAGCCAGGCCGACAGCGCCGCCGGTGAGCAGAAGCCGTCTCGTAACCATGATGCGCAACTCCTATCTTGGGTCCCCTCCCCACGGGTAGAGGGCGCTCTGAGCGTTAGTTCGCCGGATCGGATAATTCGTTACGCCCCATGTCACGAAAAGGTGAAGCGTGGGCGACGCTTTTCGAGGAAGGCACTGGCGCCCTCGGCCAGATCCGGACCGCTGAACCCTTCGGCCCAGAGCTGTCGAGAGATCTCGGTTTCCGCCGTCGCGCCTGCCAGGATCTGGGCGATGACCGTCTTGGTCGCGCGGAGCGAAAACTGCGACAGGTCGGCCAGGTGCTGACCGAAGCGGTCCGCTTCCGTGACAAGCAAGCCGGGCGCGAAGATGTGGTCGACGAGCCCGATCGCGCGGGCCTCAGCCGCGTCCAGGATGCGGCCGATCATCAACAGCTTTCGGGCGGCGGCGAGGCCTACCGTGTCGATCAGGCGTTTGGTGTCTTCCAGCGGATAGGCGATGCCCAGCCGAGCAGGCGGGATGCCGAAGCGGGCGCTGTCATCGGCCAACCGGAAGTCGCAGCACAGCGCGAGACTGCAGCCCCCGCCAAAACAAGCGCCCCGGATGACCGCGACGGTCGGCTTCGCGAACGCAGCAAGTGCGCGTGTCGCGCGTTCCATGCACGCACCGTAATCGGCCGCGCCACCGGTGTCGATCAGGTCGAGGAATTCCCCGATATCGGCCCCGGCGGCGAAGGCCTCGGTTCCGGCGCCGGAGACGAAGAGGACCTTCACGGCCGGATCTCCCACGGCCTGATCGAGCAGTGCAGGGATCGCCTCCCAGATGGCACGGTTGAGCGCGTTCAGGCGCTCCGGCCGGTCGAGGATCAGGCTGGCGAAGGGCGGAGCGATCTCCAGGCGGACGGGGGCGCTCATGCGGCCACCATTTCGATGATCGGCAGTTCGCGGCCGAGCAGGAAATCGGCGGCTTTCTCGGCGATCATCAGGGTCGCGGCGTTGGTGTTGGCGGACGGCATCGACGGCATGATCGAGGAATCGGTGACGCGCAGGCCTTCGATGCCGTGGACGCGGAGGCGGTCGTCGACGACGGCGAGCCGATCCGTTTCCGGACCCATGCGGCAGGCGCCGATCAGGTGGAAGACGGTCGAGCCCTGCTCGCGCGCCCAGGCCATCAGCTCGTCGTCGCTCTGAGCCACCATCCCAGGCAGTTCCTCGCGGTCGTAGAAGGGGGCGAGCTCGGGCGTGGTCATCAGGCGGCGGGCGAGCCTGATGCCGGCCAAGAGCACGCGGCGATCGGTCTCGTGCGCCAGATAGTTGGGCTGGATGGCCGGGTGCTCGAACGGCTCGGCGGAGCGAATGCGGACATATCCCAGGCTCTCCGGCCGCTGCTGCCAGGCGCCGGTGGTCATACCGGGGAAATCGTCGAGCATGCCGGCGATGCCGCCTGCCTTGTAGCTGGCCGGGGTGAAGGTGAATTGCAGGTCCGGCGCATCGAGCGCGAGTTCGGATTTCCAGAACACGTGCACCAGCGATGGGCTGAGTGAGAGGATGCTGGGCCGGCCGATCGCCCATTTGGCGATCTCACCCCATAAGAGCGGCGGGCGGGCGAGGCTGTTGATGGTTCGGCATTTCGCGCGGGCGACCATGCGCACGGCATAATGGTCGCGCAGGTTTTCACCGACGCCGGGCAGGTCGTGCACGGTCTTCATGCCGAGGCTTTGCAGAAGGGCGGCCGGGCCGATCCCGGAACGTTGCAGCAGGGCCGGGCTGTTGATCGCGCCGCCGCAAAGGATCACTTCCTTGCGCGCCTTTACGGTGCGCTCAGGCCCCGCCGGGCCGCCCTGGCGGTAGCTTATGCCGACGGCGCGCCGGCCCTCGAACAGGATTTTCGTCGCCTGCGCCTCGATCCGGAGATCGAGCCTGCCCGTCGTCATCGCCGGGTGGAGGAAGGCGCGCGCGGTGGAGACCCGCCGGCCGCGATGGATGGCGCGCTGGAACGTGCCGACGCCGGCCTGTGCAGCGCCGTTATAATCCGGGTTCAGCGGAATGCCGAGGCCGACCGCGCCCTGGATGAAGGCGGCGCAGACCGGATGCCTCCAGTCGAGGTCGCTGACCGCGAAGGCGCCGTCGCGGCCGCGATAAACATCATCGCCCGCGCCGATGCGCCGTTCGGTGCGCTGGAAATATGGCAGCACATCGGCATAGCCCCAGCCGCGATTGCCCAGCTGCGCCCAATGATCGAAATCCGCCGCCTGTCCGCGATTATAGACCAGCCCGTTGATCGCCCCCGACCCTCCGACCGTCCGCCCTTGGGTAGTGGCGAAGCGGCGATTGTTGGCGCCGGGCACCGGCTCGGTCTTGAACTGCCACGTATAGGCCGGGTTGTAGAGCGTCTTGATGTACCCCGCCGGCACATGGATGAAGAGGCTGCGATCGGGCGGCCCGGCCTCCAGCACACAGACGGTCCGGCCTGCCTCCGCCAGCCGCGCCGCGAGCAGCGACCCGGCCGAGCCGGCGCCGACGATGACATAATCGAATAAGTCCGCT
>CAZVYC010000145.1:0-13085 GCA_964631425.1 uncultured Rhodospirillales bacterium
AGCATGAAATCGGCGATCGAGGAGACGGAGCGGCGGCGCGAGAAGCAGCAGCTCTATAACGCCGCCAACGGCATCACGCCCGAGAGTGTCCGTAAACAGATTGCCGATATCCTGGACAGCGTCTATGAGCGCGCCGACCGGGTGACGGTGAGTGTCGGCGCCGACGGCGGCCACCTGGTCGGCCATAATCTGAAAGCGCACATCGCCGACCTGGAAAAGCGCATGCGCGCCGCCGCCGCCGACCTCGAATTCGAAGAAGCCGCGCGGATCCGCGACGAGATCAAGCGCCTGGAAGCCTCCGAACTCGACATCGCCGGCAACCCGGCGCCGGTCGGGATTTCGCACCGCCGGGACATCCCTCTCGCCCAGAAGATCGCGGCCCAGCCGAAGAGCCGGGGGAAGTGGAAAGGCAAGGGGCGGGGACGGTGATACAGGCGTAGAATGGGTAGAGCGCAGCGAAACCCATCGTTCGAGCCCTTGTCACCGTCGGCGAGGGTTTCGCTGCGCTCTACCCATCCTACTACAAAGCCTTTGGAGTCTCTGGTTAACTTGACTAGACAGCGAAATTAGCTAAGTTAGTCTCGTTGGAGACTCCCCGTGCCACAATTCACCGTTCACGCCGCCAAGACGAACCTCTCCAAGCTGATCGACGCGGCGCTGGCGGGTGAGGATATCGTGATCGCGAAAGGCAGCAAGCCTGTGGTCAAGCTGGTTGCGATCGGGCAGGGCAAATTCAAGATCGGATTGCTCAAGGGGCAGCTCTCAGGCCCAGGCCCGGATTTCTTCGAGCCGATGGAGGAGAATGAACTCGGCCTGTGGGAAGGCGGCCATTGAAGGCTGTTCTTCTCGACACGCACGCATGGGCCTGGAGTCTGACCGCAGACCGGCGTCTTTCGCAGAAGGCCACGGCCGCCATCGAAGAGGCTCAAACGGTTCTCGTCAGCCCCATTTCCTTCTTCGAAATCAGCCAGAAAGTGCGCCTTGGGAAATGGCCTGAAATGGAAGCGTTCATCGGCCGTCTTCCCGCGCTCTTGGGAGAGCAGGGTGGCGCGGTGGCGGGTTTCGATCCTTATGTCTGTGTTGCTGCCGGCATGATGCCTTGGGCACATGGCGATCCCTTCGATCGCCTGCTCGCGGCGACCGCTTCGCATTACAACCTGTCGATCATTTCGGCGGATACGGTTTTCGACGGCGTTGTAACGCGTATCTGGTGAGGTGCCGTCCGCCGTGGTCACGTTTTTGCAATCTCGGCCAAGATATCCGCGCCGCTGCGGACGAGCGCTGGTCGGCCATATTCCTCGATGAAGCCAGGTGGAAGGTGGTCGGCGATGTTCTCGTCCGCCGTAATCTGATCGGGACCGCCAGTCCACCACATGATTGTATGCGTCTGCCGCATGATTTCGTAGATCGCGTCGTAAAGATCGCTACCGCGCGGACGATTGATAGCAATATCGGGATGGGACCTATCGGCCACGGGCATCATATTTCCTCCGCCGCCATCCGGAAACGATAATTCCCATTGATCGGCGTTCCGATCTTTCACGAACGGGCCTAATATTTTAAGCACGAGACCGATGGGCATTACGCCAAAGTCGCCGTCTTGATAGCAAAACAATCCCATATCATCGCTCATGATTACCTCCATGTTAGGAATTAGCCATACCCCACAGAGCCGGCCGGCAAGCTTGTCCGTTCCATCCCCACAGGGGTTCGTTAATCAAGCTTGCGATATAGTTGAGGATCTTTATCAGTGCATCGACATGATGGACAGTGATATTTGGAAATTTACCTTTAAATTCAGCTTCGAAGAAATCAGCCAATGCCTTATCGGCGAAATACCAGTCGACATGATGACTTTCGGCTGCGATACTTTGACGGGCAGCTTGCTTCATCACGCCATCGTATATATAAAATTTCTTTATTTTATCCTCCGTCGCAGTAACGATGAAGCTTGGCATCGGGCCCTTTGCTTCCTGGAAGTCAACCACAGGATTGACGCAACCGTCAAATCTGACGTCATGGTAAAGTACATCCCACCCATCAGGCAGACCTGTGATTTGGCGCTGATAGGCCAATGCTCGCTCGGACCGCCTATTTATGTTTTCCGGCGTTGGTGGAGGGCACAGCCTGGGTTCGTCGTTTTCAGTAGTATCCGAAGTGGCTGGTGAGAGCGGCGTGTCGGTTCGCGCTGATGTTGGAGGCTTGCTTCGCGGCGATGTTGGGGGCTTGTTCGCAAGGTCAGCCAAGAAGTCGGGATCAAAAACCACCGAGGTTCCGATGCGTTGGCCAACAATATGGCCCTCGCGATCATAATAAAAATCATCCTTATCGGGGAGGCCGTGATATAGCGTTTCGATATTGCCGTTGGCACCAAGGCGCTCGAGCGTCACCGCGCCCTCATCAGATCGATAATTCAATCCTGGAAAGCCGGACAGCTGCCCTTCATGGATGTTGTTGATGTAAGTTGGGATGAGACTTCCGACGGCCGCCCCGCCTAGTCGACCGAGGAATGGCGCCAGCCTTGCCGATCTCCCGGCGAGAGTTCGAGCAGCTACTCCTGCTTCTTCGGCGCCGCCGATCTCAACTTCTGGATTTGCCGAATCGGACGGGGCTTCTTTCGCGGGATCAGAAAAAAGTGTTCGCCTAGGCGCGTTTGTGGAACCATTTGTCCATTCTCCGAGCTCATTTCGGAGTTCCGTATCGCTATAGGCCAGCTTAAACTCCGTATTGCTCCCCCGCGGCTCTAGCGGCTCATGATCTTCGGGCGGTTCCGGCAGCTTCAGCAACAGACTGCCGATCATGGCCAGCGGAAGGTCGCCGCGATCCAGCGAACGGGCAACACTGGTTAGTCCCGGCAGGTAGTCTTCGGCATTTAGGAGCGACGGCTCGCCGTATGTTCTGTCGAATAGCGCTTGTAGTTCAGGCTGAGTGCGAGGCTCGAAGCCCGATAAGGTCTTTTTCAGCAGAGGCTGACCAGAGAGCATCAGCCCATCTGGCCCGCACCATAAACCGCTTGCGAAGGGATCAGACGACAAGCGAACCATCCGAATAGGCCAATTCATCGAGAACTGTTCTCCTTGTGAAGGCCAGCGGTTGGGCGCCTGCGGGCAGGATGTGACCTGGTTGCGAGCGCTCAAACTACAGAACATAGGAGAAAATGTCAAGAACAAAAAGCGACTATCGCGGGCGCGTTCGCGAGGCAGGCCTCCAATCGAACGGACGATGGGCTTCGCTTGTGCTCAGCCCACCCTTGTATGAGCGCACTTTGCTAATCTCAATCCATTCCGCAAGGAATGGCCCGGTCCGGGTGGCCACCCGGACTAGGCCGGTTCAGGCTGAGGCCCGCCAGGTAGTTCACGATCAGCGAGCGGGTCATGTCCCAGGTGGTTGTGGGTGCGACCATGCGGAGGTTGTTGGCGGCGGTGTGGGCTGAGATGCCCTCCAGGCTGGTCCACAGCACCGCCGCGGCCAGACGCCGATCGCTCTCCTGGCCGGGGGCGAAGAGCGGGGCGAGCGCCCGCTCGACCTCGACGACCAGACGGCTGATGACCTGGGGAAACTGCTCCATGAAGGCGTGCGGCGTCCCGCTCTTGAACTCCAGCACCGACGCCCACCGGTTGCGGTGGCGGGCGGTGAAGTCGAGATAGTCCCGCGCGATCGCCAAGGTCGCCTCGCTCGGGTCCTCGGGCAGCACCGCGCGGGCGGCGAACGCCGCCTCCAGCTCCTGTAAGGTCTCCAGGTTCAGCCTCAGGATGATCTCGTCGAAATTCTCGAACAAATTGTAAAGCGTCCCGACTGCGGCGCCGATCTCCCCGGCCACGCGGCGAGCATTCAGCGCCCTGTACCCCTCCGCCTCCAGGATTCGCCGTGCGGCATCGAGTGCACGCTGGCGCAGCACGTCGCGGCCCGCCCGCGGCGCAGCTTTCTCGAATTTACCTTGAACAGCGTTCATTTTCTCTCTTGAACAACGTTCAGTCATCGGTTAGAAGTGATTATGAACGATGTTCAATAAGAGGTCCAGCAGAGCGCGACGTTCATCCCGCCTTTGCCGCTTTATCCGCAACGGAAACCTGAAGGAGCTCGCATGTCCCTCGTCTCTGGCCTTTCCCTTGTTGGCACACGCCGCTTCGGCACGCTCTTCCTCTCCCAGACCCTCGGCATCTTCGCCGATAATTTCGCCAAGTCGGCGATCGGCGTGCTGCTCCTGTTCGGCGGGGGGAGCGCCACAGCGACGGCCGTCGCCACGGCGTTGTTCATCCTGCCCTATGCCTTCTTCGCGCCGTTGGCCGGGCGGCTGGCAGACCGGTTTCCCAAGCATCGCGTCGCCAAGCTGGTGAAGCTGATGGAAATCCCGGTCATGGGCTTCGCCGGTGTGGCCATCTGGTCGGGTGACACGGTACTGATGCTGGCTTCGATGTTCCTGGCCGGCATGCAGGCGACGTTCTTCAGTCCGGTCAAATACGGCATCCTGCCGGAGCTGGTGGCCGGCGATGAGCTGATAGCGGCCAATGGTTTCGTCGAATCGGCCTCGTTCCTCGCCATCCTGGCCGGGACGATCGCCGGTGGCCTCGCCGGCGGTTTGGGCGCGACGCCGCTCGCGCTCGCAGTTCTGCTCACCGTATCGGGTGCGGGGGCGATCCTCGCCTTCCGGATTCCGCTGAGCCGCATGGTCGACCGGACGGTGACGCTCTCCTTCGTGCCGTTCGCCGGCACCCGCCATCTGCTACGCACGCTCGGGGGATGGAAGCGGGCCCATGCCGCCGCGGTTGCGCTGTCGTGGTTCTGGATGGCGGGCGCCGTGCTGTTGGCAGAGATGCCGGCCTATGCCCGCGACGTGCTCCACGCGCCTCCCAGAGCGGCTACGATCCTGCTCGCGGCGCTGGCCGGCGGCATCGGCCTGGGCTCGGTTGCCTATGGGCGGCTGGCGAAGCGGCGTTGGGCCGGCGCGGTGATCCCGCTCGGGTTTATCGGCATGGCGCTTGCCATGGTCTCGGTTGCCACCGTCCAGGCTTCAGGACCGGCGGCGATCGCTTTCGGCGCGGGCTGGCTCTTCCTGGCCTCGTTGTGCGGCGGGCTGCTCTCGGTGCCGCTCTATGTGGCGCTCCAGCGCGGCGCGCCGGCGGAGGCGCGGGCCCGCGCGGTCTCGGGCAACAATCTCTTGAATGCGATCTACATGGTGGTGGGCTCCGTCACGGCCGCGGTCGTCGGCATGGTGTCGCAGAAGCTGGGGATGGACACTGCCGCGACGGTGCGCCTGGTCCTGCTGGGAAGCGCCGCCGCCACCGCCTTCGCCGCCATTCCCGCCTGCCTCAACATCCCGGAGGCGGCGCTGGGGCTGTTCGGGCGGCTTCTGCTGCTGGTCTACCGCGTCGAGGTGAGGGGTGCGGAAAACCTCACGGCGGCCGGGCCGTCGGCGGTGATCGCGCCGAACCATGTCACCTGGATCGATGGTGCGCTCCTCGCCGCCGCGCTGCCTGGACGTCCGGCCTTCGCGATCAATACCTTTACCGCGCGCAAATGGTGGGTGCGCTGGGCCACCGGTCTCATCGAGGCGCTGCCGATCGACCCGACCAACCCGATGGCGATCAAGACACTGGTCCGTGAGGTGCGCGCCGGGCGGCACTGCGTGATCTTCCCGGAAGGAAGGCTGACCCGGACGGGCAGCCTGATGAAAATCTACGACGGTCCGGCGCTGGTCGCCGACAAGGCGGGCGCGCCTCTGGTGCCGGTGCGCATCGACGGCGCCCGCCAGACCTTCTGGAGCCGCCTCAAAGGTGTCTATCGGCGACGGCTCTTCCCCAGGATCACGGTCACCATCCTGCCACCGGTACGGCTGGCGGCGCCGGAAGGGACTACCGGCCGTGCCCGCCGCGAGGCGCTGGGGCGGGGCCTCTACGACACCATGTCCCACGCCGCGTTCCAGTCCTTCGATACAGACCGGACGGTGCTCGGCGCGCTGATCGACGCGGCAGCCGAGCACGGCGATCGCGAGATCATCGAGGACATGGACCGCACGCCGCTTACCTATCGGCGGCTGCTGACCGCGTCACTGGTGCTCGGCCGCCGGTTGGCGGGTCGTACGCAGCCGAACGAAGCGGTCGGCGTCCTGCTGCCGAACGCGGCGGGCGGGGTCGTGACCTTGTTCGGGCTGCAGGCTTTCGGCCGGGTGCCGGCGATGCTCAACTACTCGACAGGTGCCGAGGCCATGATGGCGGCGCTCAAGGCCGCCTCGATCGGGACGGTCCTGACCTCGCGGCGATTCGTGACCGTGGGCAAGTTCGAGCCGCTGGTCGCCCGTGTGGCCGAAGCGGCGCGGGTCGTCTATCTGGAAGATCTCCGTGCCGAAATAAGTACGGTGGCCAAGCTGCGCGGGCTGTTCGACCGGCCCTTCGCCCGCCGCCGGCAGCGCAAGGTCGATCCCGGAAAGCCCGCGCTCATCCTGTTCACCTCCGGCTCGGAGGGTACGCCCAAGGGCGTGGTGCTGAGCCATCGCAATCTGCTGGCCAATGCCGGCCAGGCGGCGGCGCGGATCGCGTTCAACCCGACCGACGTGGTGCTGAACGCGCTGCCGGTGTTCCACTCGTTCGGCATGACCGCGGGCCTGCTGCTGCCGCTCGTCACCGGGGTGAAGACCGTGCTCTATCCCAACCCGCTGCATTACCGGCGCATACCGGAGATCGCCTACGACACCGGCGCCACGATCCTGTTCGGCACCGACACATTCCTCGCCGGCTACGCAAGGCAGGCGCACCCGTACGACTTCCACACGCTGCGCTACGTCTTCGCCGGTGCCGAACGGGTGCGGGCCGAGACGCGGCGGGTCTGGGCGGAGAAGTTCGGCGTGCGCATCCTGGAGGGCTATGGCGCGACCGAGACCGCCCCGGTGCTGGCGATCAACACGCCGATGCACGCCAAGGACGGCACGGTCGGCCGCCTGCTGCCGGACATCCGGGCGCGAGTCGAGCCGATCGAAGGCATCGAACGCGGCGGCCGGCTTTTCGTTTCCGGTCCCAATATCATGCTGGGGTATGTGCGCGCCGAAAAGCCGGGCGTAGTCCAAGCCCCGGCCGACGGCTGGTACGACACCGGCGACGTCGTCGAGATCGACCAGGCGGGCTATGTCACCATCCTCGGCCGTGCCAAGCGCTTCGCCAAAGTCGCGGGCGAGATGGTGTCGCTGTCGGCGGTCGAGGAATGGGCCGCCGCGCTGTGGCCGGACGCCTTCCACGCGGTGGTGTCTCAGCCCGACAGCCGGAAGGGCGAGCGGCTCGTTCTCATCACCAGCAAGCCCTCGGTCACCCGCGCCGACTTCGCCGCCTATGTCCGCCTGCGCGGGCTCCCCGAGGTGGCGACGCCGTCGGAACTGATCTATGTGCCGGCGATCCCGGTCCTCGGCACCGGCAAGACCGACTACAATGCGGTGAACGAGATTGCCGCCAGGCCACGGATGACGGCGGTGGCGTGAGGACAAAGATCGCCTTGCAGCGGGGCTGGGGGGCGGTACAGTTCATCTCATGACTCGTACCGCCCTCATCACCGGCGCCGCCAAGCGGGTCGGCCGCGCCATCGCCCTCGAGCTTGCCCGCGCCGGGTGCGACATTGCCATCCACTATCGCGGCTCGGCCGAAGCGGCGGCGGCACTGGCGCGCGAGATCGAACGGCTCGGACGGCGGGCCGCACTGGTCGGCGCCGATCTGGGGGACGAGGAAGCAGTCGAGGCGATCGTGCCCCGGGCAACCGAGGCGCTGGGAGCGGTTGACGTCCTGGTCAATAACGCCAGCTTGTTCGAGCGCGACGAGGCGCTGACGGTGACGCGGGAAGGATGGGACCGGCAGCTGGCCATCAATTTGCGCGCACCATTCGTCCTCATGCAGCAATTGGCCCGCCTGCTGCCGACGGAGCGTCAGGGCTCGATTGTCAATATCCTGGACCAGCGGGTCTGGAACCTGACGCCGCACTTCGTCAGCTATACCGTGTCCAAGGCGGGCTTGTGGACGTTGACCCAGACCATGGCGCTGGCTTTGGCGCCGCGTATCCGCGTCAATGCGGTCGGGCCGGGGCCCATCCTGCCGAACGAGCGCCAGACCGCGGAGCATTTCCGCCTCCATTGGTCGAGCCTTCCTCTGCAACGGCAGCTGTCGCCGGACGACGTCGCGCGCACCGTCCGCTTCCTGATTGAATCCGAAGCCGTGACCGGCCAGATGATCACGGTCGACGCCGGCGAGCATCTGGCCTGGGCGCAGCCACCGCGCGGGGTCGTGCCACCGGAGTGATTTCACGGAATCAGGTTCGGCTTGTCATCCTTTCGTAAGCCCGCTTTGTGCAGTACCTCAAAGGGATAGAAGGGATTGTTGATGTGGAACGACATAGCTTGTTTGAATGCGGCCGGTTGTTCACTCCCGGTTAGTTGTCCCAAGGGGGCGACGGAATCGGAAAAATTTTAATTGCATTTGAATTTGTTCTGGACGTTGACTTTTAATTGTTACATGAAATCAATGGCTTGTGACTTCTGCCTAAAAATTAGGCAAAGTTCCGGAATCACTTGATTCAGCGCCATTTGCCGTTCCGGGGCGATATACTGCCCACAAACTTATCCACAGGTTCCGTGGATAGTCTTGGGAATGCTTGGCAAAGCTTGGGCTTAGGATGCGCCAAGCGATCGCTTGGGAAAAAACGCCAATGAGGTACACGAAAAAGCTTGACCCCGGACCCCGCGTGAACGGGATGGACGTCATCCGCGATTTCGCCAAGACGCTGCCCAACGCACCCGGAGTCTACCGGATGATGAACGCGGCAGGTGACCCGCTCTATGTCGGCAAGGCGCGCAGCCTGAAGAAGCGCGTTACGACCTATACGCAGCCGATGAAATTGCCGGTCCGGATCCAGCGCATGGTGCATGAGACGCGTACCATGGAATTCGTCCGGACGACGAGCGAGGTCGAGGCGCTGCTGCTTGAATCGAACCTCATCAAGCGGCTGAAACCCCGCTACAACGTCCAATTGCGCGATGATAAATCCTTTCCTTACATTGAGTTGACAACCACCCACGCGTTTCCGCGGCTGGCCAAGCATCGTGGCTCCCGCGCGAACGGCACCTACTATGGGCCGTTCGCATCGGCCGGCGCGGTCGACCGGACAATCGTTGCGCTGCAGCGCGCGTTCCTGATCCGCAGCTGCGCCGATACCGTTTTTTCGACCCGCTCGCGACCTTGCCTGCAATACCAGATCAAGCGCTGTACTGCGCCTTGCGTCGGGCTGGTTTCGGCCGAGGATTACGCCAGGCAGATCGACGAGGTGAAAAACTTCCTCGCCGGCCGCAGCCGCGAAGTGCAGGATTCGTTTGTCCGAGAGATGAAAGAGGCGGCCGAGGCGATGGATTTCGAGCGGGCGGCCCGCTTCCGCGACCGCATCCGGGCGCTGGCTTCGATCCAGGCGCACCAAGATATCAACAGCGCTGACCTCGGCGATGCCGACGTAATTTCGGCATTTCAGGAGGGGGGGCAGACCTGCATCCAGGTTTTCTTCTTCCGCGGTGGCCGCAATTACGGCAACCGGCCCTATTTCCCGTCACACGATCACAGCGTTCCGGTGGAGGAAGTGCTGGGTGCCTTCATTGCGCAATTCTATGAAGACAAGGCGCCGCCGCCGCTGATTCTGCTAAGCCACAAGGTCGCCGAGCAGGAGCTGATCGCCGAGGCGCTCGCCCTCCGTGCCGGACGCAGGATCGAGCTCGCCGTGCCGCAGCGGGGCGACAAGAAGCGGCTGGTCGAGCATGCGCAGGCCAATGCCCGCGAAGCCCATGCCCGCCGGCTGGTCGAAAGCGCGTCCCAGGCCGAATTGCTGCGAAAACTCGCCGAGGCGTTCGGCCTCGACGCGCCGCCTGACCGCATCGAGGTTTACGACAACAGCCATATCCAGGGCAGCCACGCGATCGGCGCGATGATCGTCGCCGGCCCCGAGGGATTCCGCAAAAGCGCCTATCGCAAGTTCAACATCAAGGGGCCGGTCGCGCCCGGTGACGACTACGCGATGATGCGCGAGGTGCTGACGCGCCGCTTCACCCGCGCGGTGCGCGAGGATACAGGCGAGGGCGAGAACGCTTCCGAGAGCGCAGGGGCAGGGTGGCCGGACCTGGTGCTGATCGACGGCGGGCAGGGGCAGCTGCAGGTGGCGGTCGACGTTTTGGCGGAGCTGGGCGTTGCAGTACCGCCTCCTCTTGTCGGCATTGCCAAGGGGCCGGACCGCGACGCCGGCCGGGAGAAATTCTTCTTGGTCGGCGCCGACGGCAAGATCAGGCCGCCATTCACGCTGCCGCCCAACGACCCGGTGCTGTTCTATCTGCAGCGGCTCAGGGACGAATCGCACCGGTTTGCGATTGGCACGCATCGGGCGAAGCGGCAGCGCGCCATCGGCATCTCACCGTTGGATGAGATCACGGGGATCGGCCCGACGCGTAAGCGAGCGCTGTTGCATCATTTCGGCTCGGCCCGCGCCGTTGCCAATGCCGGTGTCGCCGACCTCGAGGCGGTCGCCGGAATCTCGAAGACGGTCGCCCGGCAGATCTACGATCATTTCCACTCGGGCACGTAGCCGACGGGCTGCCGGTCGTAGGCGAGATAAAGCGGATGGGCGGGATGGCCGCCCAGCGTCGTCCCGAGGCAGAGCAGGGGCTTGCCGGCGAGCAGGGCGATGACGGCTCCGGCGCGCCCTCGCTGTGTGCCCAGCGCGCCCCAGGCGCACAAGATCGCGTCGGCGCGGGCGAGGGCCCGCCGAATGGTGCGGTCATTGTCCGGCCCAACCGGATCCTCGGCGCTGCGCAGGGCGGCCGGGCAGGGTGAGCGGAGGGCGAACAGGTTGACGACCTCCATGCGGCCGTAGCCCCATGCCACCGACCGGCGCTCGCAGCGCTCAATGGTCGGGTCATTGTTGCCGAGGTGATCGGCCGTCGACGGGTTCAGCATGATCCAGACGATCCTCCGCGCTTCGGGTGCCCAGGCCCGCCACAGGCGATAGCGGTAGGCACGGCAGGGCGAGTAGGTCGCGCCGAAGCGGCGGCGCGTTGAGCGGTCTTCAGGCAGTGGCGGAGCGGCGGGCATCAAATGATCGTGTTACGTGAGGTTCTGAAGCGTTGGCTGGCGTCGTCCGGAAGGATATAGCATGCGGCCATGCTCAACCTGCCCAATTCGCTGACGCTCCTCCGCATCGCCCTGATCGTCCCGTTCGCGGTCCTGTTCTTCATGGATGGCGCCGCGGTGCGCTGGCTGGCCCTGGCGCTGTTCGTGATCGCGGCGGTGACCGACTGGTTCGACGGATATCTGGCCCGCTTGCTGGACCAGGGCTCGGCATTCGGCCGGATGCTGGACCCGATCGCCGACAAGCTTTTGGTCGTGGCCGCGCTGATGCTGCTGGTCGCGACCGGCGGGGTCACCGGCTGGTCGATCGCGGCGGCGCTGGCCATCCTGCTGCGCGAGATCGCCGTCTCCGGCTTCCGCGAGCATCTGGGGCCGCTCGGCGTGACGGTGCCGGTGACCCAGCTGGCGAAATGGAAGACGACGATCCAGCTGGTGGCCCTCATCCTGCTGATCGCGCCGGTCACCGCGGCGCACCTGCCCGGGCTCGTGCTGCTGTGGGTCGCCGCGGCGCTGACCCTGATCACCGGGTGGGGTTACCTCAAGGCGACTGTCCGGGCGCTCTCGTAGACCTTACTCGGCGGGCGAGGGCGCCGCTGCCTCGATGGCGTGCCGCGCGAACAGCATGGGCAGCGCGTTGGTCATCGAGGTGATCAACGCGGCCAGGAAGGGCAGGGCCTGCACCAGCACGGCGGCCGACCAGATGAGCGCCTGCTCGTTCTCAGGCGTGAAATTCCAGAGGACCAGCACCGCGGCGGTGACGAGGGCGATCAGCCAGATGATCTCGTCGCGCGCCATCAGGAAACCTTGCATCAGAGCCGGTTGGTCCGCGCATTTGGGCGTGCGGACGAAGGGGCGACCGGAGGTGAAGATGCCTTGCCAGATGGCACGCCCGACTGTGTGGGTCAGCGCCATGCCGGCGATTGCCGCGCCAACCTTCTGCAGCCGGCTGCATTTGATGCGCAGCGAATAGACCCAGAAGCCGGCCACGAGCTTGAAGATGAAGGCGAGGATGGTCGGGATCATGAAGGCCATTGGCGGGAAGCCGAACGTCGATCCGATGACATTCTTGATGCTGTTATAGAGCGGGTGGCCGAGATCGTAATGCTCGCCCCAGAGGCGTGTACCCAACCAGACCATCGCCGGCATGGTCAGCATGCCGAGCGACCAGACGATCGAGGCGGCCGAGAACAGCATGTGCGCCGCGTCGGCGAACCAAGGGACCCAGCCGGCGATAAAGTGATAGCGCTGGCCGGCGGTCAGCACCTTGCTGCCCGGCAGCAGGTTGCGCCAATGGTGCTTCATGATCTGCACCGCGCCATAAGCCCAGCGGTGACGCTGCGTCTTGTAGGCAGAGAAGCTATCGGGAATCAGGCCCTTGCCGAAGCTGTCTGGGGCGTAGAGCGCCTCCCAGCCCTGCTCGAACAGGGTGAGACCGAGGTCGGCGTCTTCGGTGATGCACCACTCGGCCCAACCGCCAGCGCCTTCCAGCGCGGCACGACGCATCATAGTCATCGTGCCGTGCTGGATGATCGCGTTGCGCTCGTTGCGGGTGATCATGCCGATATTGAAGAATCCGGCATATTCCCAGTTGCACATCGTCTTGAAGGTGTCGCCCTGCCAGTCACGGTAATCCTGCGGCGACTGGACGAGACCGACCTTCGGGTTCTCGAAATGCGGCACCATCGCCGACAGCCAGTCGGGATCGACGACGTAATCGCTGTCGATGACGGCGATGACCGCGGCGTCGGGCGCGGAGTTGCGCAGCGCGAAATTGAGCGCGCCGGCCTTGTAACCCGGCCAGTTGGCCAGGTGGAAGAAGCGGAAACGAGGCCCCAGAACGGCGCAGTGCGCCTCAAGCGGCCGCCACACCGCCTCGTCCTTGGTGTTGTTGTCGATCACCAGGACTTCGAAATTGTCGTAGCCCAGCCTCGAGAGCGCATCCAGGGTCTCGAT
>CAZVYC010000146.1:0-11036 GCA_964631425.1 uncultured Rhodospirillales bacterium
CAGTTATTCGAGCAGCAGGGCCTTCAGCACTACACGCTTGTCCGCATCAAGCCCGGCCGCATCGGCCAGATAGCCATCGACCGAGCCATAGTCCCGTTCGACCACGCCCAGCGCCGCATCCAAATAGTCGCCATGCACGCCGCACAGTGCGCGCAGCATGGAGGCGTCCGGCGTCACCCGGTCGCCGAGCACGCTGTGAAGATAGGCAGCCGAGGCCTTCATCATCGAAGTCAGGTCGAGGAACCGCTCGGTCAAGAGGTAATCCTGCCGCACCGTTTGCCGGGGCACGCCCAGCGCCAGCAGCAGCATGGCGATGCTGAACCCGGTGCGGTCCTTTCCAGCGGTGCAGTGGATCACCGCCGGAAACCGACCACCTGACAACAGATCGTCAAAAAAGAGGCCGAGCTTGCCGGCGAAGGCGACGGGCAGCATGCTGTACGTCGTCATCATCATCTTGCGGATGCCGCTGGCGGAAGGGTCGGCGACCATGATGTCGATCAGCATCTGCGTTCCCGCCCGGACATCGGCGCCAATATTGAGGTTGCGGGTTTCCGGCTTCACGCCGTCGGGCCACGCGCAGGGCGCCCGCGCGGCCTCGTTCTCGCCCCGGAGGTCGCAGACGTAGCGGATACCGAGCGCCCTCAGCGAAGATGTATCATCCTCCGTTGGGCCGGCGATCACCTGCGAGCGGAACACGCGTCCACGCCGCACGTGTCGCCCGTCTTCGGTCTCGTAGCCGCCGATATCACGAAAATTCGGCGCGCAACGCAGCACGGCGCCGGACGGGACTGGTTCCATTCGGAAGACCTTTCAGATCGGACCGCGGGCCGTTTACGAGGCTCTGCCTTGCTCAACAAGCGCGATAGCGGCGGGGCAGGAATGCGCTTGGTCAGACCAGCGGAAAGGTCAGCGAAAGTGTCGTGCCCTGATCGGAGCTTTGCCGCTCGACGGTGCTGCCGATCTGCCGGGCGAGCAGCGAGATGAGACCAAGCCCGCTGCCGGGCTGGCTGTCGGGTTTGATGCCATGTCCATTGTCTGCAATCGTCAGCCTCGCCTCGCCGTAGCCGACGCCGCCCTTTAAACTGACGCTGATCCGGCCGCCGCCATCCCCGAATGCATGCTTGATGCTGTTGGTCACCGTCTCGTTCAATACCAGGCCGACCGCCACCGCGCGATCGATCGCGAGTTCCACTTCATCGAGATTGAGCTCGATTGCGACCCCTTCCGCCTGCTGCTCGAGCGAAGCGCATAGCGCGCGGACATAGCCGGCGAGGTTGGTGGCGTGGCCGCGGCGAGGCGCCAAATGATCATGCGCCAGCGAAATCGCGCTAATGCGGTTTTCGATATGCGAGAGAGCGCGATGTATCTCCGCGCCCTTGAAGCGGCGTTTTTGAAGTGCGACCGATGACAATATGAACTGGAAGTTGTTCTTTACGCGATGCTGCATCTCACGGAGGAGCAGGTCCTGATAGCGCGCCTCGACCGCCGCCTTGGCGGCGCGGGCCTCGTTTTCGTTCTGCTCCGCCGTCAGGCGCTGCATGATTCCGCCGATAAGGGTGCTGACGGCCATCAGGAACTCGGTGGTATCCGGATTGAAGTCGCACGGGACCGTGCTGTCGACCTCAAGCACCCCCGATGTCGCGCCGTCGATGAAGAGCGGCACATTGGCCAGCGCGACAATGCCGTGCTCCTTCAGCATAGCAGGAGCCGTAAAGCCGGGCTCACTGCCCCAATCGGAGATCGTGACAGGTTCTCCGGTCTGGAAAGCGCGGCCTGCCGGTGATCGGATATCGGCCGGCAACGTCGCCTGCCTTACCACACCTTCCTTCCACCCATAGCCCGCGGCGACAATGAAATCGGACCTGGCGCGACGATACAGCAGTACCTTCACGTGGTCGATCTCGACGGCACGGGCGACTTGAACGACGACTTGGTCCAGAAACTTGTCGAGTTCCAGGTTCTCGCCAGCCAAGCGGCCAAGATCGACCAGGATCCGCACATGTCGGCGAAGCCTTTCGACCGAATCGAGGTCAGCCTTGGGCGCAGCGTTTCTCGGCATGCAGAAGCAACATTGGCGGAGTGGCAAATGTGCCGCGGCGATAATAGCGCATGGGCTAGCGAACGGGCGCGATGCTCTCGCGCAGAAACCGCCGCAGCCGTCCGTTCTGGGGAATGTCCGCCAGGAAACACTGGCGCAACTCGTGCTGGTGCAAGAGTCGCAGCAGCCGTTCGTCCCAAGTTGGTCCTGCCGACTGAATGAACGCTTCGAGCGCCGCTTCCGCCTCCCTGGCGCCGTCGGGAACTTCGCCCAGGACTGCCGCGAGTTCCGTGCGATAATCGGTGTCCAGCGCTGCGCCGTAGCGGTTCCTCCGCTCGAGGAAGGCGATTTCGGCCAGCGCCTTGCTTTGCTGGTAGCGTTCGAGATCGGTCCGCGCCGGCATCTGCTCGACCGAGCGCGACAGCATCATGAGGTGGATGCTGTCGCTGCTTTCCGCCATTTCCGGCTCGGGGATCGGGTCCAGTATCACGCCCACGGCTTCGGCAACCGCCTCCAGCCCGACCCTGAGCGAGCCGTGGTAGTAGACGTAATACTCGAAATAGTCGGTATCTGGTGTCGGGCTGGCCATTACGTCGCTGATCAGCAACGACGAGGCGGCGGCGATCGCCGCCAGGTGGAAGCCGAGCACCCCGTAGTCGACCGGCTTGCCCGACAGTTCTTCATAGCGACGGGTAATCCGGGCCGCATTCCCGGTTTTCTCGCTCAGGTCCCGCATCCGGATGCAGGCGAGGTCGAGCATCGGGTCGCCGATACACGCCATCTCCAGATCCATCATCGCCTTGAGGCGACCTTGATCATACATCATCTGGAACGCGTCGCCGGTGATGAAGGCGGGTTCGACCGGCCCCTCCGGCACGTTTCGGCGGACCCACAGCCGCAGGAATTCGTTGCAGGCCTCCGGCACGCGCTTGCGGGCGAGGTACTGAGCCTCGATCTTGCCGAACTGCGCCAGCCGCGCGGCCGCGGGGTCGCGCGGCACGGGGAAGCCCTCGGCGGCGAACAGAGCAGGATCGAGCCGATGCATCGTCGCCATTGCCGCGACGTACTCATCGACGATCGCATCGCGCTCGTCCGCATCGGCGATATTTTCCAGCCGCGATTCGCCCGTCAGCCTCTCCATGATGATCGTGTCGGTCTCGGCACAGTAGCCGTACTGGCGGGGTGCGGGGATGCCGTTCTCATTGAGCACGCGGAGGGCAGCGCCTTCGAGCTTCACTGGCACCATGGCTTCGACTTCGCGGGGACCCTTGGCATAGAGCGGCAGCACGGTGCCGTCGCGCTCGACATCGACCGCCCAGGCGAGCCGCCAGCGCGGCTGCACCTCCATCCGTACGATGCGGCCGATATGGCGTTCGATCCATGCGGCGAGAAGGTTCTCCCTGACCGACACGGATAATGCTTCACCCATTCCCAGTCCTCCCGACGCCCCGGCTTGCCACCGCCTGAGATTATGGTCGCGGTCTTTGTGTGCGAAACTTGGGTTTGCAGCCGAATCCCTTTCCTCATACACGGGAACAGGCCGCGCGGCGATGGCCTGCTCCAGCGGGTGTGGCCGGCGAGTCGCGGTTCGTGGGCCGGCAGGCGGGTCTCCGCCAGTTGTTGCAGTGGCGACAAAACCAGTTACACGAAATGTTTTAATGCTAGCTTCGGAGGTCCTGAGAAGTTGGTTGGCCCCGACATCGGCAAAAGACTGGCCAACGGCCTGGTGACCGGCCTAAATGCGGCGAGCGTGAACGGGGAAGGGGAAGGGGAAGGGGATATGGCACTGCGTCTCGAGGATATCGAGCTGATCAAGCAGCTCAAGTATCGTTATATGCGCTGCCTGGATACCGCGGATGTCGCAGGCCTCAAAGCCGCCATGCACCCCGACATCACCATCCAGTATATCGGCGGCAGCTACCGTTTCGAATCAGCCGGCCGCGACACCGTGATCGCCGCGCTCTCCGGGATGTTCAACAAGAAATATGCCGGTTCGCACATCGTCCATCATCCCGAGATCGACGTGCATGACGACGAGACCGCCGACGGCATCTGGTACCTGACCGACTATGCGATGAACTTCAACATCAACATGACTACCCAGGGCGCCGCGATCTATCACGACAAATACGCCAAGGTGGACGGGGCATGGCTCATCCGCCATTCCGGTTATAGCCGCCTGTGGGAGCGGTACGAACCGTTCGACAAGGTGCCCAATCTCACGGCCCATCTTTTCGCGACGCTCGACCTGCCCGAGGCGCAGCCGGGATCGTAAGCGGATGCCGAACCTCATCCTGCGCTTCGACATGCGCAATGTCGGGTCGGGCGCGTCGAACGTGGAACTGTACCGCACGGCGATCGACATGGCCGTGTGGGCGGACGAGCGCGGCTTCGATGTCATCCAGTTCAGCGAGCATCACGGCAGTGACGACGGCTATCTGCCGTCGCCGATCGTGCTGGCCGCGGCGGTGGCTGCCCGCACGAAACGGGTGCGGCTGCGCTTCAGCGTGATCGTGCTGCCCTTGCACCACCCGATCAAGCTGGCCGAGGATTTGGCGGTGCTTGACATCGTCTCGAACGGCCGGGTCGACGTCGTGTTCGGCGCGGGCTATGCCCGCCACGAGTTCGAGATGTTCGGCGTCGATCCAGTGCGGCGGCCGGCGCTGATCGAGGAGGGGATCGCGGCGATCAAGCAGGCCTGGACGGGCGAGGAGTTCCTCTACCAGGGCCGCAAGGCGCGGGTGATGCCGACGCCGGTGCAGAAGCCGCGCCCGGCGATCTGGCTGGGCGGCACGTCACCCGCGGCGGCGCGGCGGGCGGCCCGCATCGCCGACTATTTCTATACCGGCGACGCTCCGCTGTATGAGCATTACCGGGAAGAGGCGTTGAGACTCGGAGGCGATCCGGGGCCTTGGCGCGACATTGGGACCGGCTTTTTCGTCGTGACCGATGACGTCGAAGGCGAGTGGGCGCGGATGTCGCCCTATATTGAACACGAAGTCCGCTCCTACGCGCAATGGATTACCGCCAGCGGCGACGCAAACCAGGCCGGCTTCCCGCAGTCCGATATGGCCACGATCCGCGCTTCCGGAGCCTATCCGATCCTCCAGGCCAAGGAGGGGCTCGCCTATGTCAACGGCCGGGGCGTGAACGGCGATTTGAGTCTCCACCCGCTGATTTCCGGCCTGCCGCCCGAGATCGGCTGGGAACAGCTGGGCCGTTTCGAGCGGAAGATCCTGCCGCACGTCGAGCGGCCTGTGATCTCAGAACTGTCATTCCCGCGGAGGCGGGCATCCAGCTTTACGCGCGGCAGTGCGGACAAGACTCATGTCGCCGCGGACGCGGGTCTGACTGGATTCCCGCCTGCGCGGGAATGACGAATTAAAGAAAGCGCAGAGAGGAACGACGAAGCATGAGTACTGAAACCGTCGCCGTACGCGATGTGAAGCATTTCGACGATACGACGGACGTCCTGGTTGTGGGCCTCGGCGGGGCCGGCGTCAGTGCGGCGATCGAGGCGCGCCGGGCCGGGGCCGACGTGCTGGTACTGGAGCGCGCATCCGCCGGTGGCGGCTCGACCGCGCTCTCGGGTGGCTTCATCTATCTGGGCGGCGGCACGCGCGTGCAGAAGCTGAATGGCATCGAGGATTCAGCTGCTGACATGTACGAGTATCTCAAGGCCATGAGCCCCGAGACCGATCCCAAGAAGATCCGGCTCTACGCCGACCAGTCCGTTGCCCATTTCGACTGGATCGAGGCCAACGCGACACGCTTTGATGACCGCTATTATCCCTACAAGCATTACGAGCATTCCAGCGCCGAATCGCTTGCCTGGACCGGGAACGAAATGGTCTGGCCGTTCCGCGAACAGGCCAAGCCGGCGCCGCGGGGCCACAAGATGCCGGGCAAGGACGACAAGCATGTCGGCGTCGGCGAAACCGGCGGCGGCGGCCAGGTGCTGATGGAAGGCCTGATCGCCACGGCCGAGAAGCTGGGCGCCCGGATCGCATATGACGCCAATGCGAGACAACTGATCGTCGACCCGACGGGCCGGGTGGTGGGCCTGCGTTACACGCATTTCGGTGAGGACCGTTTCGTGCGGGCGCGCAAGGGCGTGGTGCTCGCCACCGGAGGGTTCGGCATGAATCAGGCGATGGTACAGCAATATTGCCCTGACTTCGGCGACGAGACGATCGGCAAGCTCGGCACCACCTTCATCGAAGGTGTAGGCCACCGGCTCGGGGAAAGCGCTGGGGGCGCGTTCGAGCATATGGACGGGTATTTCATCACCTCGCCCTTTTACCCGCCCGAGAGCCTGTTGAAGGGCATCCTCGTCAACAAGCACGGCAAGCGCTTCGTGGCCGAGGACAGCTATCACAGCCGTTCCACCGCCGCCTGTCTGAAGCAGCCGGACAAGGTCGCGTACCTGATCTGCGACAGCGCCATCTTCGCGCGCTGTGAGTTCCCGCACGAGCTGGTCGATGCCTGGGAGACAATCGCGGAGATGGAAGCCGGGCTGAGCCTTCCCAAAGGGGCGCTCGAGGAGACGATGGCGCGCTACAACGCCCATGCCGGCCGTGGCGACGATCCGGAATTCCACAAGCATGAGAAATGGTTGCAGCCGCTCGTCGAGGCGCCGTTCGCGGCAATCGACTGCACCTTCGGCACATCGCCGATCATGGGATTTACCTTGGGTGGCCTCAAGACCTCGGAAAAGGGCGAGGTGCTGGACAAATCGGATAAGCCCATTCCCGGGCTGTACGCCGCCGGCGCCTGCGCCTCGAATCTGGCCTATGATTCGATGGGCTATTCCACCGGCACATGCATCGGCGAATCCACTTTCTTCGGCCGCCAATGCGGCATCAATGCCGCCGTGCAGACCGCGGCCAATTGACGAAATACCAAGCAGGGGAAGGACATCATGGGCATTCTTGACGAAAAGGTTGCGATCGTGACTGGCGCAGGGCAGGGCGTGGGCGAGGGCATCGCACTCGCGCTCGCGGCGGAGGGCGCGGCAGTAGTGGTCGCCGGCCGGACCGAAGCAAAGGTCGTGCGGACGAAGGAGGCCATCGAGAAACGCGGCGGTCGCGCGCTCGCCGTCGGCTGCGATGTGTGCAAGCCGGAGGATATCGCGCGGACTGTCAAGACGACGCTCGATACCTTCGGCGGCATCGATATCCTCGTGAACAACGCGCAGATCGTCCACAACGACCTGTTGGACAATCTGGACGACCGGCAGTTTACCGAAACCTTTGATTCCGGCCCGTTCGCCACGTTCCGGTTCATGAAGGCGGTGCATCCGCACCTGAAAGCGCGGGGCGGCGGCGCCATCGTCAATCTGGCGACCTCGGCGGCACAGCGCTGGGACGCCAAAGGCTACGGCGTCTATGCAGCTGCAAAGCAAGCCATCCGCATCCTGTCGCGGACCGCGGCGCATGAGTGGGCTCAGGACAATATCAGGGTCAACACGATCGCGCCCTTGGCGATGACGCCGGCGCTCGAAGGCTGGATTGCCGCCGACCCGGTCGGCTCCAACGCCTTCCTGGACACGGTGCCGTCCCGCCATATCGGCGATCCCGAGACCGATATCGGCCGGGCGGTCGTGTTTCTGGTCGGCCCCGACTCCCGCTACGTCACGGGGGTCACCCTGCCGCTCGATGGCGGCCAAGCCAATTTCGGCTGATCGCCGAAGGTCCCGGCCAACAGGAGGATTGGACATGAGCATCGAGGACAACAAGAAGATCGTCGAGGCCTATTTCGCCGCCCAGCGGTCAGGCGATCTGTTCCAGGGCCTGACGCTCCTGGCCGACGACGCCACCTGGGCGGTCCCGGGCGACTGGGAGATGGCCGGGACCTTCACCAAGGCCCAGATGGCCAAGATGATGGAAGGACTCAATATGTTCGACGGCGGGCTGGATTTCCAGCACCATTCCGTGACAGCCGAGGACGACCGCGTTGCCGTGCTGACCGTGGTCAACGGCAAGCTCAAGGATGGGCGCGTGTATCGCAACAACATCTTCTTTCTCTTCGTCATCAAGGACGGGAAGATCAGCCACGTGACGGAGGTGCCGGATTCGCACAAATCGCGGCAGTTCTGGCTGGGGAAATAGTATTGAACGTTCGTTGGTGCTATCTTGCGGCGATGGAGATTCACCCGACCCAGACCAGGAAGCGTTCATCCGGAAGGCCATCGAAGCAGGCCGTCTAAGGAGCTCTGAAGACGCGGCACGCGAGGCGATGGCGCTCTGGGAACAGCGCGAGCGTCGGCGTGCCGAAATCCTCGCTGCGGTCGATGAAGCGGACGTTTCGATCCAACGGGGGGAGGGGCGCACATTTGGTGGGTCAACCGACGAGCTCGCGCGTGACGTAAAGCGACGAGGGCGGGTGCGGCTCGCGCGCGAGCAACCAGCCGGCTGATGGCTCTTCTGGTATCATCCAGAGCGGAACAGGACCTCGACGATATCTGGTTCGACATTGCGAGCGGAAGTGGAAGCGTCGATCGCGCGGACATTCAGATCGATGCCATCGCACGAATTTTTACTCTGCTTGGGCAGTACCCTTTTCTGGGTCGGGCGCGTCCGGAACCTCAGGGCGGGGCTGCGCAGCTTTCCCGTCGGTAGGTTCCTTACGATCTACAAGGTAGAGGGAGAGACCGCCGTCATCCTTCATGTGCTCCCCGGTATTCGGGACATTACGGCACTGATCGAGTGATGGAGCACAGGGCAGAACATCCTCCCGCCAATTTCCGGCCGGTGTTATCTTCCCGAAATCCGCCGCGATAGAGCCGCGGCGGCAGCAAGCGAATGGGGAAGGCCATGAAGAGATCATTCGCCTCGGCCCTCGCGGCCGGACTTCTTGTGCTCAGCACTTCCGGCGGCGTCGCCGCCGCCGATTTCAAGCTCGTAATCAAGGAATACGACACGCCGACCAGGGATTCCCATCCGCATGACCCGGCATTGGGCGCGGACGGCGCACTTTGGTACACCGAGCAGCAGGCGGACAAGATCGGCAGGCTCGATCCCGCGACCGGGGCCTCCAAGGAGTTCTCGGTTCCGCCCCATTCCGGGCCGCACGGGCTCGTTGCCGACAAGGACGGCAACATCTGGTTTACCGCCAATTCCGGCGGCTATATCGGCAAGCTCGATCCCAAAACGGGACAGGTGACCCAGTACAAGATGCCGGACGAAAAGGCGCGCGACCCGCACACGCCGGTTTTCGACCAGAAGGGCATACTCTGGTTCACCGTCCAGGGCGGGAACTTCGTCGGCCGGCTTGACCCCAAGACCGGCGACATCAAGCTGAAGCAAGTGCCGACCGCGGGCGCGCTGCCGTACGGCATCGTGGTCAGCTCGAAGGGCGTTCCGTTTTTCTGCGAGTTCGGGACCAACAAGCTGGCCAGCATCGATCCCGATACGATGGCTATTACCGAATATGCCCTGCCGCAAAAGAACGCGCGGCCGCGCCGTCTGGCGATCACGGCCGACGATGTCCTTTATTATACGGACTACGCGCGCGGCTATCTCGGCCGCTATGACCCCAAGACGGGCAAGGCCGATGAGTGGCAATCGCCGGGCAAGGGCGACGCCAGCCCATATGGCATCGCCGTCGCGCCAGACGGCGTGGTTTGGTACAGCGAGTCCGGCGTCGACCCCAATACGCTGGTCCGCTTCGACCCCCGAACCGCGACCTTCGCCGAGGAGAAAATCCCGTCCGGCGGCGGCGTGGTCCGCAATATGCTGGCAACACCTGACGGCCGTCTCTATCTCGCCTGCAGCGGGGTGAACAAGGTGGCGGTGGTAGAGGTCAGGTAGGAGCGCCGAAGCCTTTCTCGCTCCGCGCCACGAAGCCGCCCTTGGCGAATTGCTGCCGGAAGGTGCGCGGTGCTGCGCCGGTGGCGCGGCGGAAGGCCATCGAGAAGCTCGACGGGTCGGTCAGGCCCAGCTGCGACGCGATCTCCTTGAGCGGCAGATCGGTGTCGCATAAGAGCGACTTGGCCTTGGCCACCCAGCTGTCACGGATATATTCGTGCAGGGTCTGCTTGGTCGTCTGCTTGAACAGACGCCTGAGATGCCGGCAACTGATGCCACAGAGCGCCGCCATTTCGTTCACGTCCGCCATCGCGCCTGGATGGCTGTCGACATAGCTCTTGATCCGCCGGAGCTGCCACGGGGCGAGACCGCCGGCGATCATCTCCGGCTGCTGTTCGAGGCTCCGGATGAACCGGGCAAGATCTACTGCGGCGGCCATGCCCAGGCCCTCGGACAGCGGCTCGACGCCATACCCGCGCGCCAGCACCTCGTGCGCCAGCCGGATCATCGCTTCATGCAGCCGAGCGTCGCGGATGTCGAACAAGCTCTTCAGAACCTCCGGGGGCCAATCGTCGCCAAGTCCGGTGAGCTCGCGGAACCGGTCCGGCCGAAAGCGGCAGCGGATGAACCGGATCGGGCCGCCCGAGGCCCGTGAGCGCATAACGACGCCCGCCGGCACCATGATCAGGTCGCCGATGTCGATAAATCCCGTATCCCCATCAGCCGTTTCGAAGCAACCCTGGGAGAAACGATGCCGCGGCGACAGCAACATCGCCAGTACATGATCATCCAGCCGTTGGACCGTCTCGCTCGCGCGCGTCCAGTCATAGCTGCCGACCTGCACGACCATCCCAGGCAATTCGAGCTCGGCCTCGATCGCCCAGACGTCATCGGGCAGTTCCACGGGTGGGGGTTTTTCAACAGCAACAACCATCCGCCATGCTCGCAGGTTTTTGGCCGCAACGTTTTTGGCCGATTATATTAAGTCCGTCCGCTCGTGCGCTGTCCAGCTGGTTTTCACGCCGCGACCGCCGGGATAAGTCCTGACCAACACCGGCGGCCGGCCGGACACGGGCAACCGGACGGGGAATGCGATGTCGGACAGTGAGCGCCGCGAGCGCGGGATGAAGTTCTTTAATGAGCTCTACGGCGGCATCGTGCCATTTCCACCGGAGCATCTGCACGACGAT
>CAZVYC010000146.1:11046-12370 GCA_964631425.1 uncultured Rhodospirillales bacterium
GTTCAACACGATCGATCAGCTTTTCGCCGAAGTCTGGTCGCGCCCCGGCATGTCGATTCGCGACCGACGCTTGTTCGTGATGGGCATGATCGCCGCCCAGGGTGAGCCGGACACCTTCGAGATCCAGATCCGCTCGGCTCTGCACAAAGGAGAGCTCACCCCAGACCATGTTCGCGAGCTGGTAGTCTTGCTGCCGTTCTATCTCGGCTATCCGTTGGCCAGCCGGATGCGCTACGTGACACAACGCATTTTGGGCGAGATCGACAGGCAAGCCGGCCAGGCCGCCGAATAGGCCGGGCTAAGGCGCGCGGCGCGGGATGGGAGGATGGGATGAGCTTCAAGGGTAAGGTGGGCATTGTAACCGGAAGCGGCGGTGGAATCGGGGAGGGCTATGCCCGAGCGCTAGCCGTTGAGGGGGCCCACGTCGTGGTCGCCGAGATCGACGCGACCAAAGGCAAACTGGTCGCGGACTCGATCAATGGCGAGGGCGGCAGCGCCTTCTTCGTCGAAGTGGACATCTCGTCCAAGGAGTCGACCGAAGCCATGGCCGGGGCGGCGGCTGAGAAATTCGGCCGGATCGATTACCTCGTGAACAATGCCGCGCTGTTCGGTGGCATGCGGCTCACCGGCTGCCTCGATACCGAGTGGGACTATTACACCCGTTTCATGGACATCAATTTCCATGGGGCACTGCTCGCCACCCGGGCGGTGGTACCGCACATGAAGGCGGTCGGCGGCGGCGCGATCATCAACCAGACCTCGACCGCAGCCTATATGTCGATCGGCCCGTATAGCGTCGCCAAGCTGGCGCTGAACGGCCTCACCTTCGCGCTTGCCCGTGAGCTTGGGCCGATGAACATCCGCATCAACGGCATCGCGCCGGGCCCGACCGATACGCCGGCGCTGCACAGCGTCGTGCCCGACGATTACATCGCGGGCATGACCCAAGGCATGCCGATTGCCCGGCTGGGGACGCCTGAGGACCTGGCGGACGCGATGCTGTTCCTGCTGTCTGACAAGGCTTCGTGGATCACCGGCCACATCCTCAATGTCGATGGCGGCCAATGGATGCGGGTGTGATCGCCGTGGCTGTAGCTCCCTCTCCCCGGTGGGGAGAGGGTTGGGGTGAGGGGGCGGCCGCGTCAGCGGCCGGCCTTTGCATGCCCGCTCACGCGGGCGCCCCCTCACCCTCCCATCGCCGCCGCCAAAGGCTGACTGCGAAGCGCAAGCAGCGACCTCCGGTCGCGGCGATGGGCCGCTCCCTCTCCCCGCTGGGGCGAGGGGTTTTGCAGGGGCCCCGATGAAGGTCGGATTCATCGGGGTC
>CAZVYC010000146.1:12380-13050 GCA_964631425.1 uncultured Rhodospirillales bacterium
CTCTTTAAGGGCGGTCAGGTTGTCGAACAGAAGGTCGGCAATATCGGCAAGCCCATGGCCGAGCAACTTGCGTTCCGGTTCGAGCTCGCGGTTTTCGACGCGTCGGAGAAGGCGCGCGCCGCCTTCGCCGATAAGGCCAGGATCGCAGGCTCGCCGGCAGAGCTGGGACGGGACATTGGTCAGGTCGGCATCTGCGTCCGACACGATGCAGACGTGACCGCCGTGGTCGCCGGGCCGGACGGTTTGCTCGAAACCTTGCAGCCCGGTAGCATCATCGCTGTCCACAGCACGGTGCGCCCAGCGACCGTCCGCACCTTGGCCGAGACCGCGAAAGCCAAGGGCGTGCATCTGGTCGACGCCGCGGTATCGGGCGGGCCGATGGGAGCGGCGGCCAAAACGCTGGTTACCATGGTCGGCGGTGATGCCGACCTGATCGAGCGCGTGCGGCCGATGCTCGACGCTTATTCCGGCTCCATTATTCATGCCGGCGGTGTCGGCATGGGAATGGCGCTGAAGCTCTGCAACAACCTGGTGACCTACATGCAGCTCCAGGCGGCGATCGAAGGCATGCGGCTGGCGCTGGCCGGAGGCCTGGATGAGAAGGTCCTGCGCGACGTGATGGCACGCAACGGCAACCTGACCACCGCGATGGGGCTTTATTACGATTTCT
>CAZVYC010000147.1:0-11049 GCA_964631425.1 uncultured Rhodospirillales bacterium
GAAGAAATCGTTGGCGAATTCCTGCTGGGTCTGGCGATAGCCGGTGATGTTGCTGACCGACAGATTGTCGTTGAAATCCCAGGTCAGGTTGGACGTGACCGCCCAGGAATTGGTGACCGCAGTCGGCGGGTAATAGGCCTTGCCGCCATAGACGAGGCCGGCGAGGCCGCCCTGGATGAAGCCGCTATGCGACACGCGTTCGCCGGTCACCGGATCGACGAAATTCAGATAGTTCGAGTAGTTCTCGTAGACATTGTCGGCTTCGACGTCCCAGGTAATGCCCTCCGTCGGCAGGAAACGAAATGCCGCCCTGGCGCCCCAACTATGATCATAGTTCAGCGCGGTCTTCGTCGTGACATCCGTCGCCCAGCCGGAATCGTGATGGCCGAAGAACGAGAACTTGGTGAGGACCTTGTCATTGATCGGCAGATCGACCGAAGCGCGACCGAAATAGGCACTGTACTTGCCGGCGCCGGCCTCGGCATAGCCCTGATAGTCGGTGGACGGCTTCTTCAGGATGATGTCGATTGCGCCGCCCGTCGTGTTGCGCCCGAACAGCGTCCCCTGCGGGCCGCGCAGCACCTCGATGCGGTCGACATCGAACAGGCCGAAATTGTTCAGGTTCTGGCGGGCGATATAGACATCGTCGACATAAGTGCCGACCGGCGGATCGAAGGTGGCGATCGATTCCGTGTTGCCGAGGCCACGGATGTAATAGGTGTTCGCGGTGCCGAGACCCGTGTTGTTGTGCGCAACCATGTTCGGGACGAACTCGGCCAAATCCAAGGTCTGGTTGATCTGCCGGGTTTCCAGGCTCGCGGCCGAGAAGGCAGTCACGGCCAACGGAACGGTCTGCAGCTTCTCCTCGCGGCGCTGCGAGGTCACCGTGATCTCTTCGAGCTGGTTGCTGCCCGCGGCGGCATTTTGCGCGAGCGACACACCCAAAGGTGCGAAAAGGGACAGCGTCAATATTGCTGCGGCGCTGGCGCGAAGTTCACTTTTACTGACCATTTTTGACCCCCTGTTGGTTCAACTTCCGGCTTGAAACCGAGCCCCTCAATTCCTGTCCATTGTTCTCCAGAGCCTATCTTGTGCATCGACCCCCGGCAATTGGTACGGACAAATAGAGTGATAAATTCAATAGAACTGTGCTTATTTTGCAACGACTACCCGGGCGGCACACGCGATCACTTCTGAGCGCGACGGACCTCCCGCAAAGGGCCGAGCACGGACTCGATGAAGCGGTCCCGCTCGGCATCCCGCCGTTCGGCGTCGGCCGGGTCCGGCACGAAATTCTTGATCTCGTCCCAGGTCAGCTGGCCCTTCCGCTGTGCCAGCTGTTCCAGGTTTTCGAGCCGTTCAGCCAGGACCCAGACTTCGCTGGTCAGCTGCAGGACGACCGAAACCAGACGATCGACGCCGGGATCGCCGAAGAACCGGGGCCGACCGGAATCGTCGTAGATTCCAGGCGGCGCCTGATCCGGAGAAATGATCTCGTCATCGGACGCCATGGCTATTTCCAGGCCCCGAAACCGAACCAGTGAACGCCGGCGGCAAGCCGGCCGGTCTTGTCGCTGTCGACCATCCCGGCGGTCGCATCGATGGCCGCGTTCACCGCCTCTTCGCCGTGGAAGCCGATGCTGGGGACGACGAACTGGATGTATTTGTCCGGCTCGAACCCCGCCTTTTCGCACAGCGACTTCGGGTCCTGGTCGCGGAAGGCCTTATAATAGGGCTCGTCGTTGTAGTAATAGTCCCAGTCGAGATAGAAGCCCTCGTACGCCGAGATCTGGTTATTGGGCGGCAGCTCCATATGGAGCATGAGGCCGCCGGGCCTGAGCACGCGGTACGCTTCGCGGAGGGCTTGCCCGATCGTCTTCAGCGACAGCTCGTGCAAGAACATCGAAGAGAAGACGAGGTCGAACGAGCCGTCGGCGAACGCAAGCATGTCGGCGTTCATTTGGTGAAAATGGATGGCCGCACCCTGCAGCGCGGCGCGGGCGTGGCCATAGCGCAGCCCCGGAGCGGCGACATCGATGGCATGCACGTCCGCGTCGGGATAGGCTTTCGCCCAGGGCACCGTGTTGTGCCCGATTGTGCAGCCGACATCGAGGATCGCGCGCGGATGGAATTCCGGATAGCGCCGCCGGACATAATGCGACATCGAACGGCCGATATCGTCGAGATTGTCGCCCATAAGGCCGAACGAGAAGACCGCCAGTCCCTGGTCGTAGATCGCGCCAGCGCCGAGATCGCCAGGCTCGTCCTCATGGCTGTAGGAGCCCGGCATCAGATGGATGTCGATCGCCGACACGTTGCGCGGCACCTTGAGCGCGGGATCAATCTCGAGCGAGCCGTTGGTCGGGGCCGCGTTTGCGATCGCCGAAATGCGCGATTTCTCGCGCTCAACCACGGGGATTACCGAGTCCCAGACCATCCGCTGCGCATTCACCCGAAGCGCGGAATAGAGCTGGAACATGGGATCGCCGCGCATGGCCCGATGGATCTCGGGACCCGAGGCCGGGGGACGTCCAAGTTTGCTTTCAAGATCAGGCCTGACACGCGATTCGTAGGCGAACCGCATGTCGTCGGCGAGTTCGTTCAGCACGAACGAGCGCAGTCCGCTAACGAAATTCTGCCGGGCACGCTCATCGGCATGAAGCTCGGGCCGCATCGCATGGTTCAGCTCGAGCATCGTTCCACCTCTCCGGTTGCCAAGACCGTCGGCGCACCCGCGAGCGGCGCGCCGCCGCCGAAATCGACATGCGACAGCCTGCCACGAGTTGGTTTGCAAACGCAAATGGTTCGGACAAATATGCTCGGCATTGAACCACGCGGAAGGATCACGAACCTGCCCTGTTCAACCTAATGTTATAGCTTTATACCATTTCACGAGCGCGCGGAGGAGGCAATATGCAATTTGAATCAACCATGGTCCGCGAGGACAAAACCGCCCGGCAGCTTTACGAAGCGGTGAAGGCCAACCCCGCTCGGGCACGCTTCGGCTTCGGCAGGCGGCTGGCGATCGTGAATGTCGATTTCCAGCAGGCTTATACGCGGCCGGACCTGTTCCCGAAGACCGCCTATGTGACCGACCCGCGTCAGATCGAGTTCACCAATCGGATATCCGGGCTGGCGCGCCGGCATGGCCTGCCGGTGATCTGGACCCATGTCGCGTATAAGGCGGACGCGGGCGACGCCGGCGTGTGGGGCACGCGGACCAACACGCCGGATAGCCTGCAGAACATCAAGGAAGGGTCGGAGCGGCACGCATTCGACCCGCGGGTCGAGATCGACCCTGCGGTCGACCTCGTGTTCACCAAGCGGATGCCGTCGGCGTTCTTCGAGACTCCGCTCAGCTCCTACCTCGTCTGGCACCGGATCGACACTTTGGTGGTGACCGGTGGGTCGACTTCGGGCTGCGTCCGCGCGACCGCGGTCGACAGTCTGTCGCACGGCTATCGGACGATCGTCCCGGAGGAGTGCGTGGCCGACAAGCATGAATCCTACCATTTCGCGAACCTGACGGACCTGCAGCTCAAATATGCCGACGTGGTCTCGGTCGCCGAGGTGATCGACTGGCTGAACAGGTTCAAGGACCCGGGCAAGGAGTAAGCGATGCAGCGCGACCCCAACCTTTACGATTATTGGCCCTATCGCGACCGGCCGAAGATCGTCTGGCCGGGCGGCAAGAAGCTCGCCTTCTGGGTGGCGCCCAATATCGAGTTCTATGAATTCGACCCGCCGAAGAACCCGAGCCGCACGCCCTGGCCCAGGCCCAACCCGGACATCGTGCCCTATTCCCTCCGCGATTACGGCAACCGCGTCGGGCATTGGCGGCTGATGGAAGTGATGGACGAGTGCCACGTACGGGGCAGCATCTCGCTGTCGGTCGCCATGCTGGATCATCATCCGGAGATCATCGAGGCCTGCGCCGAGCGCAACTGGGAGTTCTTCTCCCACGGCATCTACAACACGCGGTATTCCTACGGCATGTCGGAGGAGCAGGAACGGGCGGTGCTGGAGGATTCCATCCGCTCGGTCGAGCAGGCGACGGGGCAGCGCATCCGGGGCTATCTGGCGCCGGCGCTGACCCACACCGAGAAAACCATGGACCTGCTGGCCGAGTATGGCTTCTGGTACACCTGCGACCTGTTCCAGGACGACCAGCCGCAGCCCGTCAAGGTGAAATCGGGCCGCCTCATCTCCATGCCGTACAGCCTGGAGGTCAATGATACGATCACCTATGGCACCTATATGCAGTCGCCCAGCGCCTATGGCGACGTGTTGAAGCGCCATTTCGACCAGTTGCTGGAGGAAGGCGCGGAAAGCGGCACGGTCATGTGCATCCCGCTCCACGCCTATCAGGTCGGCCAGCCGCACCGGATCGGCCCGTTCCGCGAGGCGCTGCGCCATATCACAAGCCATCAGGACGATATCTGGGTGACGACGGCGCAGGAGATTGCCCAGTTCTACCTCGCCAACTGCTATGACCAGAGCTTGGCCGACATTGCCCGGCGCGGCCTTGCCCGCCCCGGCACCGGCTTCGCGCCGGTGGCCTGAACCACGGGGAACGATCCCATGCCCCTGTCCGACGACTATCTGGTCTACCCGCACCGCCATCGCGGGCCCGACCATGACCGCTATGACGCTTCGCCCTATCGCGCGCGGCCGCCGCTCAACCTGCCCGGCGGCGCCAAGCTCGGCCTCTGGGTGACGGTGCTGCTCGAGTTCTTCCCGCTCAACCCCTCGGGCAAGCCGTTCAAAGCGCCGGGCGCAATGCAGACGCCCTATCCCGACCTCAGGCATTTCACGACGCGCGACTATGGCAACCGCATCGGCGTCTACCGCATGCTGAAGGTGCTGGGCGCGCTCAATGTCAAGGCGACGTTCGCGGTCCAGGGTGCGGTTGCCGAGCGCTATCCGGTGCTGGTCAAGGACATCGTGGGCGACGGGCATGAGATCTCAGCCCACGGCTGGGACACCGATTCGCTGCATTACACCGGCCTCGATGCCGAGACCGAGCGCCGTTACATAGCCCTGACGCTGGACGCGATCGAAGCCGTCACCGGCAGGCGTCCCACCGGCTGGATCAGCCCGGCGCGGGCCGAGAGCTTCGACACTCCGGACTTGCTGGCGGAGGCCGGGATCGCCTGGATCGGTGACTGGGCGCACGACGCGTTGCCGACCGCATTCCGCACGAAGGCCGGCTCGATCACGTCGCTGCCGCTGTCGAACGAACTCGACGATTGGCAGATCCTGATCGACTACAAGCGGCCGGAGGCGGAATGGGAGCTGCAAGTCGCCGACGCCGCCTCCTGCCTGCGCGCCGAGGCCGACCGGTTCGGGCCGCAGGTGCTGTCGCTGACCACGCGGCCCTATGTGCTGGGCCAGCCCTACCGGATCGGGAATTTCCGCAACAGCCTGAAGGCGGCGCTGGCTCAGCCGGATTGTCGTGTCGTTTGCGCCGCGGAGCTGGTCGCGGCGCGGCCGCAATAAAGTCCAAGCAGGGAATTATTCCGGAGGCCGGTTCGCGCGAGACTGCGTGCACCACGACGCGCCTGCCTTTGTGTGTGCAGTGCTGGGCTCGCGGGAACCTGCGGTAGGCGGAGCCTCGGGGTGCGATAACTCAAAGCGAGTAAGTGTCTGGAGTAAGCTGGACGAGATCTTCTATTTTAGATAACATTTATTTAAGATCCCAAATGTGAGCTCCATGATATAGTGTACGACTTGACATCTCATAACGGGATCGTCATTCAGGGCCCCACTCTAAAATATGATGGCCAGGTAGCGGTTTCGCTACCTTTCGGAAGTGCGACTGGGGTCGAAAGCGGTCTATCGGATGGACTCACAGGCAGCGAGCAGGCGCTTGGGCGCCGACAAGTATTCTCTACTTCTCGATGTCTATTTGCTCAAGCGTGAATCCCTGAAGCATTTCCTAACCGCGCGACTCGGCAGTGCGGGAGAGGCGGAAGATCTAATTCAGGAATTGTATTTTCGGCTGGACCGCGCCGCTGCTGCGTGGGATACACAACGCCCGATGGCCTATCTTTACAAGATAGCCCACAATTTGGCGCGCGACCACATGCGGGGACGCCAGCGCGCCCAGGAGCGCGATGGGCATTGGGCAGAAGCGACCAGGACGATGGCCGGTTCCGATCCGATCGCAAATCAGCCACCGGCGGATCTGGCCTACGAACACAAAGAATATCTCGCAAAGATTATAGCGGCGTTGGAGGATTTATCGCCTCAGTGCCGTCGGGTGTTTATCTTGCACAAGATCGAAGAGCTTAGCCATCTGGAAATCGCGTCGCGCCTTGGCATAAGCCGCCACACGGTTGAGAAGCATATGGGAACCGCCTTGCGACACCTTCTGAAGCAGTTGGGGCGGCGATAAGCCGGCCCGAACTTATATACCAGACTTATATATTTGCTATCTAACCGCTAAGAATGGCGGTGATCACGCCGCTGCGGCGTTATCAATGTGCCTGGATTGACGACGCGAACGTTGACCGCCGAATAACCACAAGCCGATACCATGAACGTACCTCAAAAGCATCGTGATGATATCGCGGACCTAAATGAGGCTGCAGCATGGTTTGCAAAATTGCGCGATCACGGCTCGGCGGAAACTACCTGGGTTGAGTTTACTGCGTGGCTCGAAGCCGATCGCGCCCATCCAATTGTTTTTCACCGCATAGAAGAGCTCTATGCGGGTTTGGATCAAGCGCGGCCACTCCTATCGAGTCTTGCCGAACGGAGTGTAAGCGCAGATAAGACAGGATTTGCCGCGTGGCGTGCGAGCCATCCTGTCACTGTCCGCGCCAGTGCAGCGGCGATGGGACTCGCGGCCGTATTCTTCTTCGTGCTTGGCCTAAATCTGCCTCACACGCCCAGTGTTTCTACACGATACGCAACGCCGATCGGCGAAACGAGAATCGTTTCGCTGCCCGACGGTTCTGTGATCGAAATGAATAGGGATTCCAAGCTCAACGTTACGTTTGAACCAACTGAACGTCGCGTGACTGTCGATCACGGCGAGGCAATTTTTCGCCCCGCCAAGGATAGCTCACGTCCGTTTCACGTAGTCGTGGCCGCTCTGGAAATTCGCGATATCGGCACGGTTTTCAATGTTCTACATTATGGTCGAAGAACCGTCATATCGGTGGCGGATGGAATGGTGGCGGTCTCAGCCGTCGCTCCAAACCGTGGACCGGCCCAGCCAACGATCAATCTCAAGGCTGGCGATCAATTCGTCGCCGTGGCCGGTGAGACCGGTCTAGCCAGGCACATCGATCCAGCTCTCGCCGTTGCATGGCGCGAAGGCTTTCTAACGTATCAGGATGAGCCTCTTTCGGTCGTCGTTGAAGACCTTAATCGTTATTTTCCAAACCCTGTTCATATAGAAGATGCCGCAACTGGTCTCCGCCGTTTTTCCGGCGTGCTGAAGATGGACAACGAAGACGCGGTTATCAATCGCCTGGAGCAGGTTCTGCATCTGGAAGTTCATCGCTCAAGCGATGGTAGTATCACTTTGCGTCTTCTTCGCTCTGAAAACTAGACGTCAAGCCGTAACCATTTGATCGGTCGCTTCCAAAATTATCCGATATCAAGGTGGAGTTTGCCGGCGTCGGTCGGATAAAAAATATGAAGCAGAGGGGATGCAGTATTCAGTGGCGCGGCCTCTGCTTAGAGGCAGTTATATTTGGGTTTCTCTCTTCTCCGATGGCTCACGCCCAGCCTGAGACGCGGTCATTTAATATTGCGGCTCAATCGCTACCCGACGCTCTGGTGACCTTTGCACTGGAGGCAAATCTCTCCGTCGCCTACCCCGATATCGACTTTCAAGGAGCTGTCGCAAATCCTGTCGATGGACGTTTACTGCCTGCTGAAGCGCTTCATCGTCTCCTCGCCGGTACCGGCTACAAAGCGGTATTCTTAAAATCCGACACTATCCGAATTTATCGTACCGATCTTGCATCCAAAATCCAATTGCCGGCGATGGAGGAGATCGTTGTGACGGCGAATAAAAGGGTAGAGATGGCACAGTCCGTGCCGGCTTCGGTTAGTGTGATAGCTGATGATGACGTTGACAAATATGGTGTGCAGACGGCAAACGACCTGACGATGCACGTAGCTGGTTTCTCGGAAACCAATTTCGGTTTGGGCCGAGACAAGATTTCTCTTCGCGGAATTGCCGATAGCGCCTTTCCCGGACGCAGCCAATCCGTGGTCGGTCTATATCTCGACGAAACGCGCCTGACGGGAGACGCGCCGGACCCGGGCTTGAGGCTTGTCGATATCCGCCGTCTAGAGATTCTCCGCGGCCCGCAGGGGACCCTCTATGGCTCCGGCGCCCTGGGTGGCATCGTTCGGATCATCACGAATAAACCTGAGCTTGACCGGTTCCAGGGAATGACTTCGATCTCAGCGATCACGACCGAGGGTGGTAGAAACTCGAGTGGCGTCGATGCGATGCTCAACGTTCCTCTGGTGAAGAACGTTCTTGCTTTGCGCGGGGTCGCCTATGCTCGCACCGAGGGTGGTTACATCGACAATGTTCGTTTGCACGCCAACAACATCAACAAAACCGATATCGAAGGGTTACGGATAAATTTACTATGGGAACCCAATGATAATTGGTCGGTGACCACAGGTATTACGGCTCAGGCAATTAAGGCGGACGATTCGCAGTATTTTGAATCGAAGTTAGGTTTTCCGCAGCAGGCGAACTTGGTGCGCGAACCGAGGAGGGATCGATTCCTTCAGACCCATTTGACGATCGAGGGTACGCTCGATTGGGCGAACATCACGTCCGCCAGCGCCCATATCGGACGACGTCCGGAAAACCGTTACGATGCTTCTGGCGCCTGGAAATCTCTGACTGGCTTTGCCAAGGGGCCAAGCACTTTCGATGACGCACGTGATATTCAAACGACGAGTAACGAGACCCGGTTGACATCTGTTGGGGATAGCCGTCTCAACTGGACGGTGGGAACCTTCCTGTCTTATCGCGAAGAAGATTACCGATCTCAGCTCGCCGGCCCAGATCATGGGCGCCGGCGGTTTGTAGCCCGTACTGAATTGCGGCGCGATCGGGCCAAAGAGGTCGCCGTGTTCGCCGAAACCAAGTATCATTTTGCCGATAATGTAGCGTTGACCACAGGAGGCCGGCTTTTTTTTAGTGACCTTAATGCGTCTACAAACATTGATCGCGCCTTTGGCAATAACTCGATCGAGCGTGGGGATAACCATACAACAGGCTTCATACCGAAAATGGTCCTGAGCTTCGAGCCTACGGATAATGCACTTCTATATGGCGGCATCTCCGAGGGTTTCCGACTAGGAGGCATTAATATCGGCAGCCCCTTCGGCGCGAGCGATAGTAATGGACGAGGATGGCCCACCAGTGCATTCCCGATTGGCCGGAAGTTTGCATCTGACCATTTCTGGAATTACGAGCTGGGGCTAAATAGCAGGCTTTTTAACCGCCGTCTCTCTGTGAATGCTGCCGGATTTTTTATAATGTGGGATAACATCCAAAGCGATCAAGTTTATAAGGATGGATCGTTCTTTACAAACAATATCGGAGATGCAGAGGTAACCGGAACCGATATTTCGCTCATTTTCAAGGCGACGCGGCACTTGCGGCTAGAAAGCAACATATTTTGGAGTCTCCCCAAAATAAAGGATCCCAATCCGCTGTATATTCGATCAATGGGTCGGTTGCCCGCCGCTCCCGAGAAGAGTTTCGGGATCTCGGGCAGTTATGAATTCTCTCTTGAAAGCGATTGGGACGCCTTCACCAGCCTTGAATACGAGTTCGTTGGAAAGGCGACATTTGGCTTCGACTCTCGCAATTCACCGAAGATGGGAAATTATTCCCAAGTTAACATGCGGTTGGGCATCAGCCATGGCCAATGGAAGGGCACCTTCGCAGTTGACAATTTGATCAATCGACATGCTAACACTTTCGCCTTCGGCAGCCCGTTCGACTATTCCAGGAACCGTCCGGTCACGCCCCTTCGCCCTCGCAGCGTGGAGTTGGATCTAAGCTGTAGCTATTGAATTTGAGCCCGACATCGTGACACAGGTAAGGCGCTAAAGAGACGAACCGACAGTCTATCGGCCACGTCGGCCTTCAGGCTGATCCCATGCAAGGTCGACTTATCGGGATCTAGTGGCGGCCTAGCGACCTGGCGTTGTCGAGCCGATCATCGGCCACCTCAAGGCCAGGCGACGGATGAGCCCCAAAGTGTTTCACCGCAGGCGATGGCCTCGGAGATCGAGATCGGCTCCTTCGGACTCTGATCGAATGGTTTGCCATCAGCCTAGTCGCTTGTTCCACTTTTGCCTGTTTGATTCGGCTATCGCGAGCGCCACCTCCAAATGGCCGGCTATCTCTGCTTCCTCGATAGCCCGCGCGAGATTCAATGCCAGCAAGATATTGTCGCTGAGTCTTCGGTTCAGCGCGGGAACGTGTGACACCTCGATTTTGTAGCCGACGCCTCGCTCGGCGAGAATACGTATGCCTCCCGAACGTATCTTCTTACGCAATGAAGAGATCGCGACGCGGATCGATACGGCTGCCGTTGCGGGTTTGTGTGAACCGTAGACGTGTTGGATCAGCATGCCGACTGAAATTGGAAACGCTCGATCGTTTAATAAGATTCGCAAGATATCAGCCTCATTAGGAGAAAGATGTATAATGTTATTGTTGACGCAAATCTGATTACTAGCGTAATCGAATTCAACTCCCCCGCGGGGGACGGATTCGACTATTTTGCGGCTGTGACGCACCTTACTTCTCGCGGACTGCACTTATGTCTCGATCATGCGAGCGAAAAATTGCTATGACGCCCGCAACCACATTGTTTCACCTCTTTCACGTTGTCCCAGGTACGCATGTTTCCGCGCCCAGCCCGTGCCGCCGAGCCAGGCCGCGTCTGCTCCCTCATTGCAAGCGCTGTGACCATTGACATGTTTCATGCTGCTCCGGGCGGGTATCGGGGGGGACTGACGAATCCAAAGGAACAAGTGTGAGCCTTT
>CAZVYC010000147.1:11059-12958 GCA_964631425.1 uncultured Rhodospirillales bacterium
TTCAAATGCCAAGCCAAGCAATCGATCGTCACTATGCCCAGGTTCGAATTCGCTAGGCTTTGCGGCATCCGGCAACTTGAAGGTTATGGTTATCGGATCGGAGCCGTTCGAAACCATCTTCTCTGGAAACCAAATTGAATGTTCGTCCGGCTTTCCAATGGCGAGACGGGCCAACGTAAAGTTGCTTAACAGGACGGCACAGCGCTGATACGTCCGTCCTGGAGGGATATACGGCCTTACAAAGAAGGTTAGTATGTAGCCGCGTCTCGATGTAGGCAGGCGTCCGATGTGCAAGCGGGCGCGATGCGACGCTGTCCAGGTGTATTTCGGTTCCGGTTTGCTCCATCCTTCGGCCAGATATTTGGCGGAATTGCCATCGTGAGCGAAGTCTATGGTTATGCTGGCGACAGGCTGCGGTTCGGCACGGACCGACAAGTGGAGCCGCATATTGATTAATTCGTCGAGCCTCTTTCGGTATTCGCCGTTGCCGGGCTCTAATTGTACCGCGATTCGCGCGTACTCGACGGCCTCGGCCACTCGCTTCTTCTGCGACAGGAGGCCGGCAAGCACGAAATTGCCGACTGCGGAACGCGGAGAACTCTGCATGCCGACTTCGAGCGCATGAAGCGCCTTTTCGGTGTCCTGGTTCCGAAACCAGTGTAATCCTTCGGCGAGCTTCGGATTCCAGGAGAAACGCATATAGCGCCTGCTATATTCCGCGAAAGTGAAACCGCCTTCGTCGAAGTAACGATATTTTTGATTTTTGCCAATGAAGGAGAGCCCGGCATTTTCGACGATACTCGGGTGAATTGGCGCTTCGGAAATCGGAAACAAATCGCCGGGCGGGTTGGCCACCGCCTTCGCAATTACATTAGAATCCATCCCCAACCGCTCGAAAAGCCGAGATGCCATCAGCATCGTCAGCAGAACCTCGGGATGATTTGGTGTTCTGAAGAGTCGCTCGGTACGATAACGAGACTCGATGATGCTCCCGAAATCGTACCCGCATATGCGATCCCGAGCGCGTTGCTTATCGAGGACGAGTTCCATCAGCCGATCTAGCTGCTTGTGCTTCGCCACGTCGGTCTCGATATACCGAGCGACGGCCTCATCGGGATCGACGCGATTCATGATCATCTTGTTCAGGAATGAATCGCCCAGCTCGGCGGGATAGGGGCCGCTCTCGTCAAAAAAGGGAAAGGTTGCGTTCAAGGGGTGTGCCTGGCCCGTGTAAGGCCAGAGGAACGCGCCACTTATATGCGGGAAAAGATGCACCTCCGCGCTGGTTTCCAGCTCCCCTATCTTTTGATCGAAATCCAAAACCTGGCGAACAATAACGGAAGCGGCTGCGATGAGCCGCTTCTGTTCGCTATCCGCCGACCGATATGACGGAATGTAGAAAACCTCAAGATCCTCGTCGCCTTCGGATAAGCGGCTATAGAGCCGGGAAAGCGTATCGAGTTGACAATTACCAATAAAACCGATTTTTTTGCTCATGGCGTACAGCTTTAACGACAAGAGAGAACTAATATGAGCATCATCCGTGGCATCGCGCCCTGATAGCCATATTCAACCGACGTGCTGTATTCCTGTGACACTATCTCAGCCGCCGACGTATTTTCTGGTAAAGAATAAGGTAAGTTCATGATTCCACATACATACTCTGCTACATCCGGTATGCGGGTAGAGCAATTACCAAACCCGTTATACTGTTCGGGGTAATCACCAAGTCTCTGCTCCGCCGCATACCAACAACGCCGCAGAACCCGGAGAGCCCTACCCCTTCAGGATCACCGGATTAAAAAAATCGTCTGTGGAAATCTGATTGCGTGCCGCGGCGCATTCTCCCAAGACCGTGGCCAGCACATTCTAGGAAAGCACCGCGGCCGAGGAATCCCC
>CAZVYC010000148.1:0-12951 GCA_964631425.1 uncultured Rhodospirillales bacterium
CGCTTCGATCGGCGCGCCGGCGGGCGGCGCGCTCACCGTCACCCAGACCAGCCAGCGCGCAGTCATAAACTGGTCGGATTTCAGCGTCGGCAAGGGGAACGGCGTTACCTTCGTCCAGCCGGGCGCGGGATCGGCGACCCTGAACCGGGTGACGGGAAACGCCCCCTCCACGATCGCCGGAACGGTCAGTGCTAAAGGCTCGGTCTACGTCGTCAACCAGAACGGCATCCAGATCACCTCGACCGGGCTGGTCGATACCCGCGCGGGCTTCGTCGCCTCCACCCTGGATGTCAGCGACGGCGATTTCATGGCCGGGAAGAACGCTTTCAGCGGCAAGGGTGGCGCGATCGTCAACCAGGGCAAGATCGTGACCGGTCCAGGGGGGTCGGTGGCACTGATCGGCGGCAGGGTCGACAATGAGGGGGTGATCGTTGCGCCCGTAGGCAAGGTGGCGCTGGGATCGGGCGCCGCGGCGACGCTGGACGTCAACGGCGATGGGTTCCTACAGGTTCTGCTGCCGGTAACTGCCACCGACGCCGGCGGCGCGCCCTTGGTGTCCAACGGCGGCACGATCAAGGCTGCCGGCGGCACGGTGGAGCTCAAGGCTGCGACGGCGCGCCAGGCCATTCGCAATGCCGTCAACATGCCGGGCACGATCAGCGCCCGCAGCGTCTCCGGCCATGACGGGCAGATCGTGCTGGACGGCGGCGCCGGCGGCGACGTTGCGGTGAGCGGCACGCTCGACGCCTCCGCCGGAAAGGGAGGCGTCTCCGGCGGCACGATCTTGGTGACCGCCGGCGATGCCGTGACGGTCTCGGGCAAGCTTAGCGCCAATGGCGGCAAGGCCGCGAATTCCACAGGCGGCCGCATCGACATCACCGCCGATACGGTCAATTTCAAGGGCGCTGCCGTGAACGCGACCGGGTCAAGCCGGGGCGGGCTGGTGCGCGTCGGCGGCGCGTTCCAGGGCGGGAAGGCGCAGGACCCCGGGTCCGCCGACGCCCAGATCTACGTCAACCGCTTCGGCGTGGTCCCGGCGCTGGCCGACGCCACGACCACCACCATCGACGCCGCGAGCAAGATCAATGTCTCGGCAACCGGCGCCGCGGGCACGGGCGGCACAGCTGTGATATGGAGCAACAGCTCCACCATGATGCAGGGCCGTATCCGCGCCGCCGGTGGAAAATCGGGCGGTGCGGTGGAGGTCTCGTCGGAATCGCAGATCCAGTCCATCGCGCTCGATCGGATCGATACCGGCGAGGGCGGCACGCTGCTGCTCGACCCGCAGGACATCAACATCGTCTCGTCGTCCTCCTCGGCCGCTACGCTCGGTGGGAACAACATCACATTCGCCTTCAACGAGAGCGGCGAAGCCGACATCCTGTCGTCGGATCTCATCAACCTGCTGAGCGCCGGCACCAGCGTCGTGCTGCAAGCCAGCCGGAACATCACCTGGAGCAACGCTTTCTCGTTTGTGACTCCGGCAAGCGGCGTTACCGCTGGTAATCTGACGCTTCAAGCCGGCGGGACGGTCACCATGAACGGCGCCTTCTCCACGGGCGGCGGCAACTGGACGATCATCGCCAACGATACGCATGCCGACGGGGTCATCGACGCCTATCGCGACGCCACGCCGGCGAGCATCAGTTTCTTCACGCTGAACAACAGCTTTACCGGCCCGGGCCAGACGACCTTTTCGGGCAACAACGGCACGATCTCGCTTCAGCTTCTGGACGGCGCGGGAAACACCAACAATACGGCAACCGAAATCCGGTTTTCCAATTTCACCACTACCGGAGATCTGTCCGCCTACATTTCCCCGACGGCGGTTGGGGTCGGAGTCAATCCCAAGCCGGTCATCACCTTGCAAGGCAACCTCCAAACCGGCGCACGGATCACCTTGACCGGAAATCTGTCTGTCCACCCGCTGGACAGCAATCCCATCGTCCTTACCGGGCAAAGCATCGATTGGACTGGCGAGAAGACCGGCGCGACGATCAAGGGCGGTGACGGCACCACCGGCATCGAGTTCATCGAGAACGGCGTGATGACGCGCGAGGGCGCGCTCGGCAGCAGCGATGCGGTTCGCCTGTCGCTCGGCCCGGCATCGGTGACGCGGACCTACGGCGATGCCGACCCGACGGGGAACACGCTATCTCCCCAGCTCCAGGTCGCGTCCTATTCGAATGTGACGACCACCGATCCGCTGACGAGCCTCCTGGCCTCCGGCTCGCTCTCCGTCAGCGGTCCCGGGGCGACGGCGCCGGTCGCCGGCAGCCACAGTCTGACGGTCTCGGCGATCAACAGCTTCGCCTTCGCCACCGGGGTGCGGGGCTATTTCGTCGACCTGACCACCGCGACGATTCCGCTGACCATCAACCCGCGCGTCATCACCCCGACGGTCTCGAACGGCAATTATACGTATGGCGCGCCGACCCCGGTGATAACGCTCGCCAACATCGCCAACAGCGACGCGATCACGCCGGTGGCGACGCTCGACACCACCGCCAACGTGACCCTGGGCGCCAATGGCAGCGGGTTCGGCTTCGCGAACACGACCGCCGCCGGCAACCACATCTTCACGCTGACCGGCATCAGCGGGACCCAGGCCGCCAACTACACGCTCGACACCAGTGGCACCGTCGCCGGTACACTGACCATCGCCAAGGCGCCGCTCACCTATTCTTTCACCAATTCCAGCACCACATACGGAACGCTGGGCACCCTGTTCCCGGCTTTGACCGGCGTCGTCGGCAGCGACGACGTGACGGCGGTTACCGCGCTCACATCCTCCGGCAATCCGGTGGCGCTGACCGCCACCACGCCGGCCGGCGCCTATACGAGCACGGTCACAGGCCTCACCGGTACCACGGCTGGCAATTACCTGATCGCCGCCGCCGGCAACAGCAACGGCACCTATACCGTCAATCAGAAGACGCTGACCTATTCCGTGTTCAACGCGTCCAGCACGTACGGTACGTTGGCCGCGCCCAGCATCGTGCTGAACGGCGTCGTAGGCTCCGACAGCGTGACTGGCGTCGCCGGATACAGTTCCGGTGGGACGACGCCGGCTTTCACCGCGACGACGCCGGCCGGCACCTACACCGAAATCCTGGCGAGCCTCACCGGAGCGCAAGCCGCAAATTACGTGATTGGGTCGGCCACCTTCTCCGGCACGCTGACGATCAATCCCAAGCAGCTCACCGTCGTGGGCGGGACGGACACCCAGACCTACGGCACCGCGACGATCCCGGCGGTATCGCTGACGGGAGTCGTCGGCACCGACAGCGTCACGGGTGTGCAGACGGTCGACAATACTACGATCACCAACGCATCGACCCTGGTTGTGGGTCAGCATTTCACGACGGTCACCGGGCTGACGGGCGCCGCCGCCGCCAATTATTCGATCGGCAGCAACAGCAGCGGGATCATCACGGTCACGCAGAAGCCGCTCACCTTCTCGCTGGGCAATGCCAACAGCACCTACGGCACGGCGGCCACGCTCCCCACGCCGACCCTGACCGGGATCATCAACAGCGACGTCGTCTCAGGCGTAGTCGGCGCGTCGAATACGAACGGCGCCGTGACCGTCGGGCAGTTCACCCCGGCGGGCACGTACACGCTGTCCGTCGTCGCGCTGACGGGGGGCGGGGCAGGAAACTATTCCATCGCCACGACCGGCAACACCTCCGGTACGCTGACCATCGCCCCCTTGCCGATCACCTGGTCGGTGGCGAACACACAGGCCAATTACGGCGACACGCCGAATTATTCGGCGACCCTGATGACGATCTTGAACGGCGACAGCGTGACGCCCGTGGTCACGTCAAGCGGGCTGGGCGGCACCGTCACGACCGCGACCGGCGTCGGCACCTATACCGAAAGCGTGACGTCGCTCACCGGGCCGGCCGCCGGAAACTACACACTCGCCTCCAGCGGCAATACGACCGGCACGTTGACCATCACTCCGCGGCCGATCACCTACAGCGTCGCTGCGGCCAGCAGCGTCTATGGCACGGTCGCGGCGCCGGGTGCGGTAACCCTGACCGGGCTGGTCAACGGCGACACCAACACGACCGCGGGTCCCACCCTGACCATCCTGTCGGGCGCGACGCCGGTCACGCTCGCAGCCAGGACTTCCGCCGGGACCTATACCGAACGGGTGACCGCGCTGTCGGACCCCAACTATTCGGTCGCCTCGACCGGCAATACCGACGGCACCCTGACCATCGCGCCGCTGGCGCTGACTTTCGTCACCACCGCCGCGAGCGCGACCTATGGCACGGCCGCCACGCCGGCGGCCGGCACCTTGAGCGGCGTGCTGCCGGGCGACAACGTCAGCGCCGGCCCGACGGTGATCAACGGCCAGTCGGGCACGCCGTCGGCCACCCAGGCGGTCGGCACCTATGCGCTGGCGGTGGGCAGCCTGACCGGCCCACAAGCGGCGGATTACAGCATCACGAATACCGGCTCGACGCTCGGCACGCTGACCATCAACCCCAAGACAATCACCTATTCGATCGCGGTCGCTCTGAACGGCTCGCCGACCGGCAGCACGCAGCCTTACGGGAGCCTGATCTCCAATTTCTACAGCCGGGGAACTTTGACCGGCGTCGGTACGCTGAACGGCCTCGTCGGCACCGACGCCGTCCAACTCACGATCAATGCGCCGACCGTCCCGCTTTCGACCAGCGGCGCCTACGATGCGGGAACCTACACCTGGACGGGAACCGGCATCACCGGCGCCGCGGCCGGAAACTACACGCTGGCCTCCAGCGGCAACACCGATGCCACGCTGACCATCACGCCCAAGCCGATCACCGTCACGACCGGGGTCAACGAGTTCATCAACGGGATATCGTTCCTGTATCACAACGCGACCAACACCTACGGGTCGGACGGCAGCTACGCCCCGACGGCGAACATCGACGGCAACGGTCTGCGCCTCGGCATCAACTCGGTCGGCAACGACGTTTTAGACCAAGTTTCGGCGACGGCGGCACTCTCGCCGACCTCGACACGCACCTATCTGCCGACCGGGACCTATTCGGTCGTTCTCACTGGACTGACCGGACCGGATGCCGGCAACTACACGGCGACAGTGTCTTCCGTCGGGACCCTGGCGGTCACACCCCGGCCGCTGACCTATCAAGTTGCCAACACCTCATCGACTTATGGCACGCTGGGTGCGGTCGGCGCGACCACGCTCTCCGGCGTGCTTTCGGGCGACAGCGTCTCGCCAGGCACCGTCTCGGCCTATGACGGGCACGGCAACGTCGTCACCCTTGCCGCCCGTACGACCGCCGGGAACTACAGCACGCGGCTGAACGGCCTGACCGGCCCCGACGCCGCGAACTACACGATCTCGCCCAACGGCGACACCTGGGGCACGCTCAGCATCGCGCAGATCATGCTTGGTTATACAGTCGATCAGAGCACGCTCACGCAAACCTACGGCACGACGATCACGCCGGCCACGCTGACCGGAATCCTGCCGGGAGACGATGTGAGCGTCACCGCGGAGGCGCAGACGATCCTCTCCGTCACCGACCCCAGCGGCCATTCCGTGAAAGGGCTGGCGGGCACGCTCCTGGATGTCGGGACGTACAACTACATCACGTCTTCCCTGTCGGGTGCGCAGGCAGCCGACTATGCCCTGCCCTCGGCCCCGGGCACGTCGCTCGGAAAGATCACGATCTCGGCGAAGGCCATCACCGCCTCCATCGCCGACGCGACGACGACCTACGGTACCTTGGCGACACCAACCATAACCTACAACGGGCTGGTGACCGGGCAGACGGTCACGCCGACCGTCGTCACCTACAAAAACGGCGCCCCCTTCACCTACGACCAGCAGGCCGATGCGGGCGCCTCCTATGCCTGGGCGGTCACGGCGATCGGCGGATCTCAGGCGGTCAACTATTCGCTCGACCTGACGCACAGCAGGCTCGGCACCTTGAGGATCAACCCGGCGCCGCTGACGCTGACGGTGCTCACCGCTGCTACCGGCGTCTACGGCTCGCCTGCCGATCTCGGCACCCTCACCGGGGTGCTGTTCTCCGACGATGTCGGGGTGACGACGAGCGGCGGCAGTAACCAGCTGTCAGCCACGCGCCTTGCGGCCGACAATCAGGGTAACCTGACCTACACGCCCGCGCTCAACGCCGGCACCTACGGATTCTCGATCTCCCCGACGTTGGTCGGCGCGAAGCGCGCCGATTACCACATGAACGTCTATAACAGCGCCTACAGCGGCACGCTGACAGTCGCGCCCAAGCCGATCACCTACTCGGTCGACAATGCCGAGGTGCAATATGGCGGCTACCTCGCCTGCGCCGGCACTGACGGCTCGTGCTACGAATGGACGCCGGGCGGGTCGCTCGGCGCGGCGCATCTGAACGGTGTCCTGTCCGGCGACACGGTGACGCCGCAGGCCGGCTTGTTCACGCTCCAGGGCGCCGCGGTCACGTTCAACAGCACGCTTCCCGCCGGGCAGTATTTAGAGCTGGTGACCTCGCTCTCGGGCCCGCAGGCCTCGAACTATGTGATCCAGAACACCACCAAGAATGTCGCCGGCATCTTCACGGTCGATCCCGAATGGGTCACCTACTCCACCTCAAGCGCCATCTATCTGGGCGGCCTGATCGGAACGCCCGGCATCGTGACCCTGAACGCGGGCCCGAACGGCGGCCTTCCCAGCGGCGTAGTCCTCCAGGGCGTCGTTCTTCCGAACAACGGCGCGGGGTTCGATCCCAAGAACCTGCAGCCGGGCGCGACGTATACCTTTCCGGTCGATCAGCTGAGCGGCCCGGACTCGGCCAATTATCGTGTGGTGCAGCCCAACAACCTCTTCAAGGCCGGACCTTTCTCGACCGATGATGTAGGAACTCTCACCGTCTTCGGATCGTCCACACTCGGGTTGCAGTTCGTGAGTTCGCAGACGATCCCGCCCGTGCCCGCCACCCCCGCGCCCACGCCGGCGGTGCTGATCCAGACTGCCATTGTGGCAACGCCGTTCCAGAACGGCACGACAAATAGCGACGCGACGACGGGTACCGCCACGCGCACCTCCGCCAGCCTGGGGAGCGTCAGCGAGTCCGACATCGCCGCCGCCAGCACGGGAGCAAGTGTGACCGTTGGAGGCGTAACGATCTCGGCGAATACGAGCACGACCGCGACCAACCTCTCGCAAGCCACTACGACCATGATGTCGCAGCAGGATCAGGCTACGGCCAACGCCAATGTCTCGGTCGGGATCGGGTCCGGTTACGTGACAGCCGGCGGCCAGGCGCAGGCATCGGACGCGATCCAGTTCTCCTATCTCGGTTCGAATATCAATGCCGGGGCGCTGGTCGGCGGCTATGCGCAGGGCGGAACGAGCGGCTCTCTCGGCGCGGCTGGCACTGGCAGTTTCGACGCGACGACCGGGGCATTTGCCGCGGCGCGGACTGACACGAAGTTCGGCTTAAGCAACGGCGACATCACTACCAAGGAATCCAATTTCGCGGGCACCGGCGCCTCGATCGGCGTCAATAGTGGACTTTCCAGCGGCAGCGGATCGGTCGATCTTGGAGCGACCGTCTATTCGCCGGGAGTTGTCGGCGAGCAGTTCCAGGCCGATTTCGGTTATACCAACGGCACGATTTCGGTCGGCCTCAATCTGGGGGCGGAGATCGGCATCGGCGGTGTTGACCTCAACCTCAATTTCTCGATCAATGTCGGCGCGGCGGAGAGTGCGCTGACTTCGGTGGCCGGCGCCCTGGGGTTGAACACCGGCTCCATCAATCCCGGTGCCGACGCCGCCCATGCGGCGGCGGATCAGATGGCGGCGCTGAAGAACGACCCCGCCAAGCTTTTAGCTTATATGAGCCAGAACCAAGCGGCAATAAACGACATCAGCTTCGCCATTTATGCCGCCGAGGATGGGCTGAGCGCCTCCGACATTGCAGCCATGCAGTCCAAGTTCCGAGCCTATCAGTCGCTTACGAGCGGCATGGCGACCTTGATCCAGAACGAGAATTCCACTCAGCAGCAGATATTGTCGGACCTGAAGACCGACCCTCAGGCCGCCGTCGCGCTGGTTCACGGTGGTGCTGTCCAGAATCTCCAGAAGACATTCCTCAGCCTGCAGGATCAGGCCGAACAGTTGGGCCTGCAAATGGCAGTGAGCAACGGAACCATCGCTTTCCAGGACACGCCCCATTGAAGGCCCATCCTCTCATCGCGCTCCTCCTGGCTTCGCTTTGGATCCTGCCCGGCCGAGCGATGGGGCAGGCGCCCGCTCTGTCGCTGACCGGACAGCCGAGCTCGTATGTCCTGCAAGGTGCGTTCTATAAGGCCAAGGGCTATGGCAAAGCCCGATTCGGCATGAGCGTGGAACAGGTCAAGGCGATCATCGCTGCCGAATTCCCGGGGGCGATTGCCACGCTCAAGGATCAGGTCGACCCGGTCGACCGCACCCGTGGGCTCGCCATCGTCGTGCCGAGCCTGCCGCCATCGCCCGGGACCGCGACGATTTCCTATGTCTTCGGTGCCACATCGCACAGGCTGATCACGGTAACGGTCTCCTGGGAGCTTGATGGCAACCCGTCGGATGACGACCGCCAGCGCCTGGTTCAAGCCGGCACGGTGCTGACGGCCGGGCTGGTCGGCTATATGTGGCCCCCGCTGGCGACGGTGCGCGGACAAGTGCCGGGAGCGGGCGCGCTTATCCTGTTTTCGGGCAAGGACGAAGCCGGCGGCGGGGTCGAAATTCGGCTCGACGGCATGGCGCTCGATATCGAAAGGCCGGCCGACGCGGCCGGAAAGCGCGTGCCTCCCATCCATCAGGCCGCTCCTTCCGGGCCGGCGCGGCTGCGCATTTCGTATGTAGCCAACGTGGACAGGCCCGACATCTACCGCATTCCCGCCGGCGCGTTTTGACAGAAGATAAGACGATGACCCGACAGATACGCCGAACCCTCTGCCTCATTCTCGTCCTGGCCGGCATCGCCCCGGCGGGCGCGCAGACGATCCTGCCCGAACGGCTGGTCACCGGCTTTCGCAGTGCCCATTTCGGCATGACGGGCGACGAGGTACGCCAGGCGGTCACCCGTGATTTCAAACCTGCCGCGGGCGCAGTGACGGAGCAGGAGAATCAGGCCGAGGGCACGACGGCCATCGTGGTTCGGCTTCCCGCACTCGAGCCCGGCCCGGGACCCGCGATTGTCAGCTACATCCTGGGCGCCACCTCTCACCGCCTGTCGCACATCAATGTGACCTGGACCAAGACCGGAAATCCGACCGACGCCGAGCGCGCCGCCTTCGCGGTGGCGGGGCTGCAGCTCGCCAACTATTTCCGCAGCGAGGGGTGGAAGCCGGGCGGCAGCGCCGCAGGCATCGTCGAGGCGCCGGGCACCATCGCGCTGTTCGCCGGGGTCGATGCCAAGGGCGGGGCGATCGAGGTCGCCGCCACCGGCGTCGCAATCCAGAAGAACGGCATCGCCGAGCCCACGCCCACCGGACCGGCGCAGCTGCGCATCGCCTACGACCAGAATGCGGCACACCCCGACATCCTGACGGTCAAGCCGGGAAGCTATTGATGCTCGGCCGCGTAGCGATCTTGGCTGGGAATCGCGGCATGGTTGCCCGGCATCCGTTGGCAGGGCTTCGATGTGGAGCGAAGCGTAGCACTCTGACTGCAGGCCCCCACAACTATGCTGCTCTGAGACCCCGAGACAGCTGACGCGACGGCGGTATTGATCGGCGGACGGCGTTCAGTTCGCCAGGCGAAGCGCATAAGCGGCGGCGCGCTCGGATTGCTGCTTCTTGCGTTCCGCTTGGGTGACCCATGCCGTTTCCGCCGGCAATATCTTCTTGAGGTCGGCGATCTTGACCACCGTGATCTTCACGATCGCGTCCGCCGCCGAAGTGACGCCGGCGGGCACGCCCTGCCATCGCGGGCTGAACATGCCGGTGTGCAGATGTTCGGTGTCCAGCCAGTTCCATACCTTGGGATCGGTCGGCGAGATCACGTAGGTGATGGTGCCGTCGGCGTTCGGCCTCGCCTGAGCGTTCGTCAGGCTGCTGGTATGGTGGATATAATCGGGCGCGACGCCCCACAAGTCGGTAACCTGGAAGCCGAGATAGGAGACGCCGAGCGGCTTCAAGGTGACGACCAGCGCCTCGTCGTCCTTCAGCTGGAACCATCCTCCTGAGGCGAATCCCCAGCCGCCGCCCCGGACGAACGGCGCGTCCATGGTATTCGCCGGCCTCTTGTATGTGTTCTGGTCGAAATAGGTCAGCCAGAACGGCAGCGCGGCCTTGAAGATGGCCATCGCCCGTTCCGCCAACTGCTCATCGGACGGCGGCGGCGGCGCGGCAGGACCTGAGACCCGGCGTATGCTCAATCGGTTCGGAAACTGCGTCGTCCAGTCCGTGAGCGTATCGCGGATGATGAGCAGCTTGGCGCCGGGCTTGGTCTGAAGGTGGCTGGTTCCCGGAACTGCCGGGTCGCCGTCCAGGGTGATCGTGAACGACCCGTCGTCCGCGAACGTGATGCCGTTATCCATCAGGGCGCCAAGGATCGGCGAGCCTTCCTTGTTCTGCGCCCCGGTTCCCGGAATTTCGCTATAGAGGGTGAAGGATTCCTGCGCCGGTCCCGGACCGGTGCGCTTGCCGGATATCTCGTACCGTGACTCACCGTCGACCGCGACCCAGCGGTACAAATTGTCGGGGTTATCGATGCCATAACCCGATCCCGGCACGCTGACGCCCGACCAGCTGTGCGGCTGATTGGCGGTCCACATGATTTTCGGCCGGCTCGGATCATTCAGCAACGCATACTGAATCGAAGAAAGCGCGATCGCCCGGACGGCGTTCTCCAGGGTCTTCGCTCCGTCGGGGAGCTGAGCCAGGTGGCTTTTCCGATAAACCTGCTCACCCAGCTTCAGCTGCGTCTGGAACTGCGGCATCGCGAAAATCCGCAGTTCCTGCTTCTCGAGCGCGATCTGCTCCGACATGTCGAGCACCGACGTCGGCTCGCTTTCCGCCGCGACGACCGAGGGGCCGCTTGCGACCCAAGCTGCGATGACCAGTCCCACGGCGGCGCAAATCCGCAATCCCGGCATCGCCGCTATCATCTTCTCGCCTCCGATGCGCGGCACCCAAGTCTCTAAATTTACTCAGAAAAATATGTGGCAAAACTGGCTGGGGGACGTGGATTCGAACCACGATAAACGGAATCAGAATCCGTTGTCCTGCCGTTAGACGATCCCCCACCAGGACAGATCCGGCCACTCGTGCCCGGAGGACGCGCCTGTTAGCACGTCGGGATCGATTTGGGTAGCCTTCAGACGATTTCCAGCCATTCGCATTTTTCGCCCGCGGCTTGGCCGCCCGGTCCGGTCGGGGCATGATAGGATATGACCGACAAAACCAAGAACAAAACTGGCCGCGCCAGCGGGCGCCGGGGCAGCGCCGCACCCGCCGGCCGCACGCTCGCGGTCAAGGTTCGCAGCGCGAAATCACGCGACCTGTCCTCGACGCTGTGGCTCGAACGGCAGCTCAACGATCCCTATGTCGCCGAGGCGAAGAAGCTCGGCTACCGCAGCCGCGCCGCGTTCAAGCTGGCACAGCTCGACGACAAATACCGGCTGCTGAAACCCGGGATGCGCGTCGTCGACCTGGGCGCCGCCCCGGGCGGCTGGACCCAGGTCGCGGTCGAACGCACCCGCGCGCTGTCGTCGGGTGCCCGGATCGTGGCGCTCGACATCCTTGCACTTGACGCGATTCCGCCGGCCATGGTCCTGCATCTCGACTTCCTGGATGAGGGCGCGCCCGCGGTCCTGAAGGAGGCGCTGGGCGGCCCCGCGGACCTGGTGATGAGCGACATGGCAGCGCCCACCACCGGCCACCGCGAGACCGATCACATCCGCATCATCGCGCTGGCCGAGACCGCCTATGAATTCGCGGCCGAAGTGCTGGCGCCAGGCGGCGCCTTCGTCGCCAAAGTCTTCCAGGGCGGGTCGGAGCGAGACCTGCTCACCCGGCTGAAGCAGGACTTCACGACCGTGCGCCACGCCAAGCCTCCGGCGAGCCGACCCGATTCCGCAGAGGTCTATGTGGTGGCCCAGGGATTCCGCGGCGCCACATGAAAAAAGAGTGAAACACCAAGGCGCCAAGGCGCCAAGGAAGGACTATTTATCTACAGATTAACGCAGATATATGATTTTCCGCTGCGCGGCTTGCTTCCGTGCCTAGCGCCGCAGGCGATATCGACATGTCTTAATCTGTACTAATCTGCGTAATCTTCGGACTGGCTTTATGGCTGTTCCTTGGCGTCTTGGCGCCTTGGTGTTCAATTCGTAGGTTATGTGCCGCTAGCCAACCGTTGGAGCGAAGCTGAATGCCCCCGGCAGCAGCGAGTCGGCATCAACAACAATGATCGACGCATCATCCTCACCGGCGCGGAACATCACCTTTGCGTCGGCGCCGAATTCGACGATCGCCTGCCGGCAGGCGCCGCAAGGAGCGCACGGCACGGCAACGCCTAGCGGATCGAGCGCTGTTACCGCCAAAGCCGCCAGCCGCATCTCGGGCCCCTCGGCGGCAACGGCGGCGGCTATGGCGTGCCGCTCGGCGCAGTTGCCGACCGGAAAGGCGGAATTCTCCACATTGCAGCCGGCATAGGTGCCGCCGGCGACGGTTCTGACCGCCGCGCCGACGCGAAACGCCGAATAGGGCGCATACGCGTTGCGGGCGACACGCTGGGCCTCGGCCGCCAGGGTATCGAGATCGCCGGCTTTCACAGAGGGTCTCAAAACAATGCGACCGGCGGCCCTGGGAGCCGCCGGTCCATCACGCTTGCCGGGATCGGGGGATTACCAGCGACCGCCGCCGCCGCCGAAATCGCCACCGCCGCCACCGCCGAAGCCACCGCCGCCGCCGCCACGGCCGCCGCCACCGCCGCCA
>CAZVYC010000149.1:0-11356 GCA_964631425.1 uncultured Rhodospirillales bacterium
CCCCCTGCCCAAGCTCGACCTCATCGCCATCCCGGGCAACTTCGCAGCCGGTGCGATGGAGAACTGGGGCGGCATCACTTTCATCGACAACGACCTGCTCTACGACCCGGCGACCTCGACCGAGGCGACCAAGGAACGCGTCTACAACGTCATCGCGCATGAGATGGCGCATCAATGGTCGGGTGATCTCGTCACCATGGCCTGGTGGAACGACATTTGGCTGAACGAGGGCTTTGCCTCGTGGATGGATTCGAAGGCGGCCGACCATTTCAACCCGGACTGGCATGTCTGGCTCCGCGCCCACGCCGAGACCAACGTGGCAATGGACGAGGATGCACGCCGCACCACCCACCCGATCCAGCAAGTGATCAAGGATGAGAGCGAGGCTGAATCGGCTTTCGACGACATCACCTACCTGAAGGGTCAGGCCTTCATCCGGATGATCGAGACCTATCTCGGCCCGGACGTGTTCCGCGACGGCATGCGCCGCTACATGGCCGCGCACGCCTATTCGAATTCCACGACCGCGGATCTGTGGGCAGCGCTGGAGCAGGCCTCGGGCAAGCCGGTTGCCAAGATCGCTGCCGGATTCACCGAGCAGCCGGGCGTGCCGCTGGTCGAGGTGACGGCGAAATGCGTCGGCGGCGAGACCGAGGTGTCGCTTGCCCAGGATCGCTTCACCATCCACGACCCCCGGGCGAAACAGCTGACCTGGGAGATTCCGGTCACGATCGCCGAGGTCGGCGGCGCGGCGCCGTCGTCGCTGCTGCTCGGACCTCAAGGCGACACGATGAAGATGTCGGGCTGCGGCAAGCCGGTGAAAGCGAACATCGGCGATGTCGGCTATTACCGCGTCCAGTATGACGACGCGGACCTGAAAGCGCTGACCGCCGCCTACAAGCAGATGGACGCGGCCGACCGCGTCAACCTGATCGGCGACCTCTGGGCGATGGTCGAAGCCGGGCGTGAGAACGCCGACAGCTTCCTCGACCTCACCCGGCGGCTTGGCGACGAGAACGAGCTCGTCGTGTGGACCCAAATCATTACCGATTTCAGGCAGGTCGACGACCTGGAGCGTGGCTCGCCCGATCGCGATGGCTTCCGCGCCTATGCGCGCAGTCTGCTGGGTCCGGTGCTGGCACGGGTCGGCTGGGACGCGAAGCCCGGCGAGCCACCTGACCAGCCGATCCTGCGCGCCGCGCTGATCCGCGCGCTTGGCCGGTTCGACGATCCATCGGTTATCGCCGAGGCGAAGAAACGGTTCGCCCGGTTCCTGGCCGAGCCCGCGTCGCTGCCGCCGGCACTCCAGGACCCGGTGGCGACCGTGGTCGGGTACAGCGCCGACCGCGCGACGTATGACCAGCTCCACAAGCTCGGCCGTGAGGCGACCAGCACCGAGACCCGCCTGCGGTACTACGGGGCGATGGCCGGCGCACATGACCCGGCGCTGATCGCCGATACCGTGGCTGTGACGCAGACCGACGAGATTCTGCCCGGGCGCGTCAACCGCTATATCGCCGGCGCCGCCGAGGCCAGCGACAACCCCGAGCTGGTCTGGAAACTGTTCCTGCCCAAGCGCAAGCCAGTGCTGGACAAGCTGACTCACCAGCAAGCGGAAGAGTTCCTGCCGATGGTGGCCAGCGCCTCGTCCGACCCGGCGGTTGCGACCGAGCTCAAGGCGCTGCCCGATGCCAATGATTCCGCCGGCGCGCGGCATGAGGTCGACCGCGCCGTCGAGGCGATCAGCTTCAAGGCCGACTTCCGCGCGCACCTGCTGCCATCGGTCGCCAAATGGCTGAAGATCAATCGGCTTACGGAAGGCACGACCAATTGACGATTGACTCCGCGGCCACGGCCGTCCCCTCCGCCAAGCCCGCGACCTTCTTCGGCCACCCGCGCGGGCTTTTCTTCCTGTTCTCGACCGAGCTTTGGGAGCGCTACGCCTATTACGGCATGGTGGCGCTGCTCGTGCTCTACATGGAGAACTATCTGTTCCTGCCCGGACACGTTGAGCATGTGCTGGGTTTCAACACTATCAAGAGCGGGATCGAATCGGTCTTCGGGCCGCAGACGACGCAGGGGCTGGCCTCGCAAGTCTACGGCATCTATGGCTTCCTGGTCTATTTCGCGCCCTTGTTGGGCGGGGTCATCGCCGATCAGGTGTTAGGCCAGCGCAAGGCGGTGCTATTTGGGGCCCTTCTGCTGTCTGCCGGCTATTTCATGATGAGCATCGAGTCGCTTTTCTTCCTGTCGATCCCGCTCGTCTTCATGGGTAACGGGTTGTTCAAGCCCAATATCTCAACCCAGGTCGGCAATCTCTATACTCATGGCGATCCCCGCCATGATCGTGCCTTCTCGGTCTTCTATGTCGGGATCAACATCGGGGGGGTGCTGGGGCCATTCATTTGCGGCTATCTGGGCGAGGATGTCGGCTGGGCCTACGGCTTCATCGCCGCCGGGGTCGGATTGGCCGGTGGCCTCATGATCTATCTGTACGGGCTGCGCTACCTGCCGCATGACGCGCTGACCCGTGCGAAGGCAGCCAGCACGGTGCACGCGCCGTTCACCAGAAAGGAGTGGAACGCAGTCTGGGCGCTGCTCTTTCTCGCGGTGCTCAACACCTTCTTCTGGGGGCCGTGGTACCTGCAATTCAACATCATGAATACCTGGGCGGACAAGAACACCGAACGGCATCTCGACCTGATCGGCTGGACGGTGCCGACCACTTGGTTCCAGATGGTAAACGGCATCTTCATTTTCGCGCTGACCCCGATCGTGACCACTTTGTGGGCGCGCCAGGCGGCGCGCGGGCGCGAGCCGAATTCCGCCGCGAAAATGGGGATTGGCGGCATCCTGCTCGGCCTGTCCTTTATTTTCATGCTGCTGCCGGTCGCGACGCTTGGTGCCGACGGCAAGACCAGCATGCTGTGGCTCATCGCCTTCTACGGCATCTACACCGCGGGGGAGCTTTACTTCTCGCCGATCGGGCTGGCGCTCGTCACCAAGGTCGCGCCCAGGCGTATCGTATCGATGATGATGGGCTTCTGGCTCTTGTCCTATGCGGTCGGCAATTTCGAGGCAGGCTGGCTCGGCAGCTATTGGGAGAAGATGTCGATGTCGAGCTTCTTCCTGGCTGCCGCCGCCATTCCCATCGTGGCCGGCATCGTCGTGCTCGCCGTCAGCAAACGCCTGAAACCCATTCTTGAGGGCTCGGCCGCCGATCGGTATTGAGGATTTGTTAGAGGACTGATTTAACCGCTACGTCGTCCCGACGAAAGTCGGGATCCATTTTTCAGCCATCGCCGCCGCCGAAAGATGGATCCCGACTTTCGTCGGGACGACGGCCCCGAGCGACGGCGAATGGCTTGGAGGAACTTCTCATGTGGATGCAGCTGCTACGCCTCTCGCCCGCGGCCTTCGCCGCGGCGCTGCTGCTTCTCCCCTCATTCGCGCACGCCGACGAAGGCATGTGGACCTTCAACGACTTCCCCTCGGCCAAGGTGCAACAAGCCTATGGCTTCGCGCCCGACCAGAAATGGCTCGACCATGTCCGCCTCTCCTCGATCCGGCTGGCGCGCGGGTGCTCGGCCAGTCTGGTGTCCAAGGACGGGCTGGTGATGACCAATCATCACTGCGCCCATTCCTGCATCGAGCAGCTGTCGACTCATGAGCGCGACTTCGTCGCCACCGGCTTCACCGCCAAGGAGCTGAAGGACGAGGTCAAGTGCCCCGACATGGAGGCGAACCAGCTGATCCAGATTTCCGACGTGACTGCCCGGGTCAAGGCCGCCGTGGCGGGGAAGGACGGAAAGGACTTTTCCGACGCTCTGAAGGCGGTCGAAGCCGATATCGCCAACGAATGCACCGGCGGAGACAAGAACAACCTGCGCTGCGACGTGGTCGAGCTCTATCACGGCGGCATCTACAACCTGTACAAATACCGCCGCTACCAGGATTTGCGGCTGGTCTTCGCGCCGGAATTCGCCATCGCCTTCTTCGGCGGCGATCCCGATAATTTCGAGTTCCCGCGCTATGACCTGGATGTGAGCTTCGTTCGCATCTACGACAACGGCAAGCCGCTCGATTCCAGCGCCAACTACCTGCCGTTCGCCAAGGACGATGCCAAGGAGGGCGAACTCACCTTCGTCTCGGGCAATCCCGGGTCAACCGCTCGCCAGGACACCGTGGCCGAGCTGGAGTTCGCGCGGGACGTGCGCCTGCCGAACACCCTCATGTACCTGGCCGAACTGCGCGGGGTGCTGGAGGAGTTCAGCGAACAGGGCGCCGAACAGCACCGCATCGCCGATACGAGGCTGTTTGGCACCGAGAATTCCTATAAGGCTCTGAAAGGCCAGTTCGAGGCACTGGTGGGTCCGGCCCTGATCAAGGCGCGGCATGACGAGGAGGCCGTGCTGAAGGCCAAGGTCGAGGCCGATCCGCAGATGAAGGCCGAGTACAGCCCAGCCTGGGACAATATCAAGGCGGCCATCGACCACCTGAAGCTGATCCGCGACCGCTATAACACGCTGGAGGGCCGGCAGGGCTTCGATTCGCAGCTCTTCCAGTTCGCGCGCGTCCTGGTCCGTCATGCCGAGGAGGACCAAAAGCCGGATGGCCAGCGGCTCAGGGAATACACCGACGCCAATTTCCCGAGCGTGCGTCAGTCTCTGCTGTCAACCGCGCCGATCTATCCCGAGTTCGAGAAGACGACGCTGCGCTTTTCCCTGACCCTGGTGCAGCGGCTCCTCGGGCCGGATGATGCCGCCGTCAAGAAGATTTTCGGTGACAAGTCACCGGACGCGCTTGCCGCCGAGCTGGTGGACAAGACGACGCTGAAGGACCCGACCGTCCGCAAGAAGCTGCTGGAGGGCGGACAGGCGGCGATCGACGCCTCGAAAGATCCGATGATCCTGTTCGCAAAGCTGGTCGATCCCGACGCCAGGGCCGTGCGCAAGGATTTCGAGGACAATGTCGACGGACCGCTGACCAAGAATTCGGGCCTGCTCGCCCAGGCGCGGTTCAAGCTGTACGGCACCTCGGTCTATCCTGATGCCACCTTCACGCTGCGCCTGTCATACGGCGCCATCAAAGGCTATGACCAGGCGAGCGGGCACGTGGCGCCGTTCACCGTGATGGGGGGCGCGTTCGAGCGCGCGACCGGCGCGCCGCCGTTCAAGCTGCCGGACAGCTGGATCGCCGCGAAATCGAAGCTCAACCTGCAGCAGAAGTTCAATTTCTGCACCACCAACGACATCATCGGCGGCAATTCCGGTTCGCCCGTGATCGACAAGGATGGCGAGGTCGTCGGACTGATCTTCGACGGCAACATCCAGTCGCTGGGCGGGGATTTCGGCTACGACGCCGCCGTCAATCGCGCCGTCGCGGTCGACACCGGCGCAATCCGGGAGGCGCTGAAAACCGTCTACCATGCCGACCGGCTGGTCGGCGAGCTCGGCGGCGCAACGAAGGGCGCCGCGCTGGACGGGCAAGGCAAGAAAAACTTGAATTAGCGCGAGGGCTCCGTCGGACGCCTCCCCCTCGAGAGGTTAGGGCAAATCGCAGGGTTTGCACGACGAAAGAAAGTGAACCGCAAAGACGCAAAGGCGCCAAGGAAAGCAATAGATTTCTTACTTGGCGCCTTTGCGTTTCAACTCTTTCAGGCCGCCATTTCGCCCATATGCGATGGCCCTGCCCCTCAAGGGCCCCTCAACGGGGGAAGTGTTTTCAGCTCGAATCGCCCTCTACCGCGCCGTGCAGTTGCCGCACTGGCCGCGCAGCTCGATTGTCTGCTGTGTGATTGTGAAACCAAGCGCCTTGGCGCGTTCCTTGAGCAGGTTTGCGACCTCCTGGTCCACCAGCTCTTCGGTGCGGCCGCATTTGTTGCAGATCAGGAACTGCTTCTCATGGTTGCCGTCGACATGCTTGCAGGCAACAAAGGCATTAAGCGACTCGATCCGATGGACGAGCCCCTTGCCTTGCAGGAAATTGAGCGCCCGGTAGACCGTGGGCGGCATCACGCGGGTGCCTTTGCTCTGCATCGCCTCGAGCAGCCGATAGGCACCGACCGGCCGCCCGGCCTTGACCACAAGCTCGAAGACCCGGCGCCGCGTCTCTGTCAGATTGACGCCGTGCTCCGCCGCGGCGCTCATGATCCGATCGTCGTCGAACTCGATTGCGTTGTCCATCGATTACACCCTCTTTCTCGTTCTTAGTCGTTCGTCGTCAGAGTCACGCTCAAAAACTCTTGCTGATGCCACCGTAAAGGGCCCGTCGGGGCCCGAACTGCGGCATGCCGCCGCCAACGCCGCGAAGTTCATAGCTCTGGTCAAACAGGTTCATGACATCAAAGCGGACAGTTGTCTTGGATAACGGACCATCATCCTCGATGTCCTGCGCCAGCCCAAGGTTGACCTGGGCATAGCTCGGCAATTTTTCGCCGTTCGGCTCCACCGCGTCCACTGGGCTGCGGCGCAGGCCGCTGCCGAAGATCAGATCGACGCTCGCGCGAAGCTGTCCGTAGGCGTTGGCGAACGCATAGGAAGCGCCGCCGGAGATCGTCCAGGGTTGATCGTGGCCGGTATAGATGGTGTGCGACCGGGCATAGGCCAGCTCTGCGGCGTTGAACAGGAACTGGCTCGAGACGATGTCCTTCGCCTTCTCCTCGCCATAGGCGACATTGGCGTAAACGCCCAACGGACCGTTGTGATAGGAGCCAGTCAATTCAATCCCGTAAGCTCGCCCGAACCGATAATTGAAGGGCGATTCCAGCAGCGCCTGGCCGAATTCGCCTGCGTCAATTAAGTTATCTTTTAGGGCATAATATGTATCGAGGCCAGCATCGAGTCCGGGAATAACCGTATAGAGTAACCCGGCATCGAAATAATGCTCCCGCTCCGGGCGTACCGGGCCGCTTTCTAGAATAGCTGGCTGCTTCGATGTTCCCAGATATTTGTCGATCGATTGTGGCATGACAAATGCCTGCGGCGGCATGAAGTTGCGCGCATACCCGACATGGAGGGTTGTATCGGCATCAGGCTTCCAGACGAGGCTGACCCTGGGGCTAAGCTGATTCTGGTGGGTGTACCCGTCTTCGACGTCGAACCGTCCACCGAAATTCAGCGTGGCGGTGGACGAGATCGCCCATTCATCCTGCAGATAGAGGCCGTATTCGTATCTCGTCCTTCCGCTCTGGTCGTAGACCCGCGCCGGCACGTCGCTGAGCTGAAGACCTCCCGGCCCGACCGGAAACAGGTCGGATGTGACCTGCGAAATCGTCCGCTCACCGGAAAAGGTAAGGCCGGCGCGCAGCGTGTGGCTGTCGCTCAGCGCGTACCGGGCATCCGCCTGCACGCCCGACGACCAGCTGGACAGCAGCGTCCGGTCGGAGACGCCGTCCAGGATGAGGTCGCCCACCGGATCGGGCGTGAACTTGGCTTCGGAATAGCGGGTGAAAGGCGCGATCTGATACTCCAGGCGATCGCCGGAAACCTGCAAGGCGACGATGGCATAATGCGTGATCTCGCGCTGGCCCTGGTCGAGATTGGCCGAAGCGAAGGCGGACTGCCCCTGGTCGACATAGCGGGAGGGCCGGCCGGGGCTGTCCGGAATCTCGAACAATTCGATGCTGCTGCCCAGGATCGCCGAAATCCGGGCGTCATCCGACAGAATGTCCGACAGATGGGCAAAGCCGCGCACCTGGTCGGTATGATCATGGATCGGATCGGCCGAGCCGGTCGGGCTGTCGACGCCGAGATCGTCTTCACGATAGCTTGCGGCAACATAATAGCTGAAACGCCCCGACGAACCGCTCGCCGTCACCGAGGGTTGGAACGTGCCGCGGCTGCCGCCATAAAGATCGACCGTCGCGCCGTGGTCGAACACGCCGCTTTTCGTGGTGATAGCGACGACACCCGCGGTCCGGTATCCGTATTGCGCCGGCAGGGTCCCAGTAACGAGATCGATCGAGTCGACCACGCGCGGATCGAACGGCTGCCCCAGGCCAGGAACGCCCGCAGGCAGCGTTACACCGTCGATACGATATTGCAGGCCGGCCTGCTCGTTGCGGATATGAATCTGCCCGAAGCCATCCTGCGAGATCCCGGGGGCTTGCAGCAGGACTTGATCGAACGGCGTATCGACCCCCTGCGGCTGGTTGGCGATCGACTTTTTGTCGATGAAATAATCGCTGGCGCCGAGCGTGGGCGAAATCGCGTCGCGCGCGTCGTCGAACCGCTTGGCGATGACGGCGATATCTTCAGGGGCATCGGATGACGTCGCCGTCTGTGCGACGGCTGCGGGCGCTCCGGCCACGGCGCCCCCGAGCGTTCCGGCTATGACTGGCGCAAGCGCGAGGGCGCGGATCGCTTCGGTACGCCGGCTATGAAATTGCTTGAACGGCACTCCAACACCTTCGCCATAGTTTCGACCGTCCACCCACTCAGCATCACGGCAGCGTGGCGCCCAGTGTAAACGGATTGAACCGCGTCTCCGCCAACGCGGCCCAGCCGGCCGCGGCGAGATGCGGCAAGTGATAATAGAAACGCTCGGTCGCCGGATTCGTCGGGTCGGCAAAGCCCGTCCCAAGCGCCGACGCCGGCGTGGCGTAAAAACCACCCACCGGCGCCTTTTGCCCGGCGATCGCGGCGCCGAGGGAAGCTGCGGTGTCGTTTCGACCCATGAGGCCGAAGGCCAGCGCGGCCTGCGCGGTTCCTTCGGTCCATAGTTCATGGCCACTATCGCTATAGCTGTAACCGTCGCCAGCCTTGAGCGTCCGGCCGATCGTCGCCAGGATCGTATCGCCATGAGCGGCCGCTTCTCCCGGAACGGCCAGAAGCGGCCAGATCTCGGCGTCGATCGCGATGACGCGGTTCGGTGTCACGCCATCCTCCGTCACGCCGACCATGTAACAGCCGCGCTTTTCGTCCCACATCGGGCGAACGAACTGTCGGGCGCGCGCCGCGCGGTCCATCCAGGCTCCGTCGCCGGTCGCCTGCGCCAGCAGGGCAAAGGCGGCCGCCACGTCGGTGTTGTGCTCGGTCGATTTCCAGAGGGTCGGCACCGGGTTTGGCTCCCAGCCCGAGTATCCGCCGCCATAGCCTCCGAGCCCGCGATCGTCCGCCCGCGCCGCCGTCCAGACCGAGACCCGAAGCGCTGCGTCGCGGTAGCGGTGGTCGCCGACCGCCTTGTCCAGCGCGAGCAGGGCCAGGATGGCCCACGCCATGTTCCCGGTATCGGAACTGACCTGATAGGCGTCCTCCAGCCACCGGCTTTGTTTCGTATCCCACCATCCCGCAAGCTTGATCGGAGCTGTTTGCACCGGACCGGCGGCATAGGCATTGCGCAACCGCCCGTCATGCCAGGCGCGGTCATGATCGAGCGCGAAGACGATCGCGTCGCCGATCCGCCGCGCCCTGGCTGCTTCGCCGCAGCCCGTGAGAGCGACTGCCGCTACCGCATTGTCATAGAGGAAAGCGACGCCCCGCAGGGGTCCGGGGTCGGCGGTCGGATAGCTGGGCAGGAAGAGCGGACCGTCGCCGCGCGGAATCAGGCTCGCCAGGTATGCGCAGGCGCCGATGGCGGGCTCAGCGTGCCCGGGCTGGGCGTAGCCCAGCTGGGCGTGGCCGAGCTGGGCGATGGTCAGCAGGATGAGCGCGAGCCAGGCAAAACGGCCTCTCATTCGGCGACCGGGAGCGGCACAGCGGCGCGCGCAATGGCGCCCGCATCGACGCTGGCCGGCAGCGTGCCAAAGGCAGCGCCCCAATCGCCGTCGAGTCGCGAGGCGCAGAAGGCATCCGCGACCTCAGGAGCGGCCTCGGTCAGCAGCAGCGCACCCTGCACCGCGAGCGCCAGCCGCTCGACCAGCCGCCTTGCATCTCCCTCGCTCGGCGGCCCGGCGGCAAGCGTGTCGTCCAGAGCCTGGCAGAACCGGTCGAAGCGGCGATCCGCGCCCCGCGCCGGTCGGATTTCCGCCCGCGCCGCCTCAAGGCTGTCGGGCGACCGGGCAGCGGCGCGCAGCACATCCAGGCACATGATATTGCCCGATCCCTCCCAGATCGAGTTGACCGGCATTTCGCGGTAGAGCCGCGGCATCATGCTCTCCTCGACATAGCCGTTGCCGCCCAGCACCTCCATCGCCTCGGCCGCCAGCACCGGCCCGCGCTTGCAGATCCAGTATTTGGCCGCGGGTGTCAGAAGCCGCCGGAAAGCCGCCTCGGCCGGGTCGTCCGGCCGGTCATAGGCCCGCGCCAGCCGGAGCGCGAGCCGCATGGCCGCCTCGGCCTCGACCGCCATGTCGGCGATGACATTGGCCATCAGCGGCTGATCGATCAGCTTGCGCTGGAAGGTTGTGCGATAGCTGGCATGGTTCGCCGCCTGGGCCACCGCCTGCCGCATCAGTCCGGCCGAGCCCAGCGCACAATCGAGGCGTGTATAGTTGGCCATCTCGATGATGATCGGGATGCCACGCCCCTCCTCACCGATCAGCCAGGCGATGGCATCGGTGAACTCGACCTCGCTCGAGGCGTTGGAGCGGTTGCCGAGCTTGTCCTTCAGGCGCTGGATCCGGATGGCGTTCAGCTGCCCGTCCGGCGTCCAGCGCGGCAGGAAAAAGCAGGACGGCCCGGCCGCGGTCTGCGCCAGGACCAGGAAAGCGTCGCACATCGGCGCCGAGAAGAACCATTTATGGCCGACCAGCCGGTAAGGCTGTCCAGGACCCGGCTGCTCCAGAGGTGCGGCGCGCGTGGTATTGGTCCTGAGATCGCTGCCGCCTTGCTTCTCGGTCATGCCCATGCCGATCAGCGCCCCGGTCTTGCGATCGGCAGGCAGGAATCGCCCGTCATACTCGCGGGAGAAGATGCGCGGCAGCCACTCCGCGGCGAGCTCGGGCTGGTTCCTGAGCGCCGGTACCGCGCCATAGGTCATGGTCACCGGGCATTGCACCCCGGCCTCAACCTGGCACATCAGGTAGACGCCGGCCGCCCTGGCGACATGCGCGCCCGGCCGGGGTTCGGCCCAGGGCGCGCTGTGCAGCCCCTGCCCGACTGCGAGCGCCATCAGCCGGTGCCAGGCGGGATGGAAGTCCACCCGGTCGATGCGGTTGCCATAGCGATCGAAGGCATGGAGGTCCGGCGGATTGCGGTTGGCAAGCTCGCCTAGGGCCAGCGTGTCGGCGCGGCCGAGCTCGGCGCCGAAAGCGGCCAGCCCCGCCTCCGCCCATTCCGCGCCGCCGCGCCCGACAGCTCCCCGAAGTGCCGGGTCGGTCAGGAACAGGTTATAATCGACCAGCGGCGGCGGCTGGTTGAAGACCTCGTGCGTGGACGAGAAAGATGCCGTTTCGTGTGCCATGCTGGTAAAATGG
>CAZVYC010000149.1:11366-12831 GCA_964631425.1 uncultured Rhodospirillales bacterium
CAAAGAGCTCAACGTGCTTGGCGCGCTGGCCCATGGCACCGAGAGCTGGCCGCGTCATCGGCAAACGTCCGGGCTTGGTCGGGAAACGCCGCCAAGCCTGATCGCTGCGCTGGCCAGCGACTCGCGAGAACCTGTCGGATTAGTTTACACCTCATCGGCAGTGGAAAATCCTAAGACCGCTAACCTCCTGATCGGGATGAGCCTTCTACTGGTGGCACAAGGTTTGCATCGACCTTCGGGAAGTCACGACGCGTCGGCGAAAAGCCTCAGCGAGGAGATTGGCGGAATGTTCAGGGCATTGAAACTTGCGGTCATCGCCGGGTCCGCCCTCATGTTGGGCAGCGGCTTCGCGCATGCGGATTATGTACCCGTCGGCACGCTTGCCTTGTATGGCGGGTTCGCGCCGATCGTCAATAATACCGCCGTCGCGACCACGAACGGTAGCGCGACGATCTCGCCATACTCGATCCTGCTATCCAGCGGCACGCCAAATTTCCGTAGCAAATTTACCTTTGGGAGCGGCACCGGTCTGTTCCTGACCTCTGACTCTACGATCTATGGAAATGACTTGCCCGGCATCACGTCGGGCGCGCTCATATCGTTTAACCCCACCGTCGGAAACGTAGTCCAATATTCTGTCAACCCACTTAACAACCTATTTTCGTTCACGGACACTACGACAGGCGAGACGTATGACTTCGACCTCGACCAGTCGATCACGACGCTGAACGACAGCACCACGGGTACCGGGACATCGGTCAGCCTCTACCTGCTGGGCGATCTGACGGCTACCGGCACGACGAATTATTCGACCGATACCCCGACCGCGATCACGCTCTCGCTCACCACGACCGGTGGGTCCAACTGGTCCCTCTCGGGCACGCTCTCCAACCCGCCGCCGGGCCTGCCGGTGCCGGAGCCGGCCAGCATGCTGGTGCTGGGTAGCGGTCTCGCCGCGCTGGGCTTCATCCGCCGCCGTCGTCAGCGCGGGTAAGCAGAGCCTTCCATCCTCTTACAAAGCGGCACCCGCGGGCGCCGCTTTTTTGTTGCCCTGCGCACGACCAAGGCTCCACTGTCTGATGCTTTCGCCCGCATCACCGAGGAGCACGCATGTCCCGCTCGACCATCGTTGTCGATGACCGACTGGCCCCGTATCTCGATAGGGTCAACCGCCCGGAAACCCCGGTCCAGCAGAGGCTGAGGGACGAGACCGGCAAAATGCCCAACGCCGGCATGCAGATCGGCGCCAACCAGGGCTCGTTCATGGCGTTCCTGGTCAAGCTGATCGGCGCCAGGCGCGCGCTGGAGATCGGCACCTTCACCGGCTACAGTGCCCTCACAGTCGCGGCAGCGCTGCCGCCCCACGGCAAACACAACTGCTGCGACGTCACTTCCGAAAGGACCGCGAAGGGCCGCGCCGCCAGGGCGGAGGCCGGCCTTGCCGCCCCCAACGACCACACGATAG
>CAZVYC010000150.1:0-12806 GCA_964631425.1 uncultured Rhodospirillales bacterium
CAGCGCCAAGGGGCTGGAGTTCGATGTCGTCTTCCTGCCCGGCTGGGAAGAAGGTCTGTTCCCCAACCAGCGCGCGATGGACGAAAGCGGCATCGCCGGGCTGGAGGAGGAGCGGCGACTCGCCTATGTCGGCATCACCCGGGCGCGCCGGCAGGCAGTGATCAGCCACGCCCACAGCCGTCGGGTTTACGGCACCTGGGCCACCACCGTCCCGTCCCGCTTCCTCGACGAACTGCCGCCCGAGCATATCGAGGTGGCACGCGACCCGTCCTTTGACCAGCGCGGGTTCGGGACCGGCTTCGGCGACGGCTTTGAGAACTGGGCGCGCGACGCCGGTTATCGCCTGCCCCGCGCCGGGGTCCAGCCGCCGGCGCGTAACCTTTCTGTGATCGAGGGCCGCGCGTTCGAAGTGAAGCCGCGTGCGCGGCCAAACGCGCCGTTTGCCCGTAATGCGCGGGTTTTTCATCAGAAATTCGGCTACGGCACGGTCATCGCGGTCGACAACGACAAACTCGAGATCGAATTCGATCAGGCCGGCCTCAAGAAGGTGATGGACAGCTTCGTTGTGCCGGCCGAAAAAGCGGGCTAGCACCCAAGTATGAAATCAGACATTGCTGAATAATGCGGCGCACGTGCTAACATGACGCTAAAAGTTTTTTATTTCATATCAGGAAGGATTTTGCCTCTCTGTCGTTGCTTTTTGGTGGGAACTCAACATTCATGAAGCGCGAGATTATCGAGAACGAAGAAGCTCGGCTGAACGCCCTGCGCAACCTCAGGCTCCTGGATACCGAGCCTAGTGAAGCTTTTGACCGGATTACGCGGCTTGCCAGCCGGCTGCTTGGGGCACCGGTTTCGACCATCTCGCTCACCGACCATGACCGACAATGGTTCAAGTCGCGCTTCGGCGTCGAACTGGCTGAGATCCCGCGCCATGAGGCGCCCTGCAATTACGCCATCCACTCGGACGAAGTGTTCCTCGTTCCCGACCTGCTGCAGGATGAGCGGTTCAATGCCAGCCTTCTGGCCCAAGCGGGCGTGCGGTTCTATGCAGGTGCACCGCTGGTCACCAGGTCGGGCTATGGCCTCGGCACTCTCTGCGTGATCGATAACAAGCCGCGCGATATGCCGGAGGATGAACAACGCGTGCTGGTCGACCTCGCCGCGATGGTGATGACCCAGATCGAGCTGCAGAATACGATCGGCCGCATCGACCCGACCAGCGGCTACCCCAACGAGCACCAGCTGTTCGAGGACCTGGAGGACCTGTCGAAGCGCAGCCCCGACCAGCGGCGGACGGCACTTCTTGTCGAGCTGGTGCCGGCTGAGCAGATCGGCCACGGACTCCGGGTGCTGGGCTCGGCTTATGCCGAGGAATTTATCCGCAACTCGACGGACGCCTTGCGGCTCGCCGCACGGGGTAATCCGCGCTTCTACCATGTCGGGCCGACGCGCAGCGTCATGCTGCTGGATGAGGGCGAAAGCTGGCAAGATTTGACCGCCGACCTGCAGATGAGGCTGCGCGAGCCGATCTTCAGCGCCAACATCCCGGTGATGCCCGACCCGGTGATCGGCGTATACGAATTCCAGACCGACGCCGCCTCGCCGCGCGACGTGCTGCGACGGCTGTTCAGCGCCGCCGACGACGCCCGCAAGGGCGGCCGCATCGTTGCCTCTTACAGCGAACTGCGCGACCAGGCATATGCCCGCAGCTTCATGCTGCTCAGCGACCTGACGCAAGCCCTGGAAAGACCCGGCGAGTTCAATCTGCACTACCAGCCGGTGCTCGATTTCGCCTCGGGCGCGCTGGCTGGCGCTGAGGCGCTGATACGTTGGCGCCATCCGCACCTGGGCCCGATCGTGCCCGCGGAGTTCATCCCCCTGGTCGAGGAAACCGCGCTGACGCGCCCTCTGACCGATTGGGTGCTGAACGAGGCCATCGGACAGGCGGCGCGCTGGCGCGGACGGATCGCGATCCCCAAGCTGTCTATCAATGCCTCGGCCCGCAACCTTGAACAGAACGACCTTGCCGACCGCGTCAGCCGCACGCTCGTCGCGCATGGCGTCACTCCGCAATTGATTCAGCTGGAGTTCACCGAGACGGCCCTGGTCAGCTACAGCAGCCGCTCGCTCGATCAGTTGTGTGCGCTCAAGGAGATGGGCATCTCGATCGCGATCGACGATTTCGGCATCGGCTATTCCAGCCTGTCGTACCTGCAGCAGTTGCCGGCTAGCGTTCTCAAGATCGACCAATCCTTCATCCGCACGCTCGCGACCAGCGAGTACGACCAGAAGCTGGTCCGCGCGGTGATCTACATGGCGCACGATCTCGGCTACCAGGTCGTCGCAGAGGGGATTGAGGACCGGGAGGCTTATGACATGCTGGCCAGTTGGGGGTGCGATCAGGCGCAGGGCTATCTGATTGCCCATCCGCTGCCCGCCGACGCCATGGCCACATGGCTGGCCCCCGTCGCGACCTGATCCGCAACCGAACAGGCTACTGCTTCAATGGGCGGGAAATCGCCGCCTCACCGCCTTGACTGGGTCTATTTCACGCCTAGCTCTCGTGGGGAGGAGCGCCAATGGATTCTCGACTGAAGAACCTGCGTGAATGGGTCCTGCTGCTTTTCTTCCTATTCTGCGTGCTCGATATCGCGGGCGTGCAGTACGGGATGAAGCTCGCGGAAACCGCGTCCTTGCATCCGAACCCGGTTGTAGGTCAGATCGCAGCGATGATCCACGGCTCGCGCGGCGCCTGGCACAGCATCTATGTCACCGAGCGGCAGGAACTGGTGTTTTATGGTTTCCTCGGCAGCGCGGGCGTGGCCTTGCTCGCCACGCTGGCCTTGATCGTGGCCCACGGCATCATCCACACGCGCACCCTCCGGGCGGCGGCGCGCCCCGCCGCCGCCTCAGCGCGGCGGAAACGTTAGAACGGTTCGCGAACCGGCCGTCGCGGGCTCTCGCTCGACCGTCCCGTTGAGCGTCTTGGCCATCGCCCCCGTGATCAGCGTGCCGAGCCCGGTGCCCCTGGGGTGGCCGGCCTCCAGCGGATAGCCCACGCCGTCATCCTCGACCGCCAGGACTGCTTCGGCATCCGATCTGCGTGCAAGGTTTACACGGATAGTCCCGCCCCGGCCGGGTGGGAAGGCGTATTTCAGTGCGTTGGTAATCAGCTCGTTGACGATGACCCCCACCGAGACGGCCTTGTCCGGCGAAACCCTGAGCGGCTCTGCGTCGACAATGATGCGATGGCGTTGTTCGGTCGCCAGCACGCTCGCCTCCAGCTCCTCCGCCATCGCCCGTAGATATTTATCAATGTCAACCAGCCCCACCTCGTCGGAGGTGTAGAGCCGGCGATGGACCAGCATCACCGCCTGCACCCGCTCGCGCGCCTGAAGCAGCGCGTCGCGCGCGCCGGGCTCGGAAAGCCGCGCCGCCTGGATGCTGATCAGCGAGCTGATCAGCTGCAGGCTGTTGCTGACCCGGTGGTTGACCTCTTGCAGCAGTGCGGTTTTCTGCGCAAGCAGTACTTCCAGCCGGTCGCGAGATTCGCGCAAGGCACGGTCCGATTCCTCCTTGGCACGGCGCGTGCGCGCGTTCTCGACCGCCTGCTGAATCGCGCGATCAAGCAGGTCCAGGAACGCGCCCTGCACGTCCTTGATGACATAATCGACCGCGCCTTGCTTCAGCGCGGAAACCGCGATGCGGCCCTCGTCCGACGCGGTGACATAGATGGCCGGCGGCGGTTCGGGTAGTTCCTTCAGTCTCTTCAGCAGGTCGAGTCCATCCTCGCCCGGCATGAAATGATCGACCGCGACCACGTCGAATCGGTCGGACTCAAGCCTGGCAAGCCCGCCGGCACCGTTGGAGGCGGTCGCCACCCGATAGCCTTGCCGCGACAGGTATTTCTCGACCAGTCGCGCCAGGCCGATATCGTCATCGATATAGAGGACCGAAATCGGCCGCTGCTCATCGTGAGGAAGAGGCGCGCTCGTCACGTCGGCTCGGGAACCTTCATGACCGAGAGGAACAGTCCCAGCTGCCGGATCGCCGTGGCGAAAGCATCATAATCCACCGGCTTGGTCATGTAGACATTGCAGCCGAGATCGTAGCATTTCTGGATTTCCAGCTTATCGTCCGTGGTGGTCAGCACGATCACTGGGATATGCTTGGTCTCGAGCTCGGATTTCAGCCGCGCCAGAATCTGGATTCCGCTCATGTCCGGCAGGTTGAGATCGAGCAGCACGAGCAGCGGCTCGTTGCCGTTCACCGCCAGATACTCCAGGGCGGCCGCGCCGTTTTGGAAGTGGATGATCGCGTTGTTGACGCCGGCGCGCCTGATGTTCTTCTCGATCAGCCGCGCATGACCAGGATCGTCCTCGACCAGGGTGATGGTGACTGGGTGCATTATTCCGCTTCTTTCGCCGATTGCGTTCCGACGAGCGGAAGACTCACCCTGAAGATGGAACCTTTACCCAAGATAGAATCCAGCTCAATCGTTCCGCCAAGGCGGTAGATCAGTTGCCGGACATAGGCAAGACCGATTCCTTCGCCCGGGACATTCTGCTCGCCCGAGCGGCGAAACAGCTCGAAGACGCGCTCGCGATCACTGATTGCGATGCCGCGCCCGTTATCCTCAATCTCGAAAATCGCGAACGGCGGCCGGGCGGCCCCGCGGACGATGACCACCCCCGGACGCTCCGGCGCCGAGTACTTGACGGCGTTGTCCAGCAGGTTCCCGAAAACCTGCTCGATCGCCAATCTGTCCGCCACCAGGTTCGGCATGGGCTGAACGACGATCTCGGCGCCCTTCTCGTCGGCGCGATGCTTCAGCGTCGCCGCCACCCCTTCGATGAGCGCCCGCATGGCGAGCGGCTCCGGCGTCAGCACCCTCCGACCTTCGCGTGACAGCTTCAGGATCGCGCCGATCAGCCGGTCCATCTTGGCGGTCGAGGATTTAATGAAATCGAACGCCTCGGGCACGTCTTCCCCGAGGGCGTTCTTGACCTCTTGCGGCACGTCGCTGTCCTCGGCCTTGACCCGCCGCTCGATATAGCGCCCCACGGTCCGCGCCGCATTCTCGAGCTCGGTGGTGAAACCGAGAATGTTGACCAGCGGCGCACGCAGATCATGGGAGACGATATAGGCGAAGCGCTGGATCTCGTCATTGGCCTGGGCCAGCGCGGCGGTCCGCGTCGCGACGATGCCCTCCAGGTTGGCATTGGTCAGCGCCAACGCTTCCTGGGCGCGTCGGAGGTCACGGATATTGCGATAAATTCCCGCGCCGGTCAGCAGCGCAATGACCAGAACCAGACCGGCCGTACCCAGCTGCGTCGCCATCAGCGTGCGCCCCAGTCGCTGCGCCTCATGCAGACGGACCGACAGCTGCGCCGTTTCCACCGTAACGAGTTTCGCCGCGTCGGCGCTCGCCCGCTCCATCAGCGTGCGGCCCCGGTCGGTCATCACTTGCTCGATCGCCGCGCCTCGCCCTTCGGTCCGGTAGAGCTGCAGGGTTCCGGCCAGTTCGGCGAGCTTCGCCTGACCCGTGCTCCGGAAATCTTGTGCAACGTCGGCGACCGGCGATCCTTCTGCCGTGGCAACCAGGGTGTCCATCTCACGCGGAGCCAGCTGGACAGCGCGGTTATAGGGCTCGAGATAGGCTTCGCGCTCGGTCAGCAGGAACCCGCGCTGGCCGGTTTCCGCGTCTTCCAGATATTCGAGCCCCTGGCGGGTGTTGGCGAGCATCGCCTGGGTGTTGTTGGCGAGGTCGAAGGCCTCCTGGTTGCGCCGCGCCAGCGTGACCGCAGCCGCCGCCATGCCGATCAGCGCAGCGAACCCGATCCCCAGCAGGACCAGCTGCAGCCCGCCGACAAGCCGGCGATTCGGCGGCGCCGAGACCGGATCGGTCGGCGCCCTGCCGCCGACGATATTGTCGGTAACGGCGACCAATCTATTGCCCCTTGCCCGTGTAGCTGACTCGCCACACCGCGCCGTTGCCATCCTCGCTGACCAGCAGCGTGCCGTCATGCGCGACGGCGACGCCGACCGGGCGGCCCCACACCCCCTTATCACCGATCACCAGCCCGGTCAGGAAATCCTCATACTCGCCGGTTGGCTTGCCGTCTTTCAGGATCAGCCGGACCACCTTGTAGCCCGTTCGGTCCGCCCGGTTCCATGAGCCGTGCAGCGCAACGAACGCGTCGCCCTTGTATGCGGCGGGAAATTGGCCGCCGGTGTAGAAGGCAATCCCGAGCGGTGCCGAATGCGGCTGGATCAGCACGTCCGGCACAGTGATCTTGCCCTCCAGGTCCGCCCGCTCGTCCTGGTGCCTTGGATCTTGGTGGCTCCCGATATAAAACCATGGCCAGCCGTAAAACCCGCCCTCCTTGACTCGTGTCGCGTAATCCGGCGGCAGGTTGTCCCCCAGCGAGTCCCGCTCGTTGGTCGCGCACCAGAGGTCGCCGGTCGTGGGTTCGATCGCCAGACCGACGCAGTTGCGGATGCCGTTGGCATAACTCTTGAGCCCGGCCTTGCCGTCCGGACTGGTCACCAGCACATCCGCTCGCCAAGTCTCATCGCCCCAGGAGGCGCCGAGTCCGCGCTCTGCCTCGGCGGCGCGAATCAGCTCGGGCGAAGGCTTCTCCATCATCTCGGCATCGTTGCCGCGGGAGCCCACCGAAATGTAGAGTTTCATTCCGTCCGGCGAGAAGACGATGTCCCGGGTCGAGTGCCCGCCGGTCGGCAGCGTCGGCACGATCGTCTCGGCCGGTCCAGCCGCCTTGAGGTCGCCGCTGTGATAGGGGAAGCGGACCACCGAGCCCTGGTTGGCGATATAGACATAATGCGGGTCGGGACCGACCGGATAAAAGGCGATACCGAACGGCCCGGACAGGTCCTTTGCGAACACCGATGTCTCGGATGGCTTGGACGCGCCGTCGGCCGCCCGCAATACCCGCACCTGTCCCGCCGCGGTCTCGGCGATAAAAATATCGCCGTTGGGCGCCACGCGAATCAAGCGCGGCTTCTGTAGCTCGGCAAACCGTTCAACCGTGAACCCAGCCGGAACCTTGGGCGTCGCACCTTCCGGGGGAGCCGTGATTGTTGAGAAATTCGCCTTAACCTCAGAAGAAGGCGCAGGCATATCGGCTGGCGTGATCTGGCGCCTTATGCCCGGCGCATCCTGGCTCCAATCACCATAGGCCGCCGCCCCGGTCAGGACTGCGCCGTCGCCCGAAGCAGCGGGGGCCAGCATTGTGGGCGCCAGGCCGCAAAGACCCGCCAGCAATCCGACCACGGCCTTCGACATGGACGTCTCCTGATAGGGGTGGTGGGCGGGATCATAATTCTCACCCGACCACAATCAACACCCCACCGACGACCGAGTTCGCTTAGTATCCGATCGCTTAGGTGAGTCGCAGCGCGACCCACGCGACGTCGCGATTCTAGCGGCGCGATCCTTGCACCTGAGCCGGGCGGCCGCCGGCGGAACGAACCGCACCACGGTGGCCCGCCGGCTGAGCTTGCCCCCCCGTCGCGCGGTGGCGACCCTGATCCGCCGGCTTGCGCTGCCCGTCGGGACGATGCCCATCCTGGCGACGACCCTCCTGGCGTTGGCCTTCCTGGCGGTGGCTTTCCGGGCGGTGGCTTTCCGGGCGATGGCCATTCTGGCGCTGCCCATCCTTTCGCGCCTCGGGCCGGCGCTGCGGCTGCGGTGCACGCGGCGGTGGGGTGATGCGCGCCGTTTTGGGCGGCGGCTCCATCACAGGAATGCGCTGCCCCGTCACCTTCTCGATATCCCGCAGGAAGGCCCGCTCCTCGCCATCGCAGAACGAAATGGCGATGCCGTCGCGTCCCGCACGTGCGGTGCGGCCGATGCGGTGGACATAGCTCTCAGGCACATTCGGCAGGTCGACATTGACCACATGCGTCACGCCATCGATATCGATGCCCCGCGCGGCGATGTCGGTCGCCACCAGCACGCGGAGCTTGCCGGCGCGGAATGATTCCAGCGCCGCCTGTCGCGCGCTCTGCGACTTGTTGCCGTGGATCGCCGAGGAGGGGATGCCGGCGGCGGCCAGATGGTCCGCGACCTTGTTGGCGCCATGCTTGGTGCGGGAAAAGGCGATGACCCGGCTCATCGATTGGTCGGCCAGCAGGTCGACCAATACGTGCCGCTTCTCCGCCATCGGCACATGGATGACGTGCTGGCCGATGCGCTCGACCGTGGTGGCAGGCGGCGTCACCTCGACCCGCACCGGATTGTTCAAGAGCCTGGCAGCCAAATCCGCAATCTCGCGCGGCATGGTGGCAGAGAATAACAGAGTCTGGCGGCCGCGCGGCAGTTTCGCCACGATTTTCCGGACGTCATTGATGAAGCCCATGTCCAGCATCCGGTCGGCCTCGTCGAGGACGAACACCGACAGCTGGTCGAACTTGATGTGACCCTGGTTCATGAGGTCGAGCAGCCGTCCGGGCGTAGCGACCAGGATATCGATGCCGCGCCTCAGCGCCTCGACCTGGCGCCCTTGCCCGACGCCGCCGAAGATCACCGAATGAGAGAGTCTCAGATGCGCGCCATAGTTCTTGATGCTGTCGTCGATCTGGATCGCCAGTTCGCGCGTCGGCGTCAGGATCAAGGTCCGGGGCTCAGAGGGGCGTGGCCGGGCCGCTGTCTCTGCCAGCCTTTGGAGGATCGGCAGCGTGAAGGCAGCGGTCTTGCCGGTGCCGGTCTGGGCGATGCCCAAGAGGTCGCGGCCGGCTAAGAGATAGGGAATCGCCTGCGCCTGGATCGGCGTGGGCTGGGCGTAGCCCCGGTCGGCGAGCGCGCGCTGCAACTCGGGACGGAGGGCGAGTTCGGAAAAGGAAGAAACAGTCATGAAATCCGGTTCGCGCGCCGTATATGCAGACTTCCGCACCGGTCGCGCGCCTAAGAAGTGCCGTTCCGCGCGCGTGCCGGATGGGCGATGATTGGATAATTCGTTTCGAAACGCAGCGGAACGGGGCTTGAAGAAGCGCCGAGCCGATTCGCGCGATTAGGAAACGCGAGGTCGCCGCCGGAAATGGCGCGACCGAGACGCCGGGGATATGCGCCCTTCCGCCGGGAAAATCAAGCCTCTGGCCGGGGTGCCCGAGTCCCGCGGCGAAGAAACGTGGTTTGCAGTAATGAGATGGCGGCATGACAGAGGCATGATTCGAACATGCCTATACAGGTTGCCCGCCCCTTCTCGGAGCGTTATCTGCCGCGAAGAGAGCGGTGCGATGCCGCCGGGCCTATCTCGGCGTCGAGACGCCATTTGGAGGACGTGATGCGGATTCGTTACTTCGGCGCGGTTGCCCCGCTGCTGGCAGCCGGCCTGCTGGCCGGCGCGGCCCATGCCGGCGCCAATCTCTACAGCACCGAGGACCAGGCCCGCCAGGCTTGTGCCAGCGACGCGGTGGTCTGGGTCGACATCAATCATGACCGCTATTACCACAGCGGTTCGGCCAAGTACGGCAAGGGCGACGGCGGGTTCACCTGCGAGAAGGCGACCCGGTCGCTCGGCTACGCGCCGGCCAAGGAGCAATAAGTTTCCTTTCCCGGCCGACAAAAGGGCGACGTTGCAAGACGTCGCCTTTTTTGCGCGCGCAGGATGGGCGCCACCGGCGCGTGCTTGTCAGACAACGCGAGAATCAGATCGCCCTCGGTGACCCCCTGTCGGTGCCTCGAAGGTCGGGCGGAAAAGCGGAAGCGTATTCCGCCTTCCATTGTCACAGGTCGTCACGGGCGAATGGCGGAATGCGCTGGCCGCTTTTCCGGCCTACCTTGGCGGGAGCGCGTCTGCTCAGAGAACGTACGCGACCCCCGCGACCACCATCCCGATCACGGTCAGCGCCAGCGACGCCTGCCAATAGATCCGGCGGCGGGCCAGAAGCGCGATCGACGCGCCCGCGATCGCGACATGGACGATGCCTTCGGCGATCGTCAGCACGTGATGGCGCTCGAAATGCCGATCCGCTTTCGCGCTATGGGCGGTCACGTCCGCCTCGAAGCCTTTGGCCTTGGCCTGCGTATCCGGCTGCTGGTTGCCGTATTTGTCGGCTTCGCTCTTCAACCGTTCCGCCGCGTCGGGCTGGGCGGTCAGCGCGCTGCCCATCTCGTAGACATGCCGCTTGAGGCTCTCCGCCTGATATTCGGTCCAGGCGTCGGATGCCTTGGCCTGTGCCAGCACGGCGTCGTTCTTCTCGACGAAAGTATGCGACGCCTCGGTTTCGCCCAGCGCCCCGATGAAGGCCGCGATCACTGCCATGACCGCGATCGAGAGCGTGACCTTGAGCGTCAGCGGGTCGCCGGATTCCGCCGCGTGCGCGCTGTGCTCAGCATGCTCCAGCGCCTCGTGCTGCTGGTCGGTCAGATCGGTCATAACATTCCCGTTGGATGGCGAAGCAGACTGCGGGCGAATCAGACTGCTGGGTTGAAGCTCTCGGCCCGGGCCATCGCCCAGCTCTGGCTAAAGCGCGGGTCATCGGTGCCGGCAAGCAGCTCGCCCGGAGCAAGGAACCGGTGCAGTTGGTCGAAAGTTGCCACCGTATCGGTGCCCACCCGCTTGAAGAAATGGCGGGGCTTGAGCTCTTCCGGATGGGCAAGGCCGGCGGCGGCGATCAGTTCCGCCAGCGCGATCAAGGTCGAACGGTGAAAGTTGAACACCCGCGACGCCTTGTCCTCAACAACCAGCGAGCGTTGCCGGACCTTGTCCTGAGTCGTCACGCCCGTCGGGCAGCGGTCGGTGTGGCAGGCCTGTGCCTGGATACAGCCCACCGCAAACATGAAACCCCGCGCGGCGTTGCACCAGTCGGCGCCCATCGCCATGATCCGTCCCATGTCGAAGGCGGTGATGATCTTGCCGCTTGCGCCCAGGCGAATGCGATCGCGGATATTGAGCCCGACCAGCGCGTTCCGCACGAACATCAGCCCCTCCTGCAAGGGCGTGCCCATATGGTCCACGAATTCGAGCGGCGCCGCGCCGGTGCCGCCCTCCTCGCCGTCGACCACGATGAAATCGGGATAGATGCCGGTCTGGAGCATCGCCTTGCAGATGCCGAGGAACTCCCACGGGTGCCCGACGCACAACTTGAAGCCGGCCGGTTTGCCGCCTGATAGCTCGCGCAGCTTGGCGACGAACTCGAGCAGGCCGGCCGGCGAGGAAAAGGCGGAATGACGCGCCGGCGAGACGCAATCCACCCCCATCGGCACGCCACGCGCCGCCGCAATCTCGGCCGACACCTTCGCTGCCGGCAGGACCCCGCCGTGCCCGGGCTTGGCGCCCTGCGACAGTTTCACCTCGACCATCTTCACCTGGTTCGATGCCGCCTGCTCGGCGAAGCGCTCCGGCGAGAAGGTGCCGTCGGCATTGCGGCAGCCGAAATAGCCACTGCCGATCTCCCAGATGATGTCGCCGCCGTTCTCGCGGTGATATTGGCTGAGGCCGCCCTCGCCGGTGTCGTGCGCGAACGACCCCATCTTGGCACCCTTGTTGAGGGCCCGGATGGCGTTGGCCGACAGCGCGCCGAAGCTCATCGCCGAGATGTTCAGCACCGAGGCCGAATAGCGCGTGCGGCACTGCTCGCCGCCCACCGTCACCCGAAACGGCTCCTTCGCCGGCTCGGCCGGCGACAGCGAATGGTTGATCCATTCATAGCTGGTGCCATAGACGTTGAGCTCAGTGCCCAACGGCCGCTTGTCCAGTTGCCCCTTGGCGCGCTGATAGACGATCGAGCGCGTGCTGCGGTCGAACGGCACCCCGTCGGTATCGCTCTCAAGGAAATACTGCCGGATTTCCGGCCTCATCTCTTCGAACAGGAAGCGCAGATGCGCGGCAATGGGATAGGAGCGCAGAATGCTGTGCTGCGTCTGCATCAGGTCGCGTACGCCGACCAAGGTCAGGATCAGCGCCACCGCGAAGAACGGCACGAAATGGACTGAGACCATGCCGCTGAGCCACAGAAAGGCCAGCGCGGCAAGAAACGAGACCGTCAGCGTGACATAGCGGCGGCTGAAGGCGAGGGCGAAGAGGCTCATGGCGCGATGCTCATCGACGATCCCAATGTTATCGAACGCTGTCATGGCGGGCGCCCGCTATCTACACCGTTCGGCTGTCTGCCGCACGGGGTTTCGCATCAGCGCGCGAAACCGGTCGAGCCATTCCAGGTGAAGTACAGCCGCTCGTCGCCTGTCGCCAGATAGACCCTATGGGCCTTCAAGAAATCGGCGCCGAGGATCATGTCGGCGTCCCTGAGCACCAGCTCGCCGATTCCCAGCCGGGGCTGCCGCACCAGTTCGCCCGCGATCCTGAGCTCGCCGAATTGATAGACCATCCGCGCGGCCGCGTTCCCGTCGATGCTGACGCCCTTGCCGCCTGCGGTCAGTCCCGGCGTAACGTGACTGATGCCGAGCCGTTCGGCCGCTGTCCACGACAGCGAGGTCCAGGTCGCACCGCTATCCAGCAGCGCCAGGAACTCGTGTCCGTCCAGCGTCACCGGCAGGATGATATGGTTCGAGCGGACATAGATCGGCATCTCGGAATAGCGGTCCGACCAATAGACTGCCCCACCTTCGCCGCAGCGGCTCTGCCTGAAGAAGCGCAGCTTGCCGCCCGCGGCGTCGAACTCCAGATCGAAATGGGAGAGAAAATCGGAACCCAGGAGGCCGTCGGCGCTGCGCCCGAACCGCGGGGCCATGACAACCGCCATGTCGACATTGCGGATCATCGTTCCGCCGATCGCCAGCTCCGCGATGTCGGCACGCTGCGAGCGGTCGAGGTAGCGCC
>CAZVYC010000151.1:0-11274 GCA_964631425.1 uncultured Rhodospirillales bacterium
GGCTCTCCATCTTGAAGACCAGCGCCTGACCCTCGCCGATATCGACCACGCCGGCATTCTCGCCGGGGCCGCAGATGACGCGCTCGCCGGTGGTCGGCAGCTTGCGCAGCCAAACTTTGGAGGATTTATAGGAGCAGTGCTCCGACCACATCGCGCCGAAGATGCCGATCTCGGTCAAAGTAGGTTGGCGGCCAACGATCGACAGCACGCGCTGATATTCCGCTTCTGAAAGCCCGTGTTCACGGGCCAGTGCCAAACCCTTGTCGTCCACTGGGTTCATGCTGCCAGCGCCTCCGCCAGCCCGTCGAACATGGGCTTGCCGCCGAGCGACCCGTGCAGCGGGTCGGTCGCGTCTTCCGGATGGGGCATCAGCCCCAGGATGCGGCCGGTCTCATCGGTGATGCCGGCGATGTCGTTGATCGAGCCATTGACTGGGCTCAAATAGCGGAAGGCGACCTGCCCGTTGCCCTCGACCCGCTTCAGGGTCTCGGCGTCGGCGACATAGTTGCCGTCGCCATGCGCCACCGGCACGCGGATGACGTCGCCCTTCCTGTATTTGGAGGTGAAGATCGTGTCAGCGCGCTCAACGGTCAGCTCGACCTTCTTGCAGATGAATTTGAGGCTGGCGTTGCGCAACAGCGCGCCAGGCAGCAAGCCGGTTTCGACCAGGATCTGGAAGCCGTTGCAGATGCCCAGGATCGCCACCCCCTTGGCGGCGCGCGCCTTGACCTCACGCATGATCGGCGAATGCGCCGCCATGGCGCCGCAGCGCAGATAATCGCCGTAGGAGAAGCCGCCCGGCAACAGGATCAGGTCGACGGCGGGAAACTCGGTTTCGCGGTGCCAGACATGCAGCGGCTCCTTGCCGGTCGCCCGCCTGAGCGCCACGGCGGCGTCGCGCTCGCGATTGGAACCAGGAAAAACGATGATCGCGGCTTGCATTCTGTCAGGCGTTTCCGGGGCGACGGGACTCGGGGAATGGCGGATTTGCCACTGCTTCGGAAGCTAGTGACGGACGGGCGGAGAGTCCAGGGATGGCGGCATTTCGGTGCCACACGCCGAACCGGGCCTACGGTCCTCTCCGAGTCCGGTGCGACACGTGCAGTCCGACCAAGGTACCGATCAGGATCGCCATGTAGAGCTGGCCCGTCACCGCCTCCAGGTTCGCCATGGCTCGGGCAAAGGGATGCACCGGCGCGACATCGCCGTAGCCGGTCGTGGTGATCGTCTCCAGGCTGAAATAGATCATCACGCCCAGATGCGTCGGCCCTGCCGGCATGTTGGAATAGGCGTCGGGGAGCAGGCTTGAGAGCAGGCTGTCCAACAGCCCGAATGCGAGCGCCATGTTGAGGTAGATCGAGACCGCACCCTGGATTCGGTATAGGGTCACCGGCCCGGCGGCGAAAACCGTGCGGCCGATGATCAATGAGACGGTAATAAGGAACAGCAGCGCGGCCGCGGTCTCGACGATTGTAAACAGGGTTTCGTTCACGAAGAAAACCCTGAGCATATACACCACGAAGGTTATGCCGAAGGCGATGATGATCAGCCAGCGGCCGATGCCGCGCCCGGCGATGAAGATCGAGATGAGGGTCATCGGCAGGACGAACAGATTGACCGTTCCCAGACGAAGCAGCCCGGCATCTTCGAGCGGACCGACCAGGAACATCGCGAGCATCTGAACGATGACGAGCGCGCTGAGGCTGGGTTCGCGAACCCGATCCAGCCAGACTGTTGCGCGCTCGACAGATTGCATGCGGGACCTCGTTGGAAGGGATGATGGGGCAAGGCATTGCGCTATGCGATAATGAGTCTCGCGCCGTCTCGCTGGCGGAGGCTACTCGCGCAGCAATCAAGCCGCCTCGAAGCGAAACCCGTCAGCATCGACGACGATATTTTAGCGCAGAGCACGGGGAGAAGCGCAGAGGGACCGTGCTGCTCTCCGCGCGCTCAGTGACGTAGGATGGGTAGAGCGCAAGCGACACCCATCGGCCTTCATGGGGCGTGGGTCGGATGATGGGTTTTGCTTGCGCTCTACCCATCCTACGGTCTGGCGCGCAAAATGTTGCGCAGTAAGGGCGGGCTTTCGCCTATGCCCGAGCCTCGAGGACCATGTTGAACGGACCCTCCGTCGCCCGTCGCACGCGCGTAAACCCACCGTCGTGGATGACCTCGGTCAGCTTGCGCTCGCCGGCCTGCGCGCCCAAGCCTTCGCCGACTTCCTGATCCAGCGATGTCGGCACGCAGACCATGGTTGAGGCATTGTAGTAAAGCCGTCCGACAGGGTTCAGATTATCTTCGGGCCGGTCCGCAGCGATGGGTTCGACGATCATCCAGGTTCCGTCGTCCTTCAGAATGTGCCGCATATGCCGTGCGCAGCCTCTGGGGTCGCCCATGTCGTGCAGGCAATCGAAGACCGTAATGAGGTCGAAGCCGGTTTCCTCAATCTCCTTGGCGGTCGCGACTTTGAACTCCACGCGATCGCCTTTGCCATGCGCCTGGGCGTGCCGCCTCGCCTCGTCGATGGACGGCGCGTGGAAATCGTACCCGACAAAATGACTGGCCGGAAAAGCCTCCGCCATGAGCAGGGTCGAAAACCCGACGCCGCAGCCGACGTCGGCGACTTTCGCCCCTGATCTCAGCTTCTCGTCGACTCCGTCAAGAGCCGGCAGCCAGTTCTGGACGATGTTGTTCACATACCCCGGTCGGAAGAACGCCCCCGTGGCGCAGAACAGGCATCCTGCGGAATCGCCCCACCGCACGCCGGCGCCGGTTCGGAACGAATGCTCGACCTTGCTCTCGCCCTCGATCATGGCAGCCACCAGGTCGAACGCGCCCGCTAGGTAAACCGGGCTGTCCTTCACCGTGAAAACCATCGCTTGCTCAGGCGACAGGCTGAATTGCTGTGAGGGGCCGTGGTAATCGAGGAACCCGTTCGCCGCTTGCGCAAGCGCCCATTCGCGAACATATCGTTCCGTCAGTCCGCCCGCCCGCCCGGCCAGTTCGGCGGCGGTCGCAGGGCCGCCCTCGTGCAGGGCATCGAATAGGCCGAGTCTCAGCCCGATGCGAACCGTCGGCACGCTAAACGCGCCACCGAGGTCTCCCAGCATCTTGCCGACGAACTCATGAAGCTTGTTCTCGTTGAGTTGCGCCATGGCCGGTCCCTCCGTGCGGACTGAAGTAAAGAACTAGCACAACGCAGAGTAATTGTCATGTGCGAGGTGCAAAACTGGAACTTGCGTTCATGTGAGGACGAGTCGTGAATCGGTTGCGGACAGAACCCGAGCCTTTGCCGTTCCGCTCGCGCGTAGAACGCGCGGCGGAGCGTACAGTAGTGCGAGGCGGGAAGCCGCGAGGCTCCCCGCAGTAAGCTGCGTGGTTAGAGTCTTATTTCAGACCCGGCAGTATCTGAGTGCCTTCAAGGCGCACGCCGTCAAGGTCGCGGGGATCGAGACCGAGCGCGTGGAGGATGGTCGGCGCGATCTGCGTCGTCTGCACGCCGGTGTAGATGGTCTTCTCCTCGAGGCCAGGCTTGGAGACGACCAGCGCGACATGGACGTCATCCTCGGCGAAGCCGCCGTGCTCGGCGACCTTCTTGGTGCTGAGAGAGTAGATGACGCCGACATCCGGAGTAATGATGATATCCGGCGTGCGGGAGTCATGCAGCGGGTCCTGGAAGCGCAGCTGCAGCGCCTCGCCCGACAGCACCTCGCCAATCGAGAGATCCTGGTTGTGGTTGGCGCTGAGGCTGTCGGCGACGGCATTGGTGTCGCCCTGGCTGTTGAGCCAGAGCAGCGCCACATCGTCCGAAACGTCGAAGGCAAGGCCTTTGCCCACCGCATTGACCGCTGCCACGATGGCGTCGTTCGAGATCTTGTGCAGCATGTGTATGTCGATCGGGGACTGGCCGTGCTTGGCGCTGACGATGATCAGCGTGTCGTTGGCGAGATGACGATTCTCCAGCGCCTCGACCATCTGCCCGATCGAGCGGTCGACGAAGGCGATGGCGTTGGCGAGGCCAGCGCTCGGCGTGCCGCGACTGTCGACGTAAGCGTCGCCGGTCAGCTTCTGCCCGACGCTCACCGCCTGGAAATTCATGCCAAAAATCGCCGGGGTCCCCTGCGAGTGCTTGCCGGTATGGTCTAAGCCATTGATCTCGTTGAGCACGGCCTGGACCTTGATGCCGTCATAGAACTCGATGCCGTCGATCGAGCTGGTGAAATCGCTGCCGCAATTGGGGCCGGGGCAGGTTGGGTCGGTGACGGGGTCCGGCGCCGTCGAGCTCAGGCCCACATTGTGGACCAGCGTGACGTTGGCGGCGCTGAGGTCGGAATTGATCTCCGGCGCGAAGAAGTCGTCGATGTTGGTGCCGGGACCGTTGGTCGGCTGGCTGTCGGGATCGTTGCCGTTGAGAATGTCATAGGCCGGGTGCTTGTCCGACCATGCCGTCAGCATGTGATGCTGGTGGATGATCTCGAAGATGCTGTTGGTGCGCACGAAGTTGTGCGGCCATACGGGAGAGCACAGGCCGTTCACCTTCTGCCCGGGCAGATGGGTCGGATCGATCGCGGTGGCGCCGTTCAGGCTGGTCAAGCTGCCCGGTTTGCCGCCGTCGATCGAATGCAGATCGAAATCGACATTCTCGGCATATTGCGTCTCCGCGCCGGGACCCGCCGTGCATCCCGCCGCCCCGCCCGAAGGCGCGAACAGCGTGCGGTCATAGCTGTCGTCATAGAAGACGCCGGTCGACTTCGAGGTGGCTCCGGTGACTTGTGCCAGCATGCCCGGGAACGAATCCGACGGCTTGGTCGTCGAGGCGTTCGTGTAGGTGATGCCGTGCTCGGTGAGACCCGCCAAATTGGGGCACGTCCCGGCCGCTTGGCAGTTGGCGAGATCGACGGCATGCAGCCCATCGACACTCAGCAGCATGACATACTTGACCCGGGCGTGATCTTGGTCATCGGCCCGCGCCGGCGCGCCCGCGAGCATTCCGCCGACACAGGCGGAAACAAGGATTGTCGTCGTCAATAGCCATTTCAATCCGCGCATGAGATTTCTCCCCGAAAGTATTAGTTGAAGGGATCATTCTAGATTCCGGTTTTACCGTTACGTGACGGTTTGACGTCGCTCGGCGCGACGCTTCTGATTGCGCAGAGCGGTGGCTTCGGTCCCAGAGCAGGAAGATCTCAAGACCGAGGAGGGAAGCTTGTACTTCGAAGAATACGCAAAATCAAAGAATTACGCAAAGCGTGTTGCGCCAGCACTTTTGCGGAGCGCTACCCGTTTCCTTCACGCCGATCTGAGTGCGATCGGCTTCTCATCTTCATACCGCCGCGCGAGTTACTAATACCCTATGACCGCCATTGCGTCAAGAGCAGTAGTGTCCGTGGAACAGAACTTGTGGTGCGTGGTGCAGAACTATGGATTGTTGCTAGTTATACTGTTCACGCCATGCCATTTGACCGTCAGTTACGCTGCGTCCGAGATCCGGCCGGGCTCGAATGCGAGTCCCAGCCGGTCCTGCAACGCCAGCCTTCCGGCTTCGGTCAATGTCAGCTGGCGCCCAGCTCCGCGCTGCAGCCACTCGAGCTCGGTCATCCGCTCCAGGAGCCGCGCGCCCAAGGGGCCGGCCAGATGGTGGCGGCGCTCGGTCCAGTCGAGGCAGCGTCTAGCGATGCCGTGCTTGCCGGGCTTTATCTGGTCGGCATCGATGCCGAGCTCGGCGAACCAGGCCTTGCCGGCGTTACTGATCAGATAGCGCTTGCCGCCGTCGCCGATGGTGGGCAGCAGCAGACGACGGCCCTCCAGCGCCTGGGCGAGGGCGATGCTGAGGCGGCCGGCCAGATGGTCGTAGCAACTGCGCGCGTCGCGCAGGCGGCGCGCCTCGCGCGACCGCGGGGTGTCCAGGTCGCGAACCCTGGGCGCGACGCAGGCGAGCGCTTCGAGCGCGGTGGCGACCGTCGGCCCCGCCAACCGGTAATAGCGATGGCGCCCTTCGGTCTCGACCGCGACCAGGTCGCCCTCCAGCAGCTTGGCGAGGTGATTGCTCGCCGCCTGCGGCGACATGCCGGCGGCATAGGCGAGCGCGCTGGCCGGCTCCGCGCGGCCGCCCAGCAGCGCCATCAGTATCCGGGCGCGTGCCGGATCGGCGATCAGCGCGGCAGGCAGGGCCACATTGGCGTCCATCTTGCTTCCTCCTTTCGGCAAAAGGGGCCTTTCGGCAAGGCTGGATTGCAGAATAGGGCGGCCGAAGCGCGAATGGTTCATGCGAACGTGAAGCGTTCGGCTGTTCCGATTCCTAACCTGGGTGGCATGACAAGCCCGCGCCATAATATACCCGCCCACGCCCGCCTGCCCTGGATCATTGCCGCCACCAGCTTTGGCTTTGTCGTGGTGCAGTTGGACGTGACCATCGTCAACCTGGCCCTTCCGCATATCGGCAAGGACCTGCGCACCGAGGTCGCCGGCCTGCAATGGGTCGTCGACGCCTATACGCTGCTGTTCGCCTCTCTGCTGCTGTCGGCCGGGGCAATCGGCGACCGGCTGGGTGCGAAGCGAGTGTTCGTCGCCGGCTTTGTGCTGTTCGCGACGGCCTCGCTTGCCTGCGGGCTGGCGCCCGATGCCGCGACGCTGATCGGCGCGCGGGCCGTGCAGGGGATGGGCGCGGCGATGCTGGTGCCGCCCTCGCTCGCTCTGCTGACCCATGCCTGCGGCGACGACGACAGGCGCCGCGCCCATGCCATCGGGCTATGGACCGCGGCTGGCGGGGTCTCGATCGCGGCCGGTCCGGTGGCAGGCGGCTTCCTGATCGCGGCGCTCGGCTGGCGCAGCATCTTTCTGGTCAACCTGCCGCTAGCCGCGCTCGGCATCGCACTCACCTGGCGCTTCGTGCCGGAGACGCCGCGGAATGGACGTGGGCGGCATCTCGATCTCAAGGGCCAAGCCCTGGCGGTCGTGGCCCTGCTCGGCCTGACCGCGGCAATCATCGAGATCGGCCCGCTCGGGACCGCAAGCGCGATCGTGTGGGGCCTGTTCGCGTTGGGTGTCGCTGCCGCCGCCGCCTTCGTGGCGGTCGAGGCGCGGGGGGAGAGCCCGATGCTGCCGCTGCACTTTTTCCGTAACCGCACCTTCACCGCGGCCACCGTGGTCGGCACGTTTCTTAACCTGTCGTATTACGGCGTGATTTTCGTGCTGAGCCTCTATCTCCAGCAGGTCCGGCACTACGGGGTCATTCCCGCCGGCGCCGCCTTCCTGCCGCTGACGGCGACCTTCATCGGCGTCAATATCGCCGCCGGCGCAATCGTCGGGCGGGTCGGGTCGCGCATTCCCATGGTCGCGGGATCGCTGATCGGCGCCGGCGGGTTCTTGCTGCTGCGCGCGCTCGACGCCGAGACATCCTACTGGTGGATGGTGCCCGGCTTCATGCTGATCCCGGCGGGCATGGGCACGGCGGTGCCGGCGATGACGGCGGCGCTGCTCGGCAGCGTCGAGCGCCACTGGTCAGGGACCGCCTCGGGCGTCCTCAACACCGCGCGACAGGCCGGCGGCACTGTCGGTGTTGCCGCGTTCGGCGCGTTTGTGGGACAGCATCATGAAAGGATCGTCGCCGGCCTGCATGCCGCCGTATCGGTATCGGGCGGGCTGCTGATCCTGGCGGCACTGCTCTCGCTTTTTGGAGTGCGGTCGTCCGACCCGGCCGCGGCGCCGGCCGCCGCCCGGGCCTCGCGCTGACCGTCAGTGGAAGTGCAGCGGGACTACGACGTTCAGCGACGGCGCCACCGGGGCCGGATAGACCACCACCGGCGGCGGGGCGACATAGACCGGCGGTGGCGCCGCATAGACCACGCCGGGCGCCGGGTAATAGCCCGGCGCGTAATACCAGCCGCCATAGGCGTGCCATCCGCGATGGTAATGTCGGTCCCTGTCGTGGCCGTCCGCATACGCTCCGCAGATTGGAGCGGCGGCCGCGACGATGGCGGCCGCGACAGCCAGCCCCAATCGGCGTTTCGTGGAGCTCTCGCTTTTTCCTGTCATGCTGACCTCGGGTTGCGGTTGATGGAAGCTTGCCCGTCGCGCCGGCTATTTGGTGACCGCGCCGATTGCGGCACCCCCGGCGCCGCCCAGCAGGCCGCCGAGCAACAGGTTGCTGCCGCCGGTCGCCGCCGTCAGTGCGACGCCGGCGGCCGCGCCGATCGCGCCGCCGGTCAGCGCACGCTGCTGCGTCCGGGTGAGGTTGGAGCAGCCGGCCAAGCTGACTGCGAGCAGGATACCCATGGCCGGTTTCAAGATGTGCATTGCGAGGTTCCCTTACAGAAATTTAGGAATTTCGGTGTTCTAGCGAATAGAAACTGACGACGATCCGAGCGTCGGGCAAGGGACGGCCAGAACTTGTCACGAACGGCTTCGCGCGCGATCATCGGGGACATCACGATGTCACAAAACTCACCGCCCTTTTCTTGGTCGAACACTGAAAGTCACAGCTGTGACCGAAATGGATCGCGCCGCGACCGTGGGCTCGACAGCCCCGGATGCTCGCACGTGCGACTCCGCGCTCGGGCGCGGACGGCAATGGTGGTGCTGGCGTCGGTACTGGCGACCGTGGCGCTGGCCGGCTGCAGCAGCTTGCCATGGGGCGCCCACCCGCGGAGTTCGGGCAGCAGCACCGTGGCAAGCAGCGGAAAGCCGATCCGGCACAAGCCCCCGGCGGCGCATGCCGGCGGGCAACAGAATTATCCCTTGGCGAACGACCCTCCGGTTCCCGATCCCGCCGGCATGTCCCGATCCCAGGTCGTGGCCTTGCTCGGGCAGCCGGATGCGCGCATGCCATCCGGCTCGGGCGAGAATTGGACGTATCGGGCAGGTACCTGCATCGTGAGGCTGGATTTCTTTCTCGATGTCACCCGCAACGACTATTATGCGCTGGGCCGCTCGGTGAATGGGGTCAAGGACGACAATGACACGCAGCGTTGCTTGAGGCGGATCGCATCACGTGCAAGACCAAGCTGATCTGACCGCGCCTGCCCGGCCCCATGTCGTGCTGGTCGATGACGACGCGCTGTTTTTGAAGGCGTTCGCCACGAACATCCAGGCGGCCGGCTATCGCGTCACCTGCTTTTCCGACCCGGCCCAAGCCCTGGCCGCACTCACGGCCGGGGAAGCGCCCGACGCCTGCGTGCTCGACTGGAACATGCCGGGCCTCGACGGGATGGAACTCTTGAAGCGCATGCGCGATGCCGGCGTCACCGCTCCGGTCATGTTCCTGACCTCTCTCGACCAGCCGGTATTCGAAGAGCTGGCACTGGACGGCGGCGCGATCGATTTCGTCGAGAAGACCAAGAGCTCCGCGGTCATCCTGAAGCGTCTCGCGCTTATCGTCGGGGGGGCCAAGCGGCGCGACCGGCCGGAAAGCCCGCCCGCATCCAGCATGGTCCAGTTTGGCGACCTCACGCTCAAGGTGGAAACCAGGCGTGCGCTGTGGCGCGGACGCGAAACGCCCCTCAGCCTGGGCGAGTTCGACGTGGTCCGCCTGCTGGCGGGCCGCGCCGGCGAGGACGTGTCCTATCGCGAGATCTATGATCTCGTGCGTGGCGACGGGTTCTTTGCCGGCCAGGGCGAGGAGGGATACCGTGCCAACGTCCGCGCCATGATCAAGCGGATCAGGAGGAAGTTCCTTGACATCGATCCTGAGTTCGATGCGCTCGAAAACTACCCGGGCTTCGGGTATCGCTGGCGCGGCGGGCAAGGGGGCGCATGAACAGCAGTCGACCCCGCGCTTCATCCGGTCGCTGAGTGCACAGCTCAATCTTCTGGTCGCGATCTTTCTGATCCTGCCGGTGCTGCTCTATTCCGTTTTCAGCACCATCGACCGTGACCGGCGCGGCATGTTGCTCGACACGGTGCGGGACAACGGCCTGCTGATCGGCAAGGCCTTGCAGCCGCTGCTTCAGTCGCTGCCGCCGGACCAGTTCGGCCGCCTGCAGGTGGAGCTCGCGCGCTTTGGCTCCGACCAGCGCAGCATCAAGCTCCTCTACAAGCCGAGCGCCGCCGCCGGCTCCAGCGGCTTCTTCTATGTTGCCAGCGCTCCGGCCGTGCCGCTGGACCATTTGGCTGCGGAGCGGCAGCGTCTGGTCGATCTCGGCATATTGGGACGGCTGGCCCAGAGCTGCGGCGGAAACACGCCGCTCGCCGAACGCGTCGCGGTTCCGGATCAGGGGACCGAGATCCTCACCTCCGTTACGCCGGTGTCGAGTGCTGCGGGTTGCTGGGTCGTGGTCATCGCCTCCGATGCGCGCCCGGCCTCGCCGCTGGTCGATGAGCGCGCCTATTGGCAGCGCCCGGCAATGCGCCTGGTGCTGGGGCTGTACGTGGCGATGGCGGTCGTCGCCATGGTCATCTTCGCGCGCGTCCGTTCGGCGCTGTCGCGCCTCAGGCAGGCGGCCCAAAGCGCCGACACCGGCGTCGGTTTTGAGCGCAGCGTCTCGGTTCCGGAGTTCATCCCGATGGCCCGGGAATTCGATCGCATGGTCGATCGGCTGCGGAACGCCGCCCAGATGCTGCGGCAAGCCGCGGAAGACAACGCGCACGCCTTCAAGGGGCCGCTCGCCACCATCCGCCAGTCGCTGGAACCGTTCGCCGCGCAGCCGTCCGATCCGGAGCGGCTCCAGGCGGCGGGCACGGCGATCGCCGCGTCGCTCGACCGGCTGGATGGTCTGGTGCGTTCGGCTCGGCGTTTGGACACGGCTACGGCGGAAATGCTCGACGGGGTCGGGCACGTCTTCGACGCCTCGCAGCTGGTCGAGGCGTTCGCCGCGGAATACCGCCTCATGCTCGGCAGCCGTGCGGGCCGGCTCGATGCCACCGTCACCCCGGGCATTGCGATCCGGGGCCAGGAAGACCTCATCGAGATCATCCTGGAGAATCTTGTCGACAATGCGCTCGGCTTCTGCCCTGACGACGGCAAGGTGACGGTCGCCCTGGAGCGCCAGGGCGACGATGCCGTGCTCTCCGTTGCCGACGGCGGGCCGGGCGTCGATCCGGCGCTGCTCGATCGGATCTTCGACCGGTATTTCTCGCTCCGGCCCCAGGCCAACTCGACCGCGGCGGGCGGCGACAGCGAGGCACAGCAGCATTTCGGAATCGGCCTATGGCTGGTGCGCCAGCACGCCATCATCTTGGGCGGTCGCGTTGAGGCCCGGAACCGGGAAACCGGCGGCCTGATCGTCCGCGTGCACCTGCCTGTTGCTGCGCCGGCGTGACGAATGTTCGTAGCCCGAT
>CAZVYC010000151.1:11284-12802 GCA_964631425.1 uncultured Rhodospirillales bacterium
TACAGAAATGGTCCGTAGGGTGGGTAGGGCGGAGCGAAACCCATCGTTCTGCGCACGAACCTCGTGATCACCCATCGGCCTTGCGGAATTCGGTGGCCAAGTCGCGGTACCAGAGGCGCACCGTCTCGGCGCCATGGGTGCGCTCTAGGCGGCGGACGGTGAAATGGCCGTGCGCGATCTGCTGGAAATGGTCCATGAAGATCATGTTGATGCCGGCCCCCCCGACCGCGCCGATTACCGGGACGGCGCTTGCCGCCACACGTTCGGATACAGCGACGCCGAAGCGCGCGGTGACCTCGCCGACCATGCGCGTCACCACCGGCGCCGCCGCCTCGACCGCCCCCCGCTCGGCGACGAAGGCAGCCAGATCGGCGGTAAGCTTGGTCATCACCGCGCGGGTCGCGTAATAGCCGACATCCATTTTGCCCTGCGAGCGTCGGCCACCGAGCGCGAAGACTTCCAGGCAGGCGAGCCCGGTCTCGGCGCTGCGGACATCCTCGCCTTCCGTGTGCGCGATCTCGGCGATCGAGCGCAGCATGATCATTGTCGTTGTCGGCAGCTCGATCGGTAGCGCCACCGCGCCGAAGAAGCCGCCGAGCGCGCCGGTCGCGCCGGTTAGAAGCTTCGGCACCAGCATCGAGGGCGGCTGCTCGATCGTGTCCTCCAGCGACTCGATCGAAATTTTCAGGCACCGCAGGATCGCGCCGGTGAGGATGGCGTTCAGCCGTTTGTTGGCGATGGTGGGCAGCAGCTTCATCACCCGGTTGACCGGCTGCCCCGCCATCTCGGCCATCCTGACCGCGAAGCTCGGCCGTTCCAGGCTACGGACCGCGCGCGCCAGCTCCTGCTGAGTCGCGGGGTCGATCACGGCGACGGCGCCGCTCATGCGGCGCCGCTCATTGATAGCGCAGGATCGGGCGCATTCCGTTCAGGCTGGCCAGGATGGCGGAGCCGTTGCTCAGTACCGCCGTGGCCTCCGGTGTGATCAGCCCGCCCGGCAGCGCCATGCCCAGCGCGATCGTGTTCAGCGCCGCCACGATGCCGTAATTCTGCTTGATCAGCCTGACCGCTCCCCGCGAAATCTCAATCGCCTTGACCAGCTTCCACAGCGAATCCTCCATCAGCACCACGTCGGCGGATTCGTGGGTGATGTCGGCGCCGTGCTTCATCGCGACCCCAACGTCCGCGTAGCAAAGGGCAGGGGAGTCGTTGATGCCGTCGCCCACCATGGCGACGATCCTGCCCTCGCGCTGCAGCCGCTGGACCGCCTCCGCCTTGTCCGACGGCAGCATGTCGGAGATCTGGTCACTCAGGCCCAGCCGGCGGCCGACGCTGCGGGCGACGACCGCGTTGTCGCCAGTCAGCATGATGGTGTTGCGGATGCCCATCCGGCTCAGCGTCTCGATCACTGCGCGGCTCTCGGCGCGAATCCGGTCGGCATAGGAGATAAGCCCGGTCAGCTTGCCGTCGACCGCGACATACATGCAGGACTCGCCGCGCTCGTTCAGTGACTGCCGA
>CAZVYC010000152.1:0-12802 GCA_964631425.1 uncultured Rhodospirillales bacterium
CGAGGGCGCTCATTGGACCCGTCTCCTAGCGAAAGTTGACACCAAGAGCGCCGAGAAAGCCGACCACGGCATACCCGGTTCCCGCCAGTGTGATTAGCGTGGCGATAGAAATGCAGAGGACATTGCAGAGCCGCCGGTTGACATGATCGCCCATGACCTGCCGGTCATTTGTGAGGATAAGCAGGAAGACCAGGGCAGCCGGCATCAATATCGTCGCCAGCAGGTTCGCGTTGATCGAGATGGCTAATAGCGGCGCGCCGGGAATGAGGACGATCAGCCCCGCCAGCAGGGTCAAGCCGACATTGGTCGCATGGAACAGCGGCGCGTTGGCTGGCGATGTATCGAAACTCCGGCCGACCCCTTGGACCATCTCACCCATGGCATAGGCGCTGCTGGCCGAAATTGTCAGCATGGCGACCGCGCCCGCCTCGATGAGGCCCAAGGCGAAGAGGCTCGCGCCGGGCGCGCCGATGATCGGACGCAGGGCCTGCGCGAAGCCCGCGCCGTCCTGATAACGCGCCATGTCGACGTGATGGGTAAAAAGCGGCGCGGCCGCTACCAATGCGGCACAACCCGCGACTGCCGCCAGCACTGCGCCGATGACGGTGTTCAAACGACCACGACGGATGTCCTCGCTGGCCATTCCCTTGTCGACGGACGCGCTCTGCTGGAAGAACAGCATCCAAGGCGTAACCGTGGCGCCAATATTGGACACGATCATCATAAGAAGCGCCTGCGTGCTGGCGTTCGGAAGCGGAGTCCACTCGGCGATGGACAGAAAGACGGCGCCGGCGGAAGGTCGAGCGAACACGGCAACCGCCACGAACATCAGATTGAAGATCGCGAGACCGGCGCTTAGCCGTTCCCAACGCGAATATCGGCCGCCCCACGAGGCCGCGCCCACAAGGACGACAGCGCAAAGTGCCGCGCCCCAGGCAGGGATGCCGAAGAATCCCATGCCGAGGCGAATTGCGATCACTTCGGTGATCAAGGTCACCAGGTTTGTCACGATGAGATCGGCCGCCGAGGTCCATCCCCAAAAACGGCCGAATCTCTGGAACACCAGCTCACCAAAGCCGCGCCCGGTAACCGCGCCGAGCCGCATGGCCATCTCTTGCACCAGATACGCGGCCGCAAACGTCAAAAGAATGAACGGCAGAAAGAAACCGAGGCCGTATGTCGCCCCGCTGGTCGCATAGGACAGCATGCTCGGCCCGTCATTCTCGCCAAGCATCGCCAGTAGGCCCGGTCCCACCAAGAGCGCCGCCATTCCAGTAGCGCGGCTGCGTGGTCTCGTCGCTATAGAAGGCGCGCGATGCGCGTTGATCGAGCGGTAGCCTCCATCAACGACGACGGGTCGCGGGTCCGCGAAAGCGCCGCAAAGCTGCGACATGTTCCATTCCTTGCCAATTCAAGGTTAAGGTCGTCAGGGAACCGGAAGATGGCCGGACAGCGATTGCGACGCCGGGCCACCATCATCTTGTCAGGCGGGGACGATGTCCGGCCTGCTTTTGGAAAACTGCTCGACCAGTTTGGGATCCATATTCAGGAGTTCGGCAACCATTTCACGTGGCGAGCAGGCCAACCACTGCGCCAAGGACACTTCGGCGAACCGGTCCGACTTGAACGTTTCCACGACCTGGAGTTCTGTGTCGCCGGTGTTCACAATGTAGTGGCCCAGGCCCTTTTTGACATATCCGATATCTCCCGCATTGAAATCGGCCGTTGCCGCCTTGGGTCCGGTGTCGAATACCGTCATGCGTCCGCTGCCTTTGATCCAATACTGCCACTCGTCGGCGTTGGGGTGCCAATGCAGTTCTCGCAGGCCGCCCGGCTGTATCGTGAGCAGCGACGCTGCGATGGTCTTGGATACTGGAAAATTTCGGCTATCCACGACCTTGACCGTGCCGCCACGGGTCGTGTTGGTGGGCGCCATGTCGCTCATGACGAAGGTGAATTCCAGTTCAGGCTCCCCGAGCGGGGAAGCGGTCTCCCTCTGAACCTGCGCCAGCGGCGGAGGCTCCTTTCCCTGGTAGATCCAGCGATTGTTCAAGGGAATATTCTTGAAAGCGCTGACCGGCAGGTTGAAGTTCTCGGCAAGAATCTCCGGTGGTGTATGCGCAACCCAGTCACTGAGCAGCAACGTGTTGAATTCGGACGAGTGGCCGTTATCGAAGACCAGGACGAATTCGGCTCCCGTCGGTCCCAGCCCCTGCAGGGAATGCGGCAGGCCGGCTGGAAAATACCATAAGTCGCCGTTCTTAACGTCCCGGACGGCGGATCGGCCGTCGCCATCCAGCACAGTAACGCGGCATTTGCCGTCGACCATGACCGCCCACTCGGCTTGCTGGTGCCAGTGCAGTTCGCGCACCCCACCGGCGGACAGGCGCATATTCACGCCCGATACCGCTTCGGATATGGCGAAGTCGCCCTGGGTGACCTGACGCGCCCAGCCGCCATCTTGAATCCGCTTGTGCACATTGTTGAAGGATGACCAAAATTGCGCCATGCCATTAACGTCGGTGGCCGGCGGATTCTGGGCCGACGGGAACTGGTTGGCTAAGATCGGATTCTGGGGGCCCGGGTTCGTAAGAGCCGCGGGATTGCTGACGTTGATGGATCCTTCAGGCGGGAGGTCGGGATTGCCGAAGCTGGCGGCCTTGGCCGCCGCTCCCACCGCGGCTACCGCGCCGACTACTGTAGTCGCGGTCAGAATGTTGCGTCGTGATAAGTTTTGCATTTCCAGTCACCTTTGGAATAGCTCAGGAGTCTCTGGAGCGACTTGAGCGGCATCTGTTCATATCTATACTCGACAACCGATCGACGAGTCTCATATACTATCTTGCATTTCTCCATTCCCACTTCCATTAAATTCTGGTTTAACTTACTGGGCGAGGAAGTATCCACGTACGGGACATACTTGGCGCGCAGCCTTTCGTGACGTGCGACGCCTGCAGCAGGTTGGGAATGCTCACGCATGGCGAGTTCTCGCCCTTTTCCACGACTTCTCATCGTTCCAAGCGATCATATTCAACGCCTTTATGCGTTGGATGTTTAAGGTCGCGGCCCCAAATTGTAGCCCACAGGTTCAGTAATCGAGGAGAGCTTCGTGGGTATCCAGGATCGATTCCTTCTTCCGGCCACAAGACGGGGCGCTCTCAGGCAGTTCAGCGTCATGGCAGCCGCCATGCTGTCCAGTCGCGCCTGGGCGCAAGGGGTAACGACCCTTGCCCTGCCCGGCGGACCGAACGTGCGGCCCCTCACCCGGGCCTTTCCCGAAAAAGGCGAGATGATCTTGCAGCGGACGCGGCCCCCTTTGCTCGAGACACCGTTCGACGTGTTCGATCAGGGCGTGCTTACGCCCAACGACCGCTTCTTCGTCCGCTGGCATTGGGCCGTAATACCGACCGAGATCGATGTTGACACCTTCAGCTTGTCCGTGCACGGCCATGTGAACAGTCCGCTAGTGCTGTCCTTGAAGCAGATCATGACCCTGCCCACTGTGGAGCTGGCCGCGGTCAATCAATGTTCGGGCAATTCGCGCGGGTTTTTTCAGCCGCGGGTGGCCGGTGGGCAATGGTCGAACGGGGCGATGGGCAATGCGAAATGGGCGGGGGTCCGGCTCAAGGATGTGCTGGACCGCGCCGGCGTTAAGCCGGGCGCGCAGCGTGTGCGTTTTGCCGGGGGCGACGATCCCGTCGTCGACGGCGCACCGAAATTCATGAAGTCACTGGACATCGACCATGCGCGCGACGGGGAGGTGATGATCGCCTATGCCATGAATGGCGCACAGCTGCCGCTGCTGAACGGGTTTCCGCTCCGACTCATTGTACCCGGCTGGTATTCGACCTATTGGGTCAAGATGCTGAACAGCATTGAAGTGCTGGACGGTCCCGATGAGAATTTTTGGACCAGCACCGCCTACAGGATTCCCGACACGCCGGGCGCGAACGTGAAGCCAGGCGACAGCACCGTGAGGACGGTGCCGATCAACCGGATGGTCCCGCGGTCCTTCATTACGAACCTGCGCGACGACGCCGTCATCCATGCGGACGCAAGCACATTGGTCAGGGGCATTGCCTTCGGGGGCAGTTCCGGCGTGGCGACGGTCGAGCTTTCGACCGACGGCGGCGCCTCCTGGAAACCCGCCGCTCTGGGCCCCGACGAAGGCAAATATAGCTTTCGTCAGTGGTCCGCGTCCTTGGTGGTCCCGCCTGGAGATGTGAGCGTCATGGTCCGCTGCACCAATACGGACGGGCTCGCGCAGCCCGTGGCCCCCAACTGGAATCCCAACGGCTTTATGCGCAACGTGATCGAGAACACGCGGTTGCACGCCGTTCAGGCCTCTTGATCGGAGGTGCGAAATGTCAAATCCAATCAAAGGCATAGGCTTTACCGGCAGCATAGCGATCGCAGCGATCCTCGCCGGCATTTCTGTGTCGGTCGGGCATGGCGCGTTGCAACCCGCACGGGCCGAGCAAACGGTCGCTGCCTCGCGACCCGGTGTCGTGGACGGCCCCGTGGTACTGAGGTCGGTAAGCTTCGAACTGCCGGCCAGCGACCGGACGTTTCCGGACGGGCCTGGCGCGACCGCGATCAACAATAATTGTCTCGTCTGCCATTCGGCCGGCATGGTCTTGAACCAGCCCGCGATGAGCGAGGCGGCATGGGCCGGCGAGGTTCATAAAATGATATCCACTTATAAGGCGCCAATATCGGATCAGGACGCGGCCGCGATCGTTACCTATCTCGCCCACCTCAAAGGGATGGGTTCGCAGTCCCCCTGATCGTAGCTGGGTTCCTTTTACCTGTTCGACGATCGTGGGGCCATGACGGGCGGCAAGCCTGCGGACTTCGCCGCCCCCAATGGATCGGCTTGTTCTAGCGACCGGGTGCGCGATTGGTCCGGGGAATTTCGATGTTCAAAATTTCTCTTAATCATGTGCACAATCTGATCGTGAACAATGTGCGCGCCCAATTCGCGCACGCCGTATTCCTCATGCGAACGATGTTCGCCGCCCCCTCCTGGCAGAGGTCGTGCACGCCATGACTCTCGAACAGCTTCGCGTCTTCGTGGCGGTGGCCGAGCGCCAGCACGTCACGCGCGCAGCATTAGCGCTCAACCTGGCCCAGTCGGCGGTCAGCGCCGCGATCGCGGCGCTGGAAGGGCGTCACGGCGCGCGTTTGTTCAATCGGGTCGGCCGCGGCATCGAGTTGACCGAGGCCGGCTCGCTTTTCCTGATCGAGGCACGCGCCGTGCTGGCGCGAGCGGAGGTCGCCGAGACCTTGCTTTCGGAACTTGGCGGCCTCAAGCGAGGAACATTGATGGTCCAGGCGAGCCAGACGATTGCCAGCTTCTGGCTGCCGCGCCACCTCGTCGCATTCCGCCGGGCCTACCCCGGTATCGATATCCGGCTTTCGGTGGGAAACACCAGCCAGGTCGCCACGGCCGTGCGCACCGGCATCGCCGAGTTGGGCTTCGTCGAAGGAGCGGTGGACGATGCGGCTCTCGACAGCCGCCCGATCGCCCGCGATCAGCTGATCGTCGTTGTCGGAGCCGACCATGCATGGGCCGAACGCGATCACCTGACGCCGGAGGAACTCACGGACAGCGAATGGGTCCTCCGCGAGCCGGGGTCCGGGACCCGCTCGGAGTTCGAACAAGCCTTGGAGGCGTTGGGGATCACCCCCGCCAGCCTCAGGGTAGCTCTCGAACTGCCAACCAACGAGGCGGTTCGCGCCGCGGTCGAGGCCGGAATGGGAGCGACCGCGGTCTCCGCCTCGGTGGCGGCATCCGGCATCGAGGCGGGCCTCCTGTATCACGTTCCCCTGGCGCTGCCGGAACGCCAATTTCACGTGCTGCACCATAAGGACCGCTATCGCACTGGAGCGGCCGAAGCGCTGCTCGCGATAGTATTGGCTAAATAGGAACTCCGCTATGCCGGTTCCACACCCTAATACATTCTAAGTAGTTTGATTCAGGTTATCGCTGAAAACATCCCTGTACTTCGATAGCCTTGGACGGGATGCGTTGATGTCGAATCACGCAAAGGCTAGACTAATCGTCGGTGCGAACGAAGGGAAGCAATCCATGGTCCCGCACGCACGGAGACATGGATTGCTTCGCTTCGCTCGCCACGACGGCTTTGAATCGACAAAATTCGCTTCAACCTAAAATCAATCCCGCTCTAGCCGAAACCAGGTTCCACCCGGCAACCGCATTTCCAAGTAACGATCAGCGTAACCACCTCCGGCAACATTCGCCGGATACTTGGGGTGTGGCCGCGGATTCATCGCAGGTGCCGATAGGATCAACAATAATCGGCTATTGGATTTATTCGTCGAAATGTTCGATCTATTGGATACCGATGAGGCTGGGCCATCGGAATTGCAATGCCTCCCAGTAAAGCTGGAGCACACGCGGGCAAGTCAGCAGATCTTGTCTTCACGCGGGCTCCGAAAAGGAGAATTGAAATGCGAACGATCTCTCTGGTTCTTTTCTTCGGGCTCTCGATGGGTCTGTTGCAAGCCTGCACCTCGCCGACAGGAACTCAGATTGCGTCGAGTGTGACCACTCATTGCGACGAATATGAAGGCTATCCCGACTGCTATCCCGACCATCCGCTCAATCGATAAGTGCAGGGATGTGCCCCAGGCGAGTGGCAAAATGGACAATGCCGTCGCCTGGCTGGTCCCTATGATACCATTGTTGGTTGCGTCCCAAATTACAGCGTTTGAAGCACCGCCCCCGCGGAGCGTAAGTCAGCTGTCTCGAAGCCTTCCGTGAACCGGTTATAGACCGGTGCGAGGATTTGCCTTGCATGCTCCCGCCGGCCCTGTCTGACCTTCAAGCACGCAAGGCTCAAGGCGGTTCGCAATTCCCAGGACAGGGCACCTTGCTTCCGAGCCAATTGCAGTGCCTCGCAAAACCAGCCCTCGGCCACCGGTATGGAGTTGTCGCCTGCTTCTTGGAGCAGAAACTCGCCCTTGATGCGAAGAAGCTCGGCGACATACCAGCGCTCTCCACCGTGATCGGCCGCCGCCAGCGCCCGCTCGACTGTGGCAATCGCGTCAGCGTACCGCCCGAGCCCTGCCAAGCCTTCCGCAAGAACGCCCAGGTATTCCGGGTAACCCGGCTTCCAGCCGGTTTTGTCGCAGGTGTCGAGCACTGCGCGCAATGCGATCGAACCCCTCTCGAATTCACCACGCCTGATCAGCAACTGACTTTCAAGACACTGAGCAACGACTTTCCAGAAAACCAGGTTGGTGCTCGCCGTGAGATCCGTCATCATCGCCACTGCGTCTTCGGCGGCGGCGAGGTCGCCGTTCAGGAATGCGACAGGACAGACTGCCAGGCGAAGCACCTCGAAACGGGTTATTTCGATAGGCCCGACACATGCTACCTCCAAACTCTCCCGGGCTCGAGCACGGGCTTGATTCGCGAAGCCCTGCAGCCAGAGTGTCCGCACAAGTGTTGCCAGAGTCATCGCACGATGTTGTTGGGGCCAAACCGGATGTTGCGGATCCGCCTCCGAAAAGGGAGGTTCGAGAGCGCGTTCCAGGTGGCGCCGCGCTTGTTGCTGATCACCTCCTAATTGTATTGCCGTGCCGATGAGTCGAAGACCGGGAACAATGGAGGCCGGGTCGCCGGTGCGAGGCGCGACGCGACCGTATCGCTCGGCGCTGAATTGCGCCGCACGGCATTCACCGATGTTGAGCTGGAATGCCCAAAATGCCCATAGAATCCATAACTGGACTCCGATCTCGTCGTGGCTTTCGGCGATTTGGAGTGCAGAAACCAGGACACTCTTGGTCCTTTCAACCGGCCCCATCGTATTAATAAGCGACATTGCGAGTGCGAGAAGCAGCTGCAATCGAAGCGGAACGTCCAGGTCCGAACCGGTCGCAAGACAGGCCAACGCTTGCCCGGTTCGCTCACCACACTCAAAATAAAGCGACAGACTCATCCATACCCAGGCGTACGCTGCCACGAGAGCGACGCCGACCGAGGGGTCGCCAACGGGAGAGAAAGACCAATCGAGTGCGGCGCGCACATTATCGATCTCCTCACGATACCGAACCAGATCCTCGGTCGCAGCCTCAATCTTTGAACTCTCTTCAATTGACGCGAAGTAATCCCGGAAGAATTCCGCATGACGCCGCGCGGTCCGTTTCATTTCGGCGCCTTCGCCAAGCTTCTCGAGCGCATAGGCCCGTGTCGTCTCAAGCAACCGCCACCGGCCGGGGCGGGCCGACACGTCCAAGGTCAAGAGAGACTTTGAGACTAGATTTGAAATGCGTTCGACGATAGCCGACATGTCGCAACCATCGTCGCTCATGACGGCCGTGGCTGCCTTGAGCGTGAACCCGCCGGAGAAGACAGCGAGGCGGCGCAGCAAGCGCTGCTCCGGCTCGGGCAGCAGTTCGTAGCTCCAATCGAGCGCCGCTCGAAGCGTCTGATGACGGGGGAGTGCCGTCCGACGGCCTTTCGTTAGCAATGCAAAGCGATCGTTCAGGCGCGCGGCGACCTCGAAGACCCCCAGAGTGGCGACGCGAGCCGCCGCGAACTCGATGGCGAGCGGTATGCCGTCGAGCTTGCGGCAGATCTCCGCGACCGTCGGAGCCTCGTGGTCGCTCAGTGGAGGACAATTTGAATTTGCAGCGACGCGTTCCATAAAAAGTTGCACGGCCGGGAAGTTCAAGGCCCGGGCAGCCGTAAGCCTGTTGTCGTCAAGCGGAAAGTCCAGGGGGAGTAGTCGATGCACGTGTTCGCCCTCGACTTGCATCGGTTCCCGGCTGGTCGCCAGAATATGGATAAGCGGAGCCTCCATGAAGATGCTCTCTCCCAATACCGACGCGGTCTCGATTACGTGCTCGCAATTATCGAGAATAAGCAACAGTCGCTTGTCCCTCAGAAAGTCGATAAGGCTTGGGATCGCATTGTCGCAGTTCACCGGCACTCCGAGCGCATATGCGACCGTGCTGGCGACAAGGTCCGGGTCGTTTAGCGTTCCCAGACCGATGAAGTGGACTTCTCCCTCGAACTGGTTCAGCAACGCGTGCGCGACCGACAGCGCCACCGTCGTTTTGCCGATGCCGCCCGGTCCGACGATGCTCAGGAACCGGTGCGCCTGCAATTGTGCCGAAATCGACCGGACGATGTGGTCGCGACCAACCATCCGCATGAGGCGAGCGGGCAAACTATGTGGCCGGCCCGAAGCATTATTTTCGTTCGGCGAAGGGCTTGCAGGCTCTGACCGCAAGACCGGAGCCACGAAGCGATAACCCCGCCCCGGAACGCTGGTCACGTACCGCCGGCCTCGCTGCCCGTCGCCCAGCGCTTTTCTGAGCACCGCCATTTGGAATTTTAGATTGCCCTCCTCGACAACCGTGCCGGGCCAACCACGGTTCATGAGCTCACGCTTGCTGACCACTTCGCCAGGACGCTCCACGAGCGCGATCAAGATCTCAAGCGCGCGGCTGCCAAGGCGCACGGCAGCGCCGTCTTCCAGCAGAAGCTGCTGAGACGGGATAAGGCGGAACGGGCCAAACGAAAATGCCCGTTTGATCGAGGCAGTGTCCTCAGCGGCCACGTCGCCCTCGCTGACCAGACGCAACCTTCTAACTTGACATCGTACAGCGAGCAACTCGCTTGAATCCACACGCGACATTTCGCAATTGGAAAGTGGTCCAAAAACCTCGTTGTTCAGGCCAGGCGGTTCAGGCCGTTCCGGGCTGGCATCGAGGCCGGCATCCCGCGCCTGAAGCGCGCTTACGGCTTAGCCCTTGCACTTGGCGGGGGCTCGCCCACTTCAGAGCTTATGTCTGGTCCTCGGCTGTCGCCTTCAATCTCGCTCTCTTCGCCCGCCTCAGGCCTGACATCTCGGCCCGCCCCGCTGAATCCGCCTCGGCGAGGCCGTCGTCGAGCTCGGCCCCTCGTCGGCGCTTGATGCCTCAGCAACGCCAAATCCAGCCTCTCATCCTACATCAGCCGAAATCGTCAGAAATATCGCTGATCAAATCAGCTTCCACATCAAAAGAATAATAAAATGTCCGCTTGTGGGCGAAAACTATCTAGGGGTGAGGGCAGCTTAGGCGCACCTCTGCAAATCGCGATAATACATTATCTTAACGCTTAAAAATAGCTAATCGGCCCTTTGATCAAACCAAACCTAACCACCTCTAACTTTGCTCTCTCGCTGGATTGAGCAAAGGTAAATCTGCATCGTGAAAACAGATCTCCAAACGGCCAGGTTATCAAAATGGATCGCTTAAGCAGTTATGGAAACTTTCGTCCGCATCGTGGAAATGGGGTCATTTTCCGCCGCCGCGAACCGCGGCAGCCGAGATTGCCGTCTAGCCTTGTTAGCGGACAGTCGAACGGTCGCAAGGGCACCGGCCGCATCGGCCGGAGACAGTCGGGAGGAGAGACCCGCATGGCGATAATGGGCGAATGCTGCACCATCCTTTCCGCCCCGCGTTTCGGCATCTCGGCGGCTGAAAGTGACAGCCTTGGAGGCGTTCACAACGAACTCTCTGCGGCCGTGATGACTATGGTCGGTCACGACCTGCGCCAGCCGCTGCAGGTCATCATGACAGAGCGTGATATTCTCGCCCGAAGCCTCTCGGGGGACGAGGAGCGGACGCACCTGACGCGGATCGGGCGAGCTGTCATGCAGGCGGCCGGCACATTGGACCGGCTGATCGAGGCGGTACGGCTGCAGGAGGTTTCCCCCCGCGACCACCGGCAGCCGGTGCCGCTCCGTCCCATCCTCGCGGACCTCGCGTCGGAGTTCACCGAGGCCGCGGAACTGAAGAGCATCGCGCTGCGCGTGGTCCCGACCTCCGTCAGCATCTACAGCCATCCCGTTCTGCTGAGCAGCATGGTGCGAAATCTGCTGCGCAATGCAATCGACTACACGCCGCCGGGCGGTCGCGTGCTCGTTGCCTGCCGGCGGCGCGGTTCGAAGGCGCACATAGAGGTGCGCGACAGCGGCGTCGGCATTGCTGCCGCCGAGCTGACGAGCATTTTCAACGCTTTTCATCGCGCCGACGCAACCCGCGCCGACGGGCTCGGGCTCGGGCTGTTCATCGTGAACCGTGCTGCAAAGCTCCTCGGACATCGCGTCGAAGTTCGGTCGGCCGCAGGCCAAGGCTCGAGGTTTGTCGTCGTCGCCGATACCGCCCGAGACGAGGCGACGCACGCGAAGGCCTCATTCCGATCACCCCCGGCGAGAGCACCCGGGTTCGCTCCAGAATGAACCTCCCGCCGATGAAGTTTTCAACCGAGGAAACTCAATGATGCGCTCGACAACGACTGCCCAGCAGGCCCTCAACCGAGCCCTATCGTCGTGGGTTGCTCCCCGCCCGCTTTCCGAGATCGGCAGCGGGCAGGAGCAAAGCGAAGGATTCGATCCGTTGGCTGGTTGTGCCAGAGTTGTCGCCACTCACCCGATCGTGGAGGTTTATCCACCCGATCTCGTAACGCGCCGCGCTATTAGCTGCCGTGGCATTACGGCGGAAACCGTCCGATCCAAAAGTTGCGCGAGAATCGAATATCGCTACCGCGCACCCATGAATCTGCTTGTTATCTATGAGCATGGCGCCCGTCGGGCCGGAGAGACGTTCATCGAAGGCATCCCCCCGGCCGCCCTCAGGAGGTTTGCCCGCAAATTCACTTTTGTGCCAGCCGGACTGCAGTATCTCGAATGGCACGAGTTGGATGCCGTCTCTCGTCTCACTTTTTTTTATTTCGATCCCGCACGGCTTGTTCGCGGATCTCACGCGAAGGTGGCGGGTTGGCCTTATTCTCCGCGGTTGCTTTTCGAGGACGAGGGCCTGTGGCACACGGCGCTTAAGCTGAACGAACTGGTTGATCATCCTGAGCCGGGAGACCAGCTCTATTTTGAAGCGCTCAGCGTGGTGCTCGAGAGCCGGCTTCTCCGCCTTGAGCGGGGCGCCGCGACGAGCCGGCCTCAGGTCCGAGGCGGACTCGGCGCATGGCAGCAGCGCATCGCAGTCACCTACATTGAGGAACATCTGGCTGAGACGATAGAGCTAGCCAGTCTCGCCCATCTGGTCCGTCAAAGTCCGTTCCATTTCTGCCGAGCCTTCAAGCAGTCCTTCGGAATGCCACCGCTTCGATACCAGACCAAGCTCCGGATCGAGCAGGCGAAACGCCTGCTGTTGGCAAAGCCCGCAATGTCGGTGACCGAGATCGGGACGACGATCGGCTTCGGCTGTCCCACCGCGTTCGCCACCGCGTTCCGAAGGGCGACGGGGTTTACCCCCAGCGCATACCAGCGGAACTTCGGCTGAACACATGACCGAGCGCGATGTGGTTGATCATCGCCTCCCCCAGACATTGGAAACAAGGTGAACCGCCATGGAAGAATCGCCGATTTCCCGAGGGTTCAAATCGAAACGAGAAGGGCGAACGCCGAAAGATCGCGTTCCCCCGGGGCAATACGTAACCACGAACTTTCCAGTTCTTTCCGCTGGACCGACACCACAAATCGCGCCGAATAACTGGACTCTCGCCCTTCAGAACCGCGGGTCCCTGCTCGGGACGTGGAGTTGGGCGCAATTCGAGGCGCTCCCCCAAACCACGATTAAGACCGACATCCACTGCGTCACCAAATGGTCGAAGCTCGATACGACGTGGCGGGGCGTGACCTTCAATGACTTGTTGAAGGCGGCGGGGCTGACCGAGCCCCCCGCGCCGTACGTCATGGCGCATTGCGATGGGGCCTACACGACAAACGTACCGGTCGCGGACCTCCTCAACAGCAAAGCAATGATC
>CAZVYC010000153.1:0-12635 GCA_964631425.1 uncultured Rhodospirillales bacterium
CGCGAATCCGGTCGGCATAGGAGATAAGCCCGGTCAGCTTGCCGTCGACCGCGAGATACCTGCAGGACTCGCCGCGCTCGTTCAGTGCCTGCCGATCGCTGAAGCTGAGATCGACCTTGATGTCGCTCTCGCGCAGGAAGCGCTCGCTGCCGACATGGACGTAATAGCCGTTGACCTGGCCCTCCACTCCCATGCCGACGCGGTACTGCGTCTCCTCGCAGTGAGGAATGTCGAGCGTCCATTCCGCCGCCTTGGTTCTGAGCGCCTCGGCGACGGGATGCTTCAGCTTGGTTTCCGCGGCGACGGCCAATCCCAGCAGGTGCTCGACGCCGATGCGGTTGGAATAGGAGACGACCTCGCGCACCGCGGGCACGCCCTCGGTCAGGGTGCCGGTCTTGTCGAACACGATCGTATCGATCTCCGCCAGCTTCTCCATATGCCCGCCGCTCTTGATGATCATGCCGGCGCGGGCGGCATGGGTCATCGACGACAGGATCGAGGTCGGCGCGGCGACACGGATGCCGGTGCCGTAATCGACGATGACGCAGGACAGGAAGCGGTTGAAATCGGCGCTCAGCACCGAGGCGCCGATCGCCAAGGACAAGGTCGGCACCACCAGCCGGTCGGCGAAGCGCTCAGCATGGTTCTGCATGCGGGTGTCGCCGATCGGTGCGCCCTCGACCAGCTCTGCGATCTGACCGGCAGTGGTCGCCGCGCCGACCCGCACGGCCCGGATCATGAGCTGCCCCTCGCGGACGACGGTGGCGGCGAAGGCCGCATCGCCCTTGGCGCGGTTAACCGGCAGGCTCTCGCCGGTGATCGTCTTCTGGTCGACCAACGCGTGGCCGTCCAGCACCTCGCCGTCCACCGGGATCATCTCGCCGTGATAGACCATCACCACGTCGCCCGCGCCGAGCTCAGCCGCCGGCATCGAGACGATCGCCCCGTCCTTGACCAGCCAGGCGGTCTTGGCTTGGAACTCGAGCAGCTCGCTGACCGCCCGCTTCGATCCGGCGGCGGTCAGGTCGCGGATCCAGTCGCCCAGCCGGATCAGCCAGACAATGATACCGCCGGTCATCAGGTTGGCCTGCCCGACCGAAGCCAGGATGGCCAGCGTGTCGAGGAAATCGACATTGAGCCGGTTTTCCGTGCTCCACACCTTCCAGGCGCGTTTGAAGATCGGCAGCGAATTCCACAGCATCAGTGGGATGTTGCCGGCGACGACCAGCGGGTTGGCCGAAAAGGCGAGACCCAGCGAGATGGTGGGCCAGAGCAACGGAACTTGCTTGGAGACCGCGGGCCCCGGCTGCCGCTTGACCGCGCCAGGCTGCTTTGCGACCGAAACGGGTTCGGCGACGAATGCCCGGATGTCGTCGATGCTGGCGCTGCGCAGGAACGCCAGCAGGAGATCGAGCAATCCCGATTGCGCCGGATCGTAGTCGATGATCAGGCTGGCGCAATCATAATTGATACGCGCCGACCGCACCCAGTCCTGCTCGTTGAGCTGGGCCAGGATCGCTTCGGCGACCGCGGTCTTGCGGGCGAGCGCAGAGCAGTTGAGCCGCACGCGTCCGGGAATGGCGTGCCGGATGGCGAATTTCATGATCTTCCGCCTGTGGCCGGTCTATGCCGCGGCTCGCTCGGTTGCCTTGGGCGGATGCATTTCCACGAAATGGTTGAGCGCGAACAGGGCCAGCGTGATCCACATCGGAGTCGCGGCGTGCGCGCCGACGCCGGCGAAGGTGACGACCGCCAGCCCCAGCGCCAGCACGATCTTAAGGTCGACCATATTGTTGGTCGCGCGCCTGATCTCGGTGTCGACCTGCTTGAACAGGTCGACGACGATCCTGACCGAATGCGAATGGGCGGCGAGATATTCGGCCTCGGCCTCGATCTCATCCACCATCATCTCCGCCTCGTTCTCGGGCCGCGGCGGGCGCGGCGGTGGCGCGGCTTGCCGCGCATACTGCGCGAAATGGCCGGCGAACTCGGATTCCCGAGCCGGGTCGTAATGGACCACGAGGCTGCCGGATTCGGCCTTGACCGCCACTCCTTCCAGCCCGGGCAGGCCGGCGAAGAGTCCGGTCATCTGCTCCAGCATCACCGGGTTGTTCCGGGCCGAGGGAATCCGGATGCGCAGCCGTCCGGCGACGTGATGCGCGATGTGGGCGTCGTGCTTCATCGCCGGCGCTCAGGCTTTGGGCGCGGCGTGCTCCGCGTCGACTTCGGCGACGATATCGTTCACCTGCTCCTTCGCCTCGGCGAAGGCATGCTTGGTCTTCTGGCCGAACTTGTAGGCGCCGCGGACTGTTTTCTTAAAGAGCGGCTCAAGGCTGGTACCGAGCTTGGGCAGGTATTTCGGCGCCATGACCGCAGCGGCCCCGACGATCATCCCGGGGATGAGCGCGGTCTCGATCAGCGCGGCGCCGACGACGATCGCGCCAACCGTCGCGGCTTTGACGGCGAATTCGTTGTTATCAGTGTCACTGCTCTCGGTGGCGGGCGCAGCCTGCTCCGGCGCGTCCGGCTGGGCTTCGACGCCGTGACCGTTGGGGGCGACCGTTTCTGCTTTGGCTCTCGGCATCGGCAAAAATCCTTTGATCTGGATATTATTCAAGTGCGCAGATGGCTAACTAAATATCTAGGACAAAACGCCCATAGGATGGACAAAGACTATAAAGGATCGTCGGTGCGCCCGGAAGTGGCGTGTTTGTCGTAAGGCGAAAACGGGAAAAGCAGTGGAGAACCTGCGCCCGTCGTTGCCGCCCCGCTGGAGCGAGGCGCCATCGTCGTGCTTGCGCTGCCGTGGCGCTGTTGGCAGACGCCGTCGGATCAGTGCATCATGGCCGCTCTGGCTAGCGCAAGGAGTTTCCGATGTCCGACCATGCCGATCCCCTTAGCCATGACGATGGGCCGATCGATTGCGGGCCGGTCGATTGGAGGGCGCACGGCGTCAAGGTGATTCCGGGCAGCCAGCTCGATCCCAACACGGCACAGACGCCGGGGATGGAGCGAGCTGCCGCGATCAACTTCGCCCGCGTCGGGGCCCAGAAGATCTGGGCCGGCACCGTGAAGATCCAACCCAACGCCAAGACCGGCGCGCATCATCACGGCGCGCTCGAGAGCGTGATCTACGTGTTGCGCGGCAAGGCCCGGATGCGCTGGGGAGAGCATCTCGAATATACCGCTGAGGCGGGCGAGGGGGATTTCATCTTCATCCCTCCCTATGTTCCACATCAGGAGATCAACGCCTCGACCGACGAACAGCTGGAGTGCGTGCTGGTGCGCAGCGACAATGAGGCGGTTGTCGTCAACCTCGACATCGCCCCGGTCGAGAAGCCGGAAGAGGTGCCCTGGGTCGACCCGATCCACAAGGATTGAGTGCTGCTTTATCGCCGCCGGTTCCTAGGGCGCCGGTAGATCACGCCGCGCTCATCACAAGCGGACCTTTCGAATTCCCCCTGGCTCTGTCGGGGCGTCCTGTGCCAGGCGCGGCAGCGTCGTCGGCTCCGCGCGCATGAGCGCGTTCCGTTTTGTCTACCATGAATGCCGTATGCTGTCCGTGCTATTTGTGGCAAAGTTGCGCTCAACAAAGAGGGATGAATGCAGGGGCCGCGTGGAGTCGGGGCGCTGTCGCGCCGTCGGGCAATCGCGGGCGGTGTGGCTTTAGGGTTCGCGCCGCTCAGCGGGTGCTGCCTTATCCAGAATTGCCTACCCGTCGTGGGCTATCTGGATACTGTTGCGATCGATGGCGGGGTCGGCGCCGCCAATGTCGCCGCGTTCCAGCAAGGCATGGCGGACGAGGGGCTGGTCGAAGGCGACACCTATACGATCGAGGCCCGCGCCACCGATGGACGTCTGGACCAGCTTCCGATCCTGGCCCAAGAGCTGGCGGACCTGAATGTCGCGATCATCTTCGCGGGCTCGCCGGCGGCAGCCCGCGCGGCAAAGGATGCGACCGCGATCATCCCGATCGTCTTCGGCCAGGCCGGGGACCCGGTGGAGAACGGCGAGGTGGTGAATCTGGGCCGCCCCGAAGGCAATCTGACCGGAATCGCCAATTTCAATGACCTCGATCCCAGGCGACTGCGGCTGCTCGATTCCCTGGTCACGCCAGGGGCGCGGATCGCTTATCTGAGCGATTCCAACCTGATCTCCTACCAGCGCATGCTCGACGAGACGGAAAAGGAAGCGGTGCGGCTGAAGCGGCCGCTGACGGTGCTGAAGGCCGGAAATGATACCGAGCTCGCGATCGCCTATAACCGGCTGGGCAGCGCCGGCGTCGGCGGCCTTCTGGTCGGATCGATCCGGGGCCTCAGGGGGCATCCGCGGAAGCTGGTCGAGATCGCGGCGCACCGGGGCCTGCCGGCGATCTATTTCAACCGCACCTTCGTCGACGCCGGCGGACTGATGAGCTATGGCGCAGCCTACAAGCAGATCTACCGGCTCGCCGGCCACTATGCTGCGCGTATCCTGAAGGGCGCCAGTCCGGCCGATCTGCCAGTGCTGCAGCCGGACGCGTTCGAGCTGGTCGTCAACCAGAATACGGCCCGGGCCCAAAGGCTGAACCTGCCGCCGGAACTGCTGGCGGAGGCGAACGAGGTGGTGGGCTAACATTCACCAATTCAAGGCAACTTCGTCACATAGTGGCGGAAAGTCGGCCAAATCTGCCTTCGGTCGGTCATGATCGGCACCGATTGTTCCGCCATGCCGCAGTGCGGCGCAAAGAATGAGCGAGATCCGACCGATGTCACTTCCACAGATGCCCGGCCTGACCGGCTTTCTGCTCGGCTATCTGAAACGCAACCCCTGGTCCAATGGCGCGGCCATTGCCGCCGTGGTCGCTGGCGCCTCCTGCAGCGTCCTGGTCCAGTACGGCATGCGCCTGCTGGTCAACTCCATGCAGTCAGGCCCCGCCGCGGCCGGCGATCGGGTCTGGCTCAGCTTCCTGTTTTTCGCTTTCCTGATCGCAATCGAGGCCGCCGCCTGGCGCAGCGCCGGCTGGCTCGCCTGCCGCGCCATCGTCAAGGTCGGCGTCCAGCTTCGCCTCGACCTGTTCGAGCGACTGACCCGCCAAGGTGCCGCGTATTTCGGTGAGCGCTTCTCGGGTGCGCTCGGCAGCCGCATCTCGGCCTGCTCCAACGCGGTGCAAACCATCGAGTCGACGATGATCTGGAACATCCTGCCGCCCTGCACCGCGTTCGTCGGTGCGATCGTGATCCTGTCCAGGCTGCACTGGCCGATGGCGGCGATGCTGGCGCCCGCCGTTCTGGCGCTCGCGGCGGTGCTCTGCCGGATCGGCGCCAAGGGCCGGCCGCTGCATCGGGATTACGCCCGGAAGAGCGCCGAAACCGACGGGCAGCTGGTCGACGTCGTCAGCAATATCGGGATCGTCCGCGCCTTCTCCGGCGCCGCGCGCGAGCGCGACCGCCTGGCCCGGAGGCTCGGGATCGAAGCGGATGCGCATGTCAAAAGCGCGCTCTATACCGAGCGGATGCGCGCGATCCATGACGTCGCGCTGTGGGGCTTGTCCTCCCTCATGCTGGCATGGGCGGTCCTGCTGTGGACCGACGGCAAGGTCTCGGCGGGCGACGTGGTGGTGATCAGCTCGCTCACCTTCACCATCCTGCACGGCTCGCGCGACCTGGCGCTGGCAGTCATCGGCCTTACCGACCACGTCTCCCGCGCCTCGGAAGCCCTGGCCGAGCTTACCCTGCCGGAGCAGGTGCGCGACACGGAGGATGCCCAGCCGGTCATCCCGCTGGGCGGCGCGGTGCAGTTCGACAACGTGACATTCGATTACGGCTCGGGCCTGCCGGCGCTCCACGAGTTCTCGCTGCGCATCCTGCCGGGGCAGAAGATCGGCATCGTCGGCCCGTCCGGCTCGGGCAAGTCGACCATCCTGTCGCTCGTGCAGCGGCTCTACGACGTGCAATCCGGCGCCGTCTATGTCGATGGACAGGACGTGCGGACGGTGACGCAGGAGAGCCTGCACCGCATGATCGCGGTGGTGCCGCAGGATGTCTCGCTGTTCCATCGCACCCTGATCGAGAACATCCGCTACGGCCGTCCTGACGCCACCGACGAGGAGGTTCTGGCGGCTGCCCGCGCGGCGCGCTGTGACGAGTTCGTCGCCCGCATGCCGGAGGGTTATCAGACGCTGGTGGGCGAGCGTGGCACCAAGCTGTCAGGTGGTCAGCGCCAGCGCATCGGCATCGCCCGCGCGATCCTGTGCAACGCGCCGATCATGATCTTCGACGAAGCGACCTCAGCGCTGGACAGTGAATCCGAGCTCTTGATCCAGCAGGCGCTGGCCGAGGCGATGCAGGGCCGCACGGTGATCTCGGTCGCCCATCGCCTGTCCACGCTCGCCGGCTTCGACCGGGTGATCGTGGTCAAGGACGGCCGGATCGTCGAGGACGGCCACCCGGCGATGCTGAAAGCCGGCCAGGGCGCCTTCGGCCATATGTGGCGCCTGCAATCAGAAAGCTTCGCGGCGGTGGCGGCTTAGTAGATCGATCCCTTGAACCAGATCAGTACGCTGATTGGATTGAAGATCCACCACAGGCACAGAGGCATAGAGCACAGGGAGGGATACTAAGAAATCCCCGGCTAGCGCCGCAATGTGATTTGGTTCATCGAAGCGCCTACCATGTCGGCCGCTGCTCCTACATCCGGTCGTCGCCGGGTTGGCAGGGGCCGACGCGGTGGGCGTCGATTGAGACGGGCATGTCGCTCTTTATGCCGGGGATGCCCTGGAGGCCGTCGATGTGGAGGCGGCCGTCGGCGTGGAACGCGGCGTCGCCGGTCGGGCGGGCGGTGGCGTGGACGGTGACTCGCACGCTCTCGATCGTGCAGACCGCGTCCACGGTGGCGAACGCGGCGGTGATCGATACGGTTTTCTGGCTGCAATCCTTCATGCCGCTGGTGGTCAGGTCCGCGACCGTCTCGTCGCCGCGATAGCAGCCCTTCCGCGTGGTCGTCGGCATCGCTCCGCCGGTCATGGTCATCTCCCATTCGCCGGCGTTGCGCATCATCGCCTGCAAATCTCCGGCCCGGGCAGGGGCGGGCGCCATCGCGCTGAGCGCGGTTCCGCACAGGACGAGCAGGGTGAGTTTCATTGCATGACTCGCGGGTTGAGGGGCGGTGATTATGCGCGTCCCTGGCAAAGCACAGAGTGCGCGGTCGCCGCAATTGTAAGCCCGCGGGACGCCTTCCGCAAAGCCGCGGGAAGGCCTAAGCCGACCGCGCGTCGAGCCGGAGTGTCAGACAGAAGGCCGAGCCGCCGCTCCGTGCAAAGCTGCCGAGATCCGTCGGGTGCGCGCGGTAGCCCCGGCGGCCGAGCTCGGCCTCGATCGCCGGGCCGCAGTGGCCGAAGACCACGTCGTGCCGCGTGACCGGGAAGGCATTGGCGGCGAGCTTCAGCGCATCCGCGTCCGGCACCGGGATCAGCTGGTCGGGCCCGAAGGCCGCGCGCAGCATCTCAAGACCCGATGCATCGAAGGCCGGCGGATAGTGCAGCGCCTCGCCGCCGGGCAGCACGCAGAGGCAGGTGTCGAGATGGTAGAAGCGCGGGTCGACCAGCCGCAGCGGCCGCGTTTCGCGGCCGAAGATGCGGGAGATGACCTGGCTCGCTTCCAGGCTGGAGCGGGGGCCGTGGCCGGTCCAGAACAGCTGGCGCGTCGGGTCCCAGATCGCGTCGCCCGCGCCTTCGAAGAAGATCCCTTCGGGCATGGTGACGACGTGCTCGACCACGCCTTCGTGGCGCAGCTGCTCGAAGAACGCGACGTTCAACGGCTCCTCGCCCTTCCGCTCGGGGAAACGGTAATGAGCGAGAAGAACGGTGCCGTCCAGCACGACCGCCGCGTTCGCGGTGAAGACCAGGTCGGGCAGGCCCGCGACCGGCGGCTCGACATGAACGGTGGCGCCGAGCCGCCCGTAGGTCTGCTTCAGCGCCTGCCAGCCGGTCTGCGCATCATGCGCCAGCTGGTCGGCGTCCTGGTGCCAGGAGGCCGGGTCCATCCACGGATTGATGACATAGTCGACCGAAAAGAAATCGGGCGGCGACATGGCGACGCGCATCGGCGAGAGGCCTCTCGTTTGGATATCAGGAGACGTTAGGAGAGCACTTCGAGTCGGGAGAACGGCTTTGGTTCATCCCTCCGCGTGGGCTTCGGCGCCGGTCTCAGCGCCAGGCTCGGCCCCAGTTCCAGGCTGGGCCCCAGCGCCAGGCTCGGCCCCGGTGCGCTCGCCATCGGTGCCGGTCTCGGCCTCGCCTTCGGAGGTTGCGGCCTCGCCTTCGGAGCTTGCGGCCTCGGTGGTTTCTTCGGCCGCCGGCTCCGCGACGGCTTCCTCGACCGGCGCGGGTTCGGGCTCGGGCTCGGGCAAGGGCGCGGTCGCCGCGGCCTGGGCGTCGACTAGGCGGGCGAAAGCGGGCGCGCCCTTCAAGCCCTCGCGGGTCAGGCGATATTCCACCTTGACCGGGCGGTGCGTGCCCTTTTCCGCGACGACGAACTTGTCGATGCGGAATCCTTCGCCGCGGGTCAGCTCTTTCAGACTTTCATAAGTCTCGACCCGGGCCGGCTTGGCCGGACCCTTGCCGAAGCCGCCTTTGCCGCCCCCGCCGCGCCGGCGCCGGCCGCCGCGGCCTTCGCCGCCATCCCGGCCGCCACCGCCACCGCCGCCGCGGCCTTCACCTCTGCCCGGCTGGCCGCCTGGCTTGCGATCGCGTGAGGGTGCGCTGCCGCGCGTGTTGTCAGCCATCATTACTGTCCTTGGATAAAGCGCCGTACACCCGTCGGGCGGCGGGCAGATAGCATATAGGCTCCGCCGGCGCCGCTGTCCAAGAGGGACGCGGCGCCAGGGAGCTCTTCATGCTGAATACGTGGTGAGGGCCGACACTCCTGTCGCCCTCGGGTGCGACCGACCATCCCGGCCGGATTGCCGCCCACTCGCCCTGCGGCTACAAGCAGGCCCATGGGAGAACGCATGCACGAGCCTGGACAGGCGATCGCCTTCGTGGCGGCCGATACGCATGAGGCGCAGGAAGCCCGCGCGCGGCTGACCGCGCGCTATGGCGATGCCGACCCGCTGCGGGCCGACATCGTCGTGGCGCTGGGCGGCGACGGCTTCATGCTGGAAACGCTGCACCGCTGCATGCCGCGCCGTGTCCCGATCTATGGGATGAACCGCGGCTCGGTCGGCTTCCTGCTGAATGATTACCGCGAGGACGACCTGATTGGCCGGCTGGCGCACGCGCGACCCGTCGTGCTCCACCCGCTCAGGATGGCGGCGCGGCGGATCGACGGGGAGGTGGTGAATGCGATCGCGGTCAACGACGTGTCGCTGCTGCGCGAGACGCGGCAGACCGCCAAGCTGCAGATCTCGGTCGACGGCATCGTGCGGATGCCGGAACTGATCGCCGACGGCGCGCTGGTAGCCACCCCGGCCGGCAGCACTGCCTATAATTTCTCGGTCGGCGGCCCGATCATCCCGCTGGACGCCAATCTGCTGGCCGTCACCCCGATCAGCGCCTTCCGTCCCCGCCGCTGGCGCGGCGCGCTGCTGCAGCGCCAGGCGCGGGTCAAGATCGAGGTTCTCGAAGCCGAGAAGCGCCCGGTCTCGGCCGTGGCCGATTCGACCGAGGTGCGCGACGTGCGCGAAGTCGAAATCCTCGAGGACCGCTCGATCGCGCTCACCCTCCTGTTCGATCCGGAGCACGCGCTCGAGGAGCGGGTGCTGAAGGAGCAGTTCCAGCCATAAGGTTGGGCTGGCAGGGGACCGGCACGAGGGAGTCAGCGGCTGGCGACCAGACCAAAGTGATACCGACAACAGGACTGCAAATTGACTGACTCGATGTTCAGAAAACCTGCTTCTTCCAGCCAGGCTTGGCATTGCTCTGCCCGGGGTCGGATATCGAGGGATGGCCCGCGCGGTGTCGGAATATCGCTACGCCAGTGCATGGCCGAGAGCTTTCCGCCATAAGACAGCACGCGGTGAGCTTCTCGAAGTAATGCACCCGGCTGTTCCAGATGCAGGAGGTTGAAAATCATTGCGTGGGCCTGCGAACCGGTATTCAACCCCGTTCCTTGGCTGACGAAATCTCTCACCTGAACTCGCACGTTGTGAAGACCCTGGGCTTCCGCTTTTTGCCTTGTCCGGTCTACCATCAGCGGGTCGATGTCCAGCGCTGTGATGACCCCGCGGGCGCGTCGCGCGGCGGGTAAGGTGAAAGTGCCGTAGCCGCAGCCGAATTCAACCAGATCACCCGCCACCTCACCCGCACCGAAGAGTGTTTCGATCGCGGCTTCGGCGTCGAAGAAGCTCTCCCAAAGGTTTTCTTCCGGCATAATGCTTTCGCGTACCTTCATGTGCTTCCCCGGTGCCCCCCGGGTCCGACCTTCAGTCGGCCCGAGGGCATGCTTGGCGTCCTGGCGGTTCGCCTTCAAAGCCGACGCGCAACTCGTGCGAAGTTATCATATGCGATCCACGGGCTGGCAGAGGGTGGGTTGGAAATCCAACATTACCGGTCAGCTTTGGAACGCGTTTGCAGGAGCGCGATATTTGGACGGGGCGATTCCGGTCCATTTCTTGAATGCGCGTCGGAACGATGTCGCATCGCTGAAGCCGAGCCGACCGGCGATGCTCTGGATGGTCTCTCCATCGTCGCGCAGCAGTTCTTCGGCAAGCTGACGGCGGCACGATTGCTTGATGGCATTGATCGAGGACTCTTCTTCCGCGAGGCGCCGCCGCAAGGTCGCATTGCTGAGGTTGAATGCGACGGCCAGATCGGGAATGCGGGGAAGGTCCGCGCGGCTGAGAAGGGCGTTGTAGATGATCTTCCGAACATGGTCCGAGATGCGGCCGGTCTTATAGTCCGGCGGCATGATATCCAGGGGGAAGGTTTCGAGCAGCTTTTCAAGTTCGTTGTAACTGCGAATAACCGGGCGTTCCAGAAAAGCGGCATTCATTGTGAACATATTGGCAGCGCCATCCAGTTTTACGGGAATCTGAAAGAAATCTATAAAAATATCGCTTTCGAACGACGTGTCGTAAGCCATATAGACTTCGAGAAGGTCAATATGCTGGCCGATCAGCCAGCCATAAAATTGATGAAATGACGACAGGCCGACCAGGTCGGATAAGAACGATGCGCTGTCCTTTCGCCGTCGTCGGGTGGCCATAGTGAAATTGGCGACGTTGCCCGAAACTTCCAGACGAACCTTGATGCCACGATCGAGCATCTCGAAGAACTCGCCTGAACGAACGATCGCATCCCTTAAAGTGTGGCAGCTTATTATACAGTGATATAGCAGGCGCGTTTCGTTCAGTTCCATCGACAGCCTGCCGCTGCGCTGATTTGCGTGCGCTTCGAGTGCCAAAATGCATTCTCTGTAAAGAATGGTGAATTGATCCCGGGGAAGAGTCTTCACGACTCCCTGTTCGAAATCCTCGAATGTGAATTGGGATTTCGCATTCTTCAATATAACGGCCGGCTCAGTGCCGATCCCGTGGACTTTAACCAAAAGGTTATAGACGGCCTCGGCCGGTATCTTGTTCGGAGTCGATGGCGATATATGTTTTCTCACAAGCTTATATTTCTCCGGTCCCCACGGCGACAGAAATCAGCGCCCGGCCGCGATGGCGGAATTTAAGCCGAATGAGCAGATATGTCATGATCTTTGAGCGATTATGCTGTTTTTCGCCGGATACCAACCGGTAAAGCTATCCGGGAAGCAATAAGCAAAATCGGCTTCAGGGGGAGATAAAATGGACAAAGCGGTTCGATACAATGCCGGCGTCGCCGCGATAGCATTGGTCGTTGCTTCCTTTTGGCTCGCCGGCGGTTGGAGCAGCGCCGCGGCCCAGACCACGGCCCAGAGTGCGACCTCGAATGCACCATCCGCGACCGGGCAGCTCGAAGAGATCGTCGTCACCGCGCGCAAACGGGAAGAGCGCCTGCAGGCAACGCCGCTGTCGGTTTCGGCGTTCTCCGCCGCGACCCTGGAAAAGCAGAATATTGTGACCGTCGAGCGCATCAGCAATTTTGCGCCCAATGTGGAGATCACCCAGGCTGCCGGCACCGCCGCCGCCGCCGAAGTCTATATCAGAGGCATTGGCGAGGCCGATTACGAGCTTTACATCGATCCCCCGGTCTCGATGTATATCGACGGCGTCCTCAACGCGCGATCGGCGGCAGTGCTGCTAGACCTTGTGGACCTGGAAAGGGTTGAAGTGCTGCGCGGTCCGCAGGGTACATTGTTCGGCCGCAACACGACTGGCGGCGCGATCAATGTGTTTACCAAGGAACCGGCCGACGGGTTCGGCATCCAGCAGAAGCTGGGATATGGCAGCGACAACGAGTTCATCAGCCGTACGGTGATCAATACCGGGCAGCTCTGGGATACCGGATTGAAGGCGAAATTCGCCTTTGAGCATCATCAGCGCGATGGATGGATCCGTAACCTGAACGTCAGTCCCGACCACGATCCTGGGAAACTCGACAGCAATGGAATTTGGTTCGACCTGCGCGGCGATATCGGAGACAGGCTGAGTTTCGATCTCCGGACCGACTATACCGAGCTGTACACCCAACCGATCATTTCGGAAATGACGGTCGCGCGCCCGGATATCAT
>CAZVYC010000154.1:0-12575 GCA_964631425.1 uncultured Rhodospirillales bacterium
GCACGAGCAGCTGGGCGACACTTCGACCCTGGCCGACCCGTCGGTGGTGTCCGACCTGGTGCGGGAGCGGATGAACCGGGGCGGCTGATACAAGGGCGGCTTCCTCGCAAGGGAACTGTCGAGCGCCCGGTCCGTTTGTCCTGCATGCGGCAAATGCCCGCAGCGGTGGCAACGGACATCGGGATAACCCCCATGCGTCGATCGCTCATCATTACCGCCGCGGCCGGGGCGCTGCTCGGCCTGCCGGTGGTATTGTCCGAGGCGGGTATCGGCCCGGACAGCAATGCCCCTGCCAGCGTCGGCGCCAAAAGCGGCAGCGTCGGCGAGACCGCCCCCGTGAATACTCCCAGCCCGCCCAGTGTGGGCGAAAGCGCGGGGACGACGGCGAACGGGACCGCGCGCCCGGGCCAGCGCGCGGCCAGCAAGGCGACAGGCGCGATCGACAGCAGCACGAGTGCCGCGGGCGGCACGGCCGAGAGTACGGCGAACGGCAGCCTGTCGACGACAACCGACATCGCCCGCGCCACACGCCCGAACCGCCCTGCCGACAGCGAGAGTGCTGACAAGAGCAATGCTGACGCCCATGTCAGCGGCAGTGCCGGCGTGCGCGGCAGCGCGGAAGCTGGCGGATCACGCTGATCTCGCCCGGAGAACGTTTCAGTATTCGATGTGGATACGGCGTGAGTACCGAGACCGGAGCACGGTCGCGGTTGTCGTTCCATTGCCTCGATTGAAATGTTGCGCAGCGCGCCGGAGCGTTTAGGTTCTGCTGCGGCCGAAAGGCCGCTTACCCCCTGGGGGACGGGATCAAAAGGTCATGGCGCATCTTGGCAATGAAAGGGAAAACCGAAAGCTGCTGATCCGCCTGCGACGAATCCGGGGGCAGCTCGACGCGGTCGAGCGTGCGCTGAAGGATGGCGCCGATTGCGCCTCGATTCTCCAGCAGGCGACCGCCTGTCGTGGCGCGCTCGAGGGATTCATCGCCGAAGTGATCGAAGATCATATCTTGGAGCACGTGGTCGATCCGGCGGCGTCGCGCGACGACCCCCGCGCCCGCGCAGCAGAGGAGCTGGTCGAGATTGTCCATTCCTATCTGAGGTGACCGCCGGTCGTGATCGGATGCTAGCCCGCGGGTCAGGCGGCGTCGGCCGGAAGGGCCCGCCGTGCCAGCGTGGGCGGAAGCTTGAACACGACATTTTCCCGCGCGACGGCGCGATCCTCGAGCGTGAGGTCGAACCGGCGCCGCGCCTCCGCCACCACTTCCTCGACCAGGATCTCAGGCGCAGAGGCGCCAGCCGTAAGGCCCAGGCGGCGGACCCCGTCGAGCCAGCGCCAGTCGATTTCCGACGCCCGCGGAACCAGCATCGCGTGCCGGCAGCCATGCGCGCGGGCTACTTCGACAAGCCGGCAGGAGTTGGACGAGTTGGGAGACCCCAGCACCATCAGCGCGTCGACCTCACCCGCAATCGCCTTGACCGCCGCCTGGCGGTTGGTGGTGGCGTAGCAGATGTCTTCCTTGCGCGGACCCGCAATGTGCGGGAAACGGAGCCGAAGCGCGTTTACCACGTTCTCGGTTTCGTCGACCGAGAGCGTCGTCTGCGTGCAGTAAGCCAGATCGTCCCTGTCGTCCACGGCGAGCGAACCGATGCCCGCCTCGCTTTCCAGCAGGATTACCGCGCCCGGCGGCAGCTGCCCCATCGTGCCGTCCACCTCGGGATGACCGGCATGGCCGATCAGGATGACGCGGCGCCCTTCCGCGAAGTGGCGCTGCGCCTCGCGATGCACCTTGCTGACCAGGGGACAGGTGGCGTCGAGCACGTCGAGACCCCGCCGGCCGGCTTCCTCAGGCACCGACTTGGGAACCCCATGCGCGGAAAAGACCACCGTAGCGCCTTCGGGAACCTCGTCGAGTTCGTCGACGAAGACGGCGCCCTTTGCTTCTAGCTCGTCTACGACGAACCGGTTGTGCACGATCTCATGGCGCACATAGACGGGGCCGCCGGCCAGCTGGAGCGCGCGCTCGACGATCTGGATCGCGCGATCCACGCCCGCGCAAAAGCCCCGCGGGCCGGCAAGAACGATCGTGAGCGGGGAAAGCTTCATAGCAAAACAAATCCGATCGGCCGCAAGGACTGTCAAGTCCGCCAGCGGGAAAATCCCGGACAGTATGAAATCGTTCCGTCGACCGGAAGAGCAGCCCGCCGGCCGATCGCAAACCAATGCGCAGAGTGCCCGGCCGTTTTGCCGCAGCCTCGATTTTTCGTGAATAACCACAAAAGAGCTCGGCCCCGCGTTTGACACGGGACGATTCGCGGCCTAGCTGTTCCTCATGGCGACGGCGTTTTCGCGCTTGCCGCCAAGCCCGATACCCCCGAGCGGGAGAGTTCGTCCTTATCACTGCGTGAGCAGGACGACGCCGAAGGAGCAACCACCCCGGAAACTCTCAGGCACCGAGGACCGCTTATGAGGTGGGCGCTCTGGAAAGCAGACCGGTCCGGGCAATCCGGCCCCGGTTTCACCGACGGAGTAAGTGGCAGCCACGGCTTCCATGAATCTCTCAGGTTTTCGACAGATGGGGCCCATATCCGCGCCAGCCGGCGCGGACGGGTATTCTGTCGGGGGCTGAGATGACCGATTCCGAACCGCTGAGATCGACTCCGCTCGACGCGCTCCACCGTGCGCTGGGCGCGAGGATGGTGCCGTTCGCCGGCTATGCCATGCCGGTGCAGTACCAGGCCGGCATCCTGGCCGAGCATCTTCACACACGGCGCGCAGCGGGCCTGTTCGACGTCTCCCATATGGGCCAGCTTCGCCTTCTGGGCGAGAACGCGGCCGAGCTGTTCGAACGGCTGGTGCCGGGCGACATCCTGGCGCTGCCTGTCGGACGCGTACGCTATACCATGCTGACCAACCGAGCCGGCGGCATCATCGACGATCTGATGGTCGTGCGGCGCGACGGCGGCCTTGGACTCGTGGTCAACGCGGCGGCGACGAATGACGATATCGCCCATATCGCGTCCCACCTGCTGCCGGGGGTGACGCTGGTCCACGAGACCGAGCGCGCGCTGCTGGCGCTTCAGGGGCCCGAGGCCGTGTCCGTGCTCGGCCGCCTCATCCCGGGCATCGAGCGTCTGGCTTTCATGACCGAAGCCGCCGCGCGCCTGGACGGGACCGACATCACACTGACGCGCTCGGGGTATACCGGCGAGGACGGGTTCGAGATCTCGATCCCGGCCGCCTGCGCCGAAACTATCGCGCAGAAGCTGCTGAACGAGCCCGAGGTCCTGCCGATCGGGCTCGGTGCCCGGGACTCGCTGAGGCTCGAAGCCGGCCTCTGTCTCCACGGCCATGACATCGACGAGGCGACCACACCGATCGAGGCCGAGCTTGGCTGGACGATCTCAAGGCGCCGGAAGGCCGAAGGCGGATTTCCCGGCGACACGGTGATCCAGGGCCAGATCGCGCATGGCCCCTCCCGCCGGCGAGTCGGGATCCTGCCCGAAGGGCGCGCCCCGGCGCGCGAGGGGACCGAGATCCAGGATATGGGCGGCGCGCCGCTCGGCCGGATCACCAGCGGTGGATTCGGTCCGTCGGCCGACCGGCCGATCGCGATGGGCTACGTCAAGTCCGCCGCCGCCGTCATCGGGACGTCCGTCAACCTGATCGTGCGCGGCCACAAACTGCCGGCCCGCGTCGCCCCGCTCCCGTTTGTCTCGCACCGCTACACCAAACCCTGAAGGAGAACGATGTGACCCAGCTCAAATTCACCAAGGACCACGAATGGATCCGGATCGACGGCGACCAGGCGGTGATCGGGATCACCGATTATGCCCAGCAGCAGCTGGGCGACGTCGTGTTCGTCGAGCTGCCGGACATCGGCAAGGTGCTGCACCAGGGCAAGGACGCCGCGGTGGTCGAATCGGTCAAGGCGGCGAGCGAGGTCTATGCGCCGCTCGATGGCACGGTGATCGAGACCAACCCTGCCCTCATCGACGAGCCGGCAATCGTCAACACCGACGCCCAGGGCGCCGGATGGTTTTTCAAGATCAGGCTCGCCAATCCCGGCCAGCTCGACGGATTGCTGGACGAGGCCGCCTACAAGGCCCTAATCGCGGAACTGAGCTGATGCGCTACCTCCCGCTGACGGAAGACGACCGCTCGATCATGCTGGCGCGGATCGGCGCGGGTGGGGTCGACGAACTGTTCGTCGACGTGCCGGCCGAGGCGCGCCGGAATGGGCCGATCGCGGGGTTGCCGTTCCGTCAAGGCGAGCTCGCGGTCGAACGCCGGATGCGGGCGCTCGCGGCCCGCAACCTGCCGGCCGGGTCGGTGCCGTTCTTTGTCGGTGCGGGCGCCTATCGCCACCATGTGCCGGCCGCGGTGGATCATCTGATCCAGCGCGGCGAGTTCCTGACCAGCTATACGCCTTATCAGCCGGAAGTTAGCCAAGGCACCCTGCAATATCTCTTCGAGTTCCAGACGCAGGTCGCGCTCCTGACCGGCATGGAAGTTGCCAACGCCTCGATGTATGACGGCTCGACTGCCTGCGCTGAGGCGGTGATGATGGCGAACCGGGTAACCCGACGGTCCCGGGCGGTGCTGTCGGGTGGCCTGCATCCCCATTATGCCGCGGTCACTCGCACCCAGGCGCGCTGGACAGGTTTCACCGCGACCGACGCGCCGACCGATGTCGAGGGCAACGAGGATCTAGCCGCGCTAATCGACCACGAGACGTCCTGCGTCGTGGTGCAGAACCCGAGCGTGTTCGGTCACGTGCGGGATTTCACGAGTCTGGCCGAGGCCTGCCACGCCAAGGGTGCCTTGCTGATCGTGGTGGTGACTGAAGCGGTGTCGCTGGGACTGCTGACCGCGCCGGGCGACATGGGCGCCGATATCGTCGCGGCCGAAGGCCAGTCGATCGGCAACCCGCTCACCTTCGGCGGCCCCTATGTCGGGCTGTTTGCGACGCGCGAGAAATATATGCGGCAGATGCCCGGCCGGCTGTGCGGCGAGACCGTGGATGCCGACGGGCGGCGCGGCTGGGTGCTGACCTTGTCGACCCGCGAGCAGCATATCCGCCGCGAGAAGGCGACCAGCAACATATGCACCAACAGCGGCCTGTGCGCGCTCGCCTTCACCATCCACCTGTCGCTGCTGGGCGAGGCCGGACTGACACAGCTGGCGCGGCTCAACCATGCTAACGCCATCACGCTGGCTGACCGGCTGAACCGGATACCCCGGGTTGCCCTCGTCAACACCGGCTTCTTCAACGAATTCACCATCCGCCTGCCGGGCGATGCCGCGACGATTGTCGAGCGGTTGGCCGCGCACGAGATCCTGGCCGGCGTGCCGGTCTCGCGGCTGATTCCCGGCCGGCCCGAGCTTGCGGGTCTGCTGCTTGTCGCCGCAACCGAAACCAACAGCGTGGAGGATATCGAAACCTTCGCCGCGGCGCTGGAGGAGGCGCTCTGATGGCCATGAACAGTACCGGCCGGGGCGAGACCAGGCCGCATTTCGAAAGCGGCAGCGCGCGCGCCACGTTCACCGGCAATCGGGGCCTGCAGATCGAGGAGCCATTGATCTTCGAGCAGGGCCAACGTGGCCGAACTGCCGTCGACCTGCCTGAACCAGCGACGGCAGAATTGCGGCTAGGCGGTGTTAAGCCGCGCAGCCCGATCGGCCTGCCCGGCCTGTCGGAGCCGCAGGTGGTCCGGCATTTCACGCGTCTCAGCCAGAAGAATTTCGCAATCGACGCCGGCTTCTATCCTCTGGGGTCGTGCACGATGAAGCACAATCCGCGTCTCAACGAAGCCATGGCGCGACTGCCAGGGTTTGCCGATATCCATCCCCTGCAGCCGATCTCGACTGTGCAGGGCGCGTTGGAACTGATCGACACGCTGGCCGATTGGCTGCTGAAGCTGACCGGCATGGCGGCGGTGGCGATGTCACCCGGGGCGGGGGCGCACGGCGAGCAATGCGGCATGATCGCGATCCGCGCCGCACTGCAAGCGCGGGGTGACAAGCGCGCGCGGGTGCTGGTGCCGGAATCGGCGCACGGCACCAATCCGGCGACTGCGGCGGCGCTGGGCTATGCGGTCGACGCGATTCCGGCGACCGCGGACGGGCGGGTCGACCTGGGCGCGCTGAAGGCGAAGCTTGGGCCGGATGTGGCAGCGCTGATGCTGACCAACCCGAATACCTGCGGGTTGTTCGAGCGCGACATCATTGCCATCGCACGGCTGATCCATGATGCGGGCGCGCTGTTCTATTGCGACGGTGCCAATTTCAACGCCATCGTTGGTCGCGTGCGGCCGGCCGACCTCGGCATCGACGCGATGCACATCAATCTGCACAAGACGTTTTCCACCCCGCATGGCGGCGGCGGCCCGGGCGCCGGCCCGGTGGTCCTGTCCGAAGCGCTGGCGCCGTTCGCGGCGGCCAGCGCGGTGGTGAAAGACGGGGGGGGCTTCCGGCTGGTTGAGCACGCCGAAGGCCAGAGCTTCGGCCGGATGAAGGCCTTCCACGGCCAGATGGGCATGTTCGTCCGCGCGCTCACCTTCATCCTGAGCCACGGCTCGGACGGGCTGCTGCAGGCGTCGAGCGACGCGGTGCTGAACGCGAACTATGTCCTGGCGTCGCTGAGGGACGTGATGAGCCCGGCATTTGACGGCCCATGCATGCACGAAGCCCTGTTCGACGACCAGTTTCTGAAGGACACCGGCGTCACCACGCTCGACTTCGCCAAGGGAATGCTGGACGAGGGCTACCACCCGATGACGGTGTATTTCCCGCTCGTCGTCCAGGGCGCGATGCTGATCGAGCCGACCGAGAGCGAGCCCAGAGAATCGCTCGATCAGTTCATCGCGACGTTGCGCGATCTGGCGGCGTGCGCTAAGGCGGGCGACGCCAGCCGCTTCACCGGGGCGCCGCGATTCACTCCCCGTCGCCGGCTGGACGAGACGGCAGCCGCGCGGAAGCCGGTTCTGCGCTGGCGGCCTGTGGAGAGAGTGGACGAGGCGGCGGAGTAATTTCGTTTCTTTTTAAGCCATCGTCCCCCGCGAAGGCTGGCCCCAACTCTCGCCATCCCGAGTTTTTTGGGGTGCGGGTGAGCTTAATAGCAGCCCGATTGGCGGCCGCGTTCGCGGACCAGGGTCAGGATCATGTCGCAGGTCGGCGTAGGGGCAGCCGTCATGCGACCGAGTTCGACCACCGCGCCCAGCAACGCGTCGATCTCCATAGGGCGGCCGCGTTCGAGGTCCTGCAGCATGGAGGTCTTGTGCTCGCCGACCTCGGCGGCGCCGTCGATGCGCTTTTCAATATCGACGGGGAAACGTACGCCCAGCGCTTCGGCGATCGCCTGGCCCTCGGTCATCATCGACCGGGCGACGGCGCGAAGCTCAGGGGCGCCGGCGAGCCGCGCCAGGGTGGCGCCGGTCAGGGCCGACAAGGGATTGAACGCCATGTTGCCCCACAGTTTGACCCAGATCTCATCGCGGATGCGGGGGCGGACCGGGGCCTTGAGGCCGGCTGAGATCAGGAGCCGGGACAGGGTCTCGGCGCGCGCGCTGCGGCTGCCGTCGGGCTCGCCCAGGCTGAAGCGGTCGCCGTAGAGGTGCTCGATCACGCCGGGGGCGGTGACCTCGGCGGCCGGGTAAACGACGCAGCCCAGCACCTGGCGGGGTGGCAGCGTGTCCCACAGGATGCCGCCGGGGTCGACGCTTTCGACGCGGCGGTCTCGCCACGGGCCTTCCAGCCCGTAGAAATCCCAGGAGGGGATGCCGTTGACGCTGGTGACGAGGGTGGTCTCGGGCGTCATCAGCCGGGCGATCTCGGGCGCGGCGGCGGGCAGGCTGTGGGCCTTCAAGGTGACGATCACGGAGTCCTGCGGGCCGGCCTCGGCGGCGGTGGCGACGGCGCGGGGATGGACGGTCACGGTCTCGCCGCCGCTCTTCAAGGCGATGCCATTCGCCTGCATGGCGGCGAGGTGGGCACCCCGGGCGATGAAGGTGACATCGGCGCCCGCCTGGGTCAGCTTCACGCCGAGCAGGCCGCCAATGGCGCCGGCGCCGAAGATGGCGGTCTTCATGCGCTCAGGCCGAGCGCCTGGGCGAGGCCGATGCGCTGCAGCTTGCCGGTGGCGCCTTTCGGGATCTCCTCCAGGAAGAGGATCTTGTGCGGTACCTTGAAGGCAGCGAGGCGGGTAGCGGCGAAGTCGCGCAGTTCCTGCTCAGTCGTGGCGGCTTCGGGCTTAAGCACGACGGCGGCGGCGACCTCCTCGCCCAGCTTGGCGTGCGGCATGGCAAAAGTAACTACCTGACCGACAGCGGGGTGGTCCATCAGGACAGTGTCGACCTCGAGCGGGCTGACCTTCTCACCGCCGCGGTTGATCAGTTCTTTCAGTCGGCCGGTGAGGCGGAGATAGCCCTGGTCGTCGAGATAGCCCTGGTCGCCGGTGCGGAACCAGCCGTGGGTGAATGACTTGGCGTTGGCGTCGGGGTTATTCTCGTACCCCAGGGTGACGTTGCGGCCGCGGATCACCACTTCGCCGAAATCGCCGGCGGGGAGAATGGCCCCGGCCTCGTCCATGATCGCGATCTCGGGGCCGGCGGCGATACCGACCGAGCCGGCAAAGCGGGGAGCGGGCGGCAACGGGTTCGAGGCCATCTGGTGGGCCGCCTCGGTCATGCCATAGGCCTCGATGACCGGGACGCCGAAAGCGGCCTCGAGCTCCGTCATTACCTGCGGTGGCAGCGAGGCCGAGGAGGACCGGATGAAGCGCAGGCAGCCGCGGTCGACCCCGCCGGCCTGGCGCGCGGCCATGCCGAGGATCGCCTGATGCATGGTCGGCACCGCCGTGTACCAGCTGGGACGGACGGAATTAAACCAGGCGAAGAACTTAAAGGCGTTGAATCCTGGCGTGCAGTGGACTGCGGCGCCGGCCGAAAGCGAGGACAGCACTGCCGCGATCAGGCCATGGATATGGAACAGCGGCATGATGTTGAGGCAGGCATCGTCGGGTGTGAGCCGCAGCGTGCGGGCGATGTTGCGGGCCGAAGCTGCGACGTTGACCTGGGTCAAGGGCACGATCTTCGGCCGTGCGGTGGTGCCCGACGTATGGAGCACGAGAGCGACGTCATCCGGCTGGGCCGGGCCAGGCCGGGCAGGCTGGCCGGCAAGGCCGCCGGGCGGAACGAGCACGAAGCGGCCGGCGGGCGCGTCGGTGGCGGCGGTAAGCTCGACCACCGGGATGCCGCGTTTTGCCGCCACCGCGCGGGCGGGGCTCTCCATGCCTTCCAGGATGACCAGCGCCTTGGCGCCGAGATCGGCCAGGTAGAAATCGAACTCGTCGGCGCGATAGGCAGGGTTGAGCGGCGCGGTGGTCGCGCCGCAGGCGACGGCGACGAAGGCGGTCGCCATCTCGGGCCCGTTGGGCAGCACGATTGCCACCCGGTCGCCGCGGCCGATGCCGATGCGGTTGAGCGCGGCCACGGTCTCGCGTGCGAGGTTGCCGAGCGCGCCATATGTCAGGCCGGGTCGGTCGGGCCCGCCGATGGCGGTGGCGGCTTGCCGGTGATGCTCGAAGAGGCCGAATACGGTGTCGGCTTCGGATGCGGTCAATTCGTCCTCCTGGGGCGGCCCGCGCCAGGGATTTGGGAAGAGGCGGGCTCGCTTATAGGCTTCGTGGTTCGGATGAGGGAAGGTTCTGGCCGGTTTCGGGGCGACTTTCTTGCACGACGGCGCGCACGGATGTGGACCGGGATGTCTTTCCGGCCGTACGAACGACGATTCTGTCGCATGTGGCGGGTTGACGCAGGTGGCCGATTGGGCGGATGATCTGGCGAAGAGTACTTATGACGAGGCGGCCGGTGGCGGTTCTCTCGTAAGGGTGGAAAAGGCGTCTGCCTTCACGGCGAATCGCGCCTCCCGCGCACTCAATCCGGAGGACAACATGCTGATACGCAATCCGATAAGCTGGAGCGCGAACCAGGTGGAGCACGTGGCGGGGGCGGTCAAGTCCGCCGTCGACGCGATCCATCGGCCCGAGGAGGCGCTGCGCGCACCCAGGCCAATCGTACGGGAGATCACCATCGCCGATCTGGGCGCGGCGCTGAAAGCCGGGTTCGAGGACTTTAAGGTCTATCGCACCGACGTGATCACGCTGTGCGCGCTCTATCCCGTGATCGGGCTGGTGCTGGCGCGGATCGTGATCGGGCGCGGCATGTTCGAGCTGATGTTCCCGGTGGCGTCGGGCTTTGCGCTGATCGGACCGTTCGTGGCGCTCGGCCTCTATGAGATGAGCCGGCGGCGCGAGCAGGGCGGGCCGGTCAGCTGGGCAACCGCGTTCGACGTGCTGCGCTCGCGTTCGGTCGGCGGGATCGCAGTGCTGGGGTTCCTCTTGCTCGCGATCTTCCTCATCTGGGTGACTGTGGCGCGGCAGATCTATGACTGGACCTTGGGGCCGGGACATCCGGCGGCGATCACGGCGTTTGCGCAGGAACTGTTTCTGACCGGGGCGGGATGGACCCTGATCGTCGCCGGAGTCGGCGTCGGGTTCCTGTTCGCCGTCGTTGTGTTCGTGATCTCGGTGGTGTCGTTCCCGCTGCTGCTCGACCGCACCGACGTGGGGGTGGATGTGGCGATCGGGACCTCGATCCGGGCGGTGCTCCGGAACCCGGGGACGATGGCCGCGTGGGGACTGATCATCGCCGGCGGGCTGGTGCTGGGATCGATCCCGCTCTTCGTCGGGCTGGCGGTAGTAATTCCGGTGCTTGGGCACGCCACCTGGCACCTTTATCGCCGGGTGGTGACGCGAGAGTGAAGGAAAGTAGTTTTGCCGCAGAGGTCGCGGAGGAGCGCGGAGACCACAAAGTAATACTTAATCTTCGCGTCCTCTGCGCTCCTCAGCGTTCTCAGCGGTCAATTCGAATTCACCCGTTTTGTGGCGCCGCGTCAGATGTGATTCGGTGCAGATTGGCCCGCGCGGCGCCCAAGCTTTTGGCACAATTCCCGCCAGACTTTTAGGCAAAGGCGGAATAGGGCCGATTGACAGCGACCTCAAGCAGTACGACACTGTTCCCGAGAGAAGTTTCGCATTCGAAACTATCCGATTTGAAAGCTTTGCGTCACCTCTAGTGTGCGCCCCTATGGGCGAGACACACGGGAAGGCCGGCCATGGCGAAGGGACAGGGAACATTTGAAGCTTGCGGACGCCCTCGGCTGAGCGTCCGACAGTCCGGAGTTGCGCTTTCTTTATGTCACGGCGCGAGCACTCCGTTCATCGCCTTTGGGAAGGGCGAATGACTGATGCGCGTCGCAATCATACTTGCACTCGTCGTGATCGGCTCGGTGGTGTTTCATTTATTGAGCCCGTGGTGGGCGACGCCGATCGCCTCGAATTGGAGCTATATCGACGGCACCATTACCATCACCTTCTGGATCACCGGCACGGTCTTTGCCGCCGTCGTGCTTTTCATGGCCTATTGCGTCTATCGCTTCCGCCATCGGGAGGGCAGCAGCGCCGCCTATGAACCCGAGAACAAGAGGCTCGAATCCTGGCTAGCGATCGGGACGGCGGTCGGCGTCGCGGCGATGCTCGCGCCGGGTCTCTTCGTCTGGAGCCGGTTCATAAGCGTGCCGAGCGATGCTGCCGAGATCGAGGTCGTTGGCCAGCAATGGCAGTGGAGCTATCGGTTGCCTGGCAAGGACGGCCGGCTCGGCGCGACCAACACCGCGTATGTCACGCCGGAAAACCCGCTCGGCCTCGATCCGAAGGACCCGCGCGGGCATGACGATATCATCATCCAGGGCGACAATCTGCACCTCGAGGTCGGCAAGCCGGTCAGGGTGCTACTCCGCTCGCTCGATGTAATACATGATTTCTATGTGCCGGAATTCCGCGCCAAGATGGACATGATCCCGGGCTCGGTCACCCATTACTGGTTCACGCCGACACGGACTGGCACCTTCGAGGTGCTCTGCGCCGAGCTCTGCAGCACCGGCCACCCCTATATGCGCGGCGGCGTCGTGGTCGAGACCAAGGCCGACTACCAGGCTTGGCTGCAGCAGCAAAAGACTTTTGCCGAGCTCAGTACACCGACGAAGGCGAGCGCGCTGAAGGACGGGGAAGCGACGCGATGAGACCTGAAGCGAGGCGGTTCATCTAGGAGGAATGGGGAGGGTTTTCCGATGGTCGACGTGACGCATGGCTTAGCCGCACCCGTGCCGGCCGCCGAAGTCGGCGATGTCGAGCTCTATCATCCGCGGAGCTGGGTGACGAAGTATGTCTTCTCCCAGGATGCCAAGGTCATCGCGATCCAATATTCGTTGACCGCCCTATCGATCGGTCTCGTGGCCCTCGTTTTGTCATGGATCATGCGGATACAGCTCGCTTTTCCGGGGCTGCTCTCCTTCATCGACGCCGACCGCTACCTACAGTTCATCACCATGCACGGCATGATCATGGTGATCTACCTCCTCACCGCACTCTTCCTTGGTGGTTTCGGCAACTATCTGATCCCGCTGATGGTCGGCGCCCGGGACATGGTGTTCCCTTATGTGAATATGCTGAGCTACTG
>CAZVYC010000155.1:0-12543 GCA_964631425.1 uncultured Rhodospirillales bacterium
GGAACATGCCGCGGTAGCCGCGATCGCCGACGAGCTTGTCGGCTCCGGCGAGCGCGACGGCTGCGCCCGCGACGGGATAAAGGTCGGCCATGGTCGTCATCTCCTTGCTCAAGCCTGGCGCGAAAACGCCACGGGCCGCCAACGCAAAGAGCGGGCGCGCGATCCACCGGCGAGCGGTTTGCGTGTGTCTCGAGGGGTGAGGGAGCGGCGCCGGAGCCGCAGCGCCGGAAGCCTGAAAGTCTCGCCAGATCAGTAGGCTATCGTGGTGGGCGCGACAGGGATTGAACCTGTGACCCCTTCCATGTCAAGGAAGTGCTCTCCCGCTGAGCTACGCGCCCGCCTAGTGTCGACTTCCGTGGAAGTCGCTAAGTCGTGTCGTGTTCAGGTGTCCGATTACGCGGCTATGCCGCGATCGGATACCTGTCGGCATTTCCGCCGGAAGGGCCGCTGTGTATCATCCTGCTGCGAGCGTTGCAATCCGCCAATCGGCGCCGCACAAGAGAGGGAGGTCAAGCGTGAGCCTGACGTTGGTCATCGGTAGCAAGAAATGGTCCAGCTGGTCGCTCAGACCCTGGATCGCACTGAAGCAGGCCGGCATTCCGTTCAAGGAAATCCTGATCCATCTGCGCCAGGCCGATACCCGTGCGCGCATCCTGGAATATTGTCCGGCCGGCAAGCTGCCGATCCTTATCGATGGTAAGGACGTAATCTGGGAGTCCCTGGCGATTCTGGATTACATCGCGCTCCGCTTCCCCGAGGCCAAGCTGTGGCCGGCCGAGCTTTCCGCGTTCGCCGTAGCGAAATCGGTCGCGGCCGAGATGCATTCCGGCTTTCCGGCGATCCGGCGCGAGCTGTCGATGGATATCGGGGCCGACCTGCCGACTCCGGATCTGTCGGAAGAGGCCCGCGCCGAGCTCGACCGGTTGCGGGCGATCTGGTGCGACGCGCGAACGCGCTTCGGCAGCGCAGGGCCGTTCCTGTTCGGACGTTTCACCAATGCGGATGCGATGTATGCGCCGATGGCGACGCGGCTACGGACTTATCAGGTTGATGTCGATCCTATCTGCCGTGCCTATATGAATACTGTTCTCTCCCTGCCGGTAATGCGAGAATGGTACCGAGCGGCGGCGGAGGAAGAGGCCGATTGACGGGAACCGTCGCGCCGCCTGCGCATTGTTGTTCATAGGCGCGGTGACGGCCGAGGGGGTTGAGATGGGCGAGGTGGTTCGGCCGGCGGCGTTCGCGCGTGCTGCCGCTCAGCGGCCGATCCCGGATTCACCATCGCCCAGGCGCCGCCACAAGGTTTACCGGATCAATCGTCAACTTCTGGCGATCGGTGTCGCTGCCTTGGCGCTGTGCTGGATTCTCACGCTCGCCGGTGCTGCCTTTGCCGTTCGCACAACCTTGCTGCTCTTCTTCGCCACCCTTGCCGGCCGGGCCCGCAGGGTGGGCGTACCGGTCTATGCTCCCATCCGCGTCACCCGCAAGCGACGGTAAGGCTCCCGGCTCCACAGCCGACGAGCGGGCTCGCACAACCCGCGTGATGCGCTTATATTGTGGCGCATGAGTCCGCCTGCTGCAGCGCCGCTTTCTACCAACGCGAATTCGACGAAACCCAAGCCCAAGGGCGATCTGCGCGCGCTCCGCATGCTCGCGCCCTATCTCTGGCCCAAAGGCTCTTTCGAGCTGAAAGTCCGCGTGGTGCTGGCCGTCCTGGCGCTGCTGCTCAGCAATGCTGCGACGGTGGTGATCCCGATCATCTATGGCCGTGCGGTCGATATGCTGTCCGGCAAGGTAACGCCGGCCATTGCGGTTCCGGTCGGCCTGATCGCCGCCTACGGCCTCGCCCGGGTCTCCGCCCAGGCCTTCAATGAGGCGCGCAATGCTATTTTCCAGAAGGTGGCGCAGCGGGCTATCCGCCAGGTCGCGCTCAATGTCTTCCGCCACTTGCACAGCCTGTCGCTCAAGTTCCACCTCGACCGTCAGACCGGCGGTCTGTCGCGCGCGATCCAGCGCGGCACCACCGCGATCGACAACCTGTTATCGTTTTCTCTGTTCAGCATCGTTCCCACCATCCTGATGCTGGTTTTCTCCGCCGCGGTGATCTGGCGGAAGTTCGACTTCACGTATGCGCTCACCACCGTGCTGACGGTCGGCACCTACATCGCTTTCACGATCAAGGTCAGCAACTGGCGGATCGGTATCCGCCGCCAGATGAACGAGAGCGACAGCTCGGCCAACACCAAGGCGATCGACAGCCTGCTCAACCACGAGACGGTGAAATACTTCACCAACGAGGAGCATGAGGCACGGCGCTATGACGTGGCGCTGGCCCGCTATGAGAAGGCGGCGGTCAGGACGGTGACCTCTCTCTCTGTCCTCAATATCGGCCAGGCCTTCATTGTCGGCGCCGGCGTCACGACGATCATGCTCATGTCGGCCTATGCAATCGTCGCCGGGCGCATGACCATCGGCGGCTTCGTTACGCTCAACACCTACCTGATCCAGCTGGCCCAGCCGCTCGGCATCTTCGGTACGGTGTACTCCACGATCAAGCAGGCTCTGGTCGACATTGAGGGTATGTTCGAATTGCTTGGCGAACGGCGCGACGTTGCCGACCCGCCAGGTGCAGCGGCTCTCCAGGTGACCGGCGGGGCGATCGAGTTCCGCGACGTCGCCTTTGCCTACGATTCGCGGCGGCCGATCCTCCAGGGCGTCAGCTTCACAGTCCCGCCCGGCCGCACGGTCGCGATCGTCGGGCCGTCGGGCGCGGGCAAGTCGACCATCGCCCGGCTACTCTTCCGCTTCTATGACGTGACGGGCGGCGCCATCCTGATCGACGGGCAGGACATTCGCAGCGTCACCCAGCAAAGCCTCAGGCGCGAGATCGGGATCGTCCCCCAGGACACTGTGCTGTTCAACGACACGATCTACTACAACATCGCTTATGGCCGCCCCGACGCCACACGCGAGGAGGTGGAGCAGGCGGCCCGTATGGCCAATATCGACGGTTTCATTCGTGGCCTGCCTGACGGCTACGATGCGACGGTGGGCGAGCGCGGCCTCAAGCTGTCCGGTGGTGAGAAGCAGCGCGTGGCGATCGCCCGCGCGCTCCTGAAGGACCCGCCGATCATGCTCTTCGATGAGGCGACCTCCGCCCTCGATACCGCGACCGAAAAGGAGATCCAGGCCAATCTCAAGACTGCGAGCGAGGGCCGTACCACTCTCGTGATCGCTCACCGCCTGTCCACCGTGATCGACGCCGACGAGATCCTGGTCCTGTCGCAAGGCCGCGTCGCCGAGCGTGGCAGCCACGCGGCGCTGCTGGCCAAGGGCGGCCTGTTCGCCGAGATGTGGCGCAAGCAGCAGGAAGCCGCTGAGCGCGGCCCGGCGGATCGCGATGCGGCCGTCGCCGTCGAGCCCGCAGAGTAGCCAGATGCAAACCTGGGACGGAGGCTGCCATTGCGGCCGCGTTCGCTTCCGCGTGACCGCCGAGCTTACCGGCGTCACCGACTGCAATTGCTCGGTCTGCACGAAGAAGGGCTTCCTGCACCTCATCGTGCCACCGGAACAGTTCGAGCTGGTATCCGGCACCGATGCGCTGGCGACGTACCAGTTCGGCACGCGCGTGGCGAAGCACACCTTTTGCCGACATTGCGGCATCCATCCCTTCTATGTCCCGCGCTCGGACCCGGACAAGATCGACGTCAATGTCCGTTGCCTGGACGGCGTGGACGTCTCGACGATCGACGTCGAGCCGTTCGACGGGCGGCACTGGGAAGACGCGATGGCGGCCGAGGTGCCGTGGCGGTAGTTGGGCCGGTTTCGCTGGCCCGGCTTGACGTCCCCCGCCCATTCGCCTACTTTCCGCGCCTTCGCGCGAGCCCATGCCCGCGCGCGCTCAGTTTCGACCAGATCGTAAGGATTTCATCATGGCCCGTCGTTGCGCCGTGACCGGCAAAGGCGTTCAGACCGGCAACAATGTCAGCCACGCGAACAACAAGACGCGTCGGCGCTTCCTGCCTAACCTGCAGGTGACCTCGGTGTTCAGCGAGGCGCTCGGGCGGAATTTCCATGTCCGGGTGTCGACCAACGGTCTGCGCACGATCGAGCACAAGGGCGGCCTCGACGCCTATCTGATTGATGCGCGCCTGTCGGAGCTGGAAGCCCCCATGCGGGCGCTGAAGAAGCAGATTGAAAAGGCAGTGGCGGCTCGCGCCTGACGCCGCAGCCAGTCAGGCTCTGCGGGCGCGCCGACGGCGCAGCACAATCATCACGCCGGACCCGACGATCAACAGCGCGATCGGCGGCCCGAACACGCATTCGGTCATCTCGACGCTGCCGAACCTCAGATAGGTGCCGGCGATATCGAACCGGTTTTCCAGCGAGGTGTCGGCTGGCGCGCTGCAGTCGGCTCCGGAGCAGTTGACGGAAACCATGCCCTGGTCCAGGTCGCGCTCTACGTCGCGCGACATGTCGGCCTGCTCGCTCACGCGCTGATAGAGATCATAGGCCACAGCGATCAGCCAGACCGCGGATATTGCGGTCCAGATCGCAAAAAATGAACGCCAGCCGAATCGGCCTCGGCCATTGACTTGGTTCTCTGCGCGATCGGGGGCCCGAACGGGGCTCCGGCTCGTGGGACCAAGAGACATTGTCATTTCGTCACCCATGCCAGGAAAAGCGACCATGGCCGGATCTGGTTCCCACCAGACCCGTTACCCGCTGACGAGTTCTTGAGGCCCGCTTGAGCGTGCTCACTCTCTCCCTTTGACTGCTACGGTGCCTTCAGCCGAATCCTGCGTCTCCGCAAGAGGCGCCCAGCCGCGCCTGCGCATTTCAGCCAGAACCGCCAGGGCGACTCCGCCGCCCACCGCTGCGCCCGCGATGATATCCGATAGATAATGAGCGTCTAGTACCATCCGGCTAACTGCGATCAGCACCGCGAACGCGATGAAAGCGCGCCGCCACCGGGGGAACAGCGCGCTGAACACGACCGCCGCGGCGACTGACGTCGCAGTGTGGCCGGAGGGAAACGAGGCGAATTTTGCGCCATAGCGGAAAAATTCGAATCCGCTCGGATCGCCGGCAAGGCCCAGTCGCGGTCGGGCCCGCCCAAACATGATCTTAAGCAGGTCGTTCACCAGTCCCGCGGCCGCCACCACGGCGAAGATCGTGGCCGTCGATGCGATCAACGGACGCAGCTTCGATGCGAGCTTCGGCACCATGCGCGAAGCCGCCAGGGCAACAAGCAGAAAGACGCCGGTGGGATAGAGGATCACGCCGCCTTGCCCGAACCAGGTAATAACAGTGAAAACCCGGTCCACGCCCGGGCCAAAGCCGGCCATCAGGCGCGCGATCGATTGGTCGAGCACGAAGGCGATGGCGAGCGCCCATCCGAGGCGGCACATCATGGGACTCTCCGCCAGATGGTCAGAGTGACACGATGGCCTTTGGCATAATTAAAGCCGTCGACCGTGCCCAGCGTTTCGACATTCACATGGCCGTCGGCGAGCCCGGCATTGAAGGCGCTGCCTTGCTCCCGGCTCACGATCGCGACCGCATTGGGATCGCTTGCCAGCAGCCTGGCCGCGTCGCCTCCGCTGCCAAAGCGCGTGTCGGTGCCGAGCGCGATCACGGCGCTCGGCTCGGCATAGCCGGCGATCAGTACCGTGCCGTGACCGGTGGGCAGCTTTTCGAACAAGGCCTCCTTGAGGCGGGGTGCGATCCAAGGCGCACCCAGCGCAGGTAGTGCCGCCCCGAATACCAACCCCCAGGCCACGATGGCGCCCAGCACCGAAATCGCCGCGGCGCCGAACCGCCGGCCGCGCCACATGGTCCAGCCGCCGGCGGCGGTCAAGCCCCACAAGGCCAGCGCCGCGGCAATCCCGCGAATCGACAGGCGTCCGTCGCCCAAGGGGGCTGTGGCCAGCACGATTGCGCCGAGCACCCCGCCGATGGCGATCCAGAGCAGGATCGCCGCGCGCGAGACCATGGATCGCCAGCCGACGGCACCCGGAGGCGCCTGCATGAGTGCCGCGCCGGTCAACAGCGCGATGGCGGGATAGAGCGGCAGCACGTAATGCGGCAGCTTGGTTGGCACGATCTCCAACACGATCCAGGATGGCACGATCCAGGCGAGCGCGAACTGGACCGTCCGCTCATGCCGCGCGCGCCAGATCCATGGCAGCGCCAGCAGAGCAAATAGCGAGCCCGGCCAGAAGGTCACCGGAAAGAGCGTGAGATACGTGCCGGGCGGTGCGCCGTGCGATTCCTGCCCGCCCGTCAGCTTGGCCGCCATGTCGTTACCCAGCGACTGGGACCAGAACGCGCCATGGCTTGCGACCGTGATCGCGATCAGCCACGGCAGCGTGATCGCCGCGGTGATGGCAATGCCGGGCCAGGGTTTCAGCCGCTTCAGCCACGCGAGCCGGCGATCGATGCCGCACAGTACCGCGGCGGCCAAGCCGACCACCATCACGATGATCGGTCCCTTGATCAGGATACCAATCCCGATCGCCGCCCAAAAAATGATCCAGCGTGATCGCGGTAGCGGTGTTTCGGCGTCCACCGGCACCCAGGCTTCGGCGAGGCCGGCCATCGCTGCCAGGACTGTCGACAGCAGAAACGCATCGGTTTTTGCCTGGCGTGCCTCAAATCCCAACAGCAGGCAGGCCGCGAGCAATGCCGCTCCGGCGAAACCGGCCTCCGGCGAGAACCAGCGTCGTCCGATCGCCAGCGTGATCAGGATCGCGGCCAGTGCGCCGATGAAGGAGGGCAGCCGATAGGTCCAGATCGGGTTGGCCGGATCTTCGCCGGCGATCGCTGTCGCTGCCGCCTGCAGCCAGTAGATCCCGACCGGTTTCTTCAGCCGCGCCTCGTCCTGCAGGCGAATGTCGATGATGTCGCCACTCTCCCGCATCTGCCGGCTGGACTGGGCGAACCGCGCCTCGTCGCGATCGACCGCCGGCAGGCTGCGCAAGCCCGGCCAATACAGCGCCACCCCGAGCAGCAGGATGACCGCAAAGGCCGCGGGTGAGCGGATCAGCCGGATCGTCCAGGAGTCCGCCGCCGACACGCGAGGAATGTCGCTCACGGCGCGATGCGGCCGAGGACCAGCCGTCCGCGATGAGGCGCGGCGCCATCGGTCAGCGTGAAGGCGCCGCGCACCTCCTCCGCCGCCCGCGCCGCCGCGTCCCGATCCCTGGCATGGATCAGCGCCAGCGGCCGGCCCCGTCCGACCGCGTCGCCGACGCCGGCGACGTCGCTCAGGCCTACGGCTGGATCGATCGTCTGGTCGGTCTGCGTCCGTCCGCCTCCCAGGCCGACGATGACAAGTCCCAGGCGACGCACATCGATGTCGGTCACATATCCCTCTTCCGCCGTCGCTTCGACGACGATCGGGGCTCTGGCGAGATGCCGATCGGGCTCGTCCACCAGATCTGCCGGCCCGCCCAGTGCCGCGACCATCCGGGCGAACCGGTCCGCCGCCGCCCCGCTTTGCAGCACGTGCCGCGCCGCTGCCCGTCCGGCCTCGAGCGACGGTGCGAGGCCGCCCAGGTATAGTAGCTCGGCTGTAAGCGCCAGCGTCACCTCGACCAGCCGTTTATCGCCGGCTCCATGCTTCAGGACCTCGATCGCTTCGCGGGCTTCCAGCGCATTGCCTGCCGTGCGGCCCAGCACCGCGTTCATGTCGGTCAGCAAGACTGCGATTCGGAGGTCGCAATCGCGTCCGACCTGCACGAGGCTCGCGGCCAGTGCCATGGCGCCGGCCTCCGTCGGCATGAACGCGCCCGAGCCGACCTTTACGTCCAGCACCAAGCCGTCCAGCCCCTCCGTCAGCTTCTTCGACAGGATCGACGTGGTGAGCAGGTCGATGGACTCCACCGTCGCCGAGACATCGCGCACGGCATAGAGCCGCCGGTCGGCCGGCGCCAGCTCGTCGGTCGCGCCGACGATGGCGCAGCCGACGCGCTTCACGACCTGCCGCAAGGTCGGCAGGTCGGGCTGGATGCGATAACCCGGAATAGCGGCCATCTTGTCGAGCGTCCCGCCCGTGTGACCAAGGCCCCGGCCCGACAGCATCGGCACGAACCCGCCGCAGGCCGCGACGATCGGTGCCAGGATGAGGCTCACCTTGTCGCCGACCCCGCCGGTCGAGTGCTTGTCCAGCACCGGCCCGCCGAGCTCTTCTGCCGTCCAGTCGAGCACCGCACCCGACCGCGCCATCGCACGGGTCAGGGCGGTCTTCTCGACCTCGTCCAGTCCTTTGAGCAGGACGGTCATCGCAAAGGCGGCCATCTGCGCTTCGCCTACCGCGCCGCTGGCGATGCCTTTTACGAAATCGGCAATCTCGGCGTCCGACAGGTGTAAGCCATCGCGTTTGCGGCGGATGATCTCCTGCGGCAGCATCGCGGACTTAGCCTCGGTGGAACGCCGGTATCCTAGCCTACATAGCCCCGTTGCAGGATGATGACGATCTCCCGCTGAACGACATAGATGATCAGCAGCAGGACCATGGGCGTTAGGTCCAGGCCACCCATAGGGGGGATGATTCTCCGGATCGGCCGAAGCAACGGATCAGTGACTCGGTTCAGCATGTCCACGATCCGATAGACGGCATGATTGCGCATGTTGATCACGCCGAACGCGACCAGCCAACTGGCGACGACCGAGATGATGATAAGCCACCAGATCACGTCGAGCGCGTAATAAATGGCTTCGAAAATGGGTGCGAGCATCGCTGGTCCGTATCTTCGGGATTGCAAATCTAGTCAGGCCCGCATTGCCGGGCAATGGGTGTAGAATGGGCGCGCTTTGCACGGCGCGAGCCTCTCCCCAGCGCAGAGAGGGAGTTCGCCCGAAAGGAGGTGCGCCAGCTTGACACCGGAAACGCACCTGACCATATTCCGCGCCTCCAGGCGATACGGTATTGGGGCCATAGCTCAGCTGGGAGAGCGCATCGTTCGCAATGATGAGGTCGGCGGTTCGATCCCGCCTGGCTCCACCAACCGTCAGCATCGCTGAATTCACGAAAGGCTCGGCCGGAGATCAATCTTCGGGCGCCACCGTAACGCGCAGGCCGGCCAGCTCCGGTTTGATCTCGATCTGGCAGGACAGGCGCGAATTCGGCTCGTAATGCGCCGATTCTTCCAACAATTCGCGCTCGTCCCGGGTCATCGCGGGCAGCTTGTCCTGCCAGTCCGCATCGACGTAGACGTGGCAGGTCGAGCAGGACAGCATGCCCCCGCAGATCGCGGCCAGCTCGAACTTGCCCTCGTCCCGGATCGCTTCCATGAGCGTGAAGCCGTTGGTGGCCTCCACCGGAAATTCGGCTCCGTTGCGGTCGGTTACGTAAATTTCAGGCATAATATCGGGTCTCGGACTTCTTATAGTGACGCGAGACCTAGTATCGCGGCGGGAGCGGCTTGGCAATTCACCGCTGCGCCGCAGCTTGCATCAGGCGGCCAGCAGCCGCATCGGGTCGGTCGCAGTCTGGCCGAATGCCGCCGCGACGCCATCATTGGTCAGCTGCCCGTCACAAATGTTGAGGCCGCGCCTCAGGTGGATATTCTCGACCATGGCGTGCTTCCAGCCCGCATTCGCGAGCGCCATGACGAAGGGCTGGGTCGCGTTGTTGAGCGCGAAAGTGGATGTGCGGGGCACCGCGCCAGGCATATTCGTCACGCAGTAATGCACGACGCCTTCCTCGACATAGGTCGGGTTGGCGTGTGTCGTCGGCCGAGAGGTTTCGAAGCAGCCGCCCTGGTCAATCGCGACGTCGACCAGTGCAGAACCGCGCCGCATGGCACGCAGCATCGGCCGGGTCACTAGCCGAGGCGCCGCCGCGCCCGGGATCAGCACCGCCCCGATCACCAGGTCGGCCCTGGCAACGGCTTGTGCGATCGTGTCGACAGCGGAATATACCGTCTGGATGCGGCTGCCGAACATGTCATCCAGCTCCCGCAGCCGGGCGATCGACTTGTCGATCACCGTCACCTGCGCCTCCACGCCGACCGCCATGCGGATCGCGTTGGCGCCAACCGTTCCGCCGCCCAGCACCACCACCCGCGCTGCGGGTACGCCAGGCACGCCGCCCAGCAATATGCCGGAGCCGCCGGCCTCCTTTTCCAGGCAATGCGCGCCCACCTGCACCGACATGCGTCCCGCCACCTCGCTCATCGGCTGCAGCAAAGGCAGATGTCCATTGGCGTCGGTAATGGTTTCATAGGCGATGCAGACCGCGCCGGTCTTCTGCAGGTCGCGGGTCAAGGTCTCGTCCGCGGCCAAATGCAGATAGGTGAACAGCACTTGCCCGGCGCGGAGCAGCTTGATCTCGCTCGGCTGCGGTTCCTTGACCTTCACGATCAGGTCGGCGGTTTCGAATATCTCCCGGGCTGTCAGCGCGATTTCCGCGCCCGCGCGCTGGTATTCCTCATCGTCCACGCTGATCCCGTCGCCGGCATGGGTTTCAACCAGCACGCGGTGACCGGCATGGACCAGCTCGCTGACCGCGTGAGGCACCAGCCCGACGCGGAATTCGAGCGTCTTGATTTCCCTCGGAACGCCGATGATCATCTTTCTTCCCCGAATGCCACAATTGGACAGAAAACAAGATATGGCCGTTTACAGCCGTTTCGGCCACGCGATCTCGGCGGGGCTGGGCTGCTTGGCGCACAACGGCGTGGGGCAATCCCTAAATGCGTAGTGCCTTGGGCGTCGGCCGGCTCGGGCGAAGCTCGACGAAATCGAACGCGGCGCCTGCGGGTACCATGAGGCAGTTTACGATCGCCTGGGCGACCGTGTCTGTCTCCATCATGCCGTCGCACTCCGATCCCATCTCCAGCCAGCGCCTGAATCCCGCCTCGGCTTCTATCGGGTTTGCGGCGGCGCCGAAGCTCGTCGCGGTGGTGCCGGGGCTGAAGGCGGTCACGCCGATATTGTCCGCCTTTACTTCCTCGCGCAGCTCGAAGGTGAAGCGCTCGGCTGCCGCCTTGGTCGCGGCATAGATCGACAGGTGGGGAAACTCTTCCGGATGACGGGCCGTAGCCGACGTGACGTTGACGATCCGGCCGCCGCCGGTTCGCCTCAGATAGGGAATGGCCGCCTGGCTGCCATAGACCACGCCCAGGAAATTGGCCCTGACTTGCAGCATCACCGCGGCCTCGGTCAGATACTCGATCCGGCACACCATCGTGGCGCCGGCATTGTTGAAAACTCCGTCGAGCCGGCCGAACGCGGCAAAGGCGCGCTGGAATGCCGCAAACATTGCGTCACGCTCGCCGACATCGACGCCAATGCCGATCGCCGTCTCGCCGATCGACCGTGCCGCCTCGGTCACGGCATCGTGATCACGCGCGAACAGGGCAACGCGCGCGCCGTCTTTCGCCAGCAACTTCGCGGTCGCCAAACCGATGCCGCGCGACGCTCCGGTGACGATGAAGGCCTTGTTGCTCATATCCGGCATGCACATCCCCGGTGCGCGTGTTCGTCGGCCGGCAATGCATCCCGGCCGGTTCTCGATGGCACTGTTCCACGCGGGCTGAGGACGGTCAAACCCTCACGCGGCGGCGTTCTCTCGACAGTCCGTGAGGGTCTGCTATAACCGCCGCTCTGATCAAACCCGGATACGGGCGATCACATGTGCCTCGCGCCGGCTTAGCTCAGCGGTAGAGCAGCGGTTTTGTAATTATCGGCTACAAAGACGCGATAAGTCAGGAAATGGGCCTTCTGATGTTGAATCAGGGGCTTACGAGACGCGCAGATCGCGCGTTCACCGCACGTTCCCACAAACGCCGAAGGCACAGAGTCGGCACAGCAAAACGGTGCCATTGCCGGAACTGGATGAACTCGACATCGCCCGTTTTTGGCGCCACATCGATCGGCGCGGGGAAGACGAGTGCTGGCTGTGGGATGGCGGCGTAAGCTCGGCCGGATATGGCCGCTTCAAGATCGGCCGCCGCCTGTTTTCGCCCCATCGGATTGCCTACCATCTGGAGTATGGTCCGATAGAGGCGACCGCCACCTATCACGGGACCGTGATCCGCCATAAATGCGACACCCCGCGTTGCTGCAACCCGAAGCATTTGGAGAAGGGCTCGCAGCGCCAGAACGTGATCGACATGGACAAGCGCGGCAGACGTGGCTTCAAGCCCGTGGTCCGCATCCCAGACGAGACCGTTCTGGCCATCCGCAATGACCCGCGAGTGCATTCAGAGATCGCCAGCGACTACGGCATCAGTCGCGGCTACGTCTCCGAGATAAAGCGCGGCGAGGTCCGCAAGTCTGTAGGCATCCCCGCTCCCGATGGGCTCCGCGCCCAGGGCGGTAAGAGATGAGCGACGATCTGCCGAAACTGCTGGACGACGTATACGTGACCATGCAAACCAGCGAGGCATCCCAGGCTTACACGGAGCGCCACGGCATTCAGTCTCAGGCCGTCCTAACCGTGACGGATGATGAGACGGCCGGACTGATAGCCGAACGCCTCGCGCCCCGCATCGAAGGCAAGACCGTGGTCGAGATCGGCGGTGGTATTGGGTT
>CAZVYC010000156.1:0-12535 GCA_964631425.1 uncultured Rhodospirillales bacterium
CGCAGAACAGGTTCTCCCCCCGGTCCTGCAAGGCCACCCAGTTCTTGAGCGAGCCCAGGTAATTGCCGAGATGCAATTGATTGGTCGGCTGCATGCCGGAGAGGATGCGGATCACGGTGCGCTCGATGACAGAGTTTCGGACGGGGAGGGGTTATCGGCCTTGCCCGCCCGGCCGGTCAAGCCGCGGTCGCGCCGGAACAAACCGGCGATATCCGCCCGCGTCGCCGCGCCGGACGCGAAGATGGCTGCCCCATAGACGGCGAGGCCGCCGCCCACCAGCAACACGAGCCCGCCGCCCCGGCGCAAAAGATCGGCCGCCCACCAGCCGGCCAGCGGCTGCTGGATCGCATAGAGCGCCGCGGCCATCACCGCTGTCGCCAGCGCGATTCGCGGCAGCACGCGACGCAGCCGTTCGTCAAATCCCAGCAGACCGCGTGTTCTGAGGCCCCAGGCCAGCATGCCGACATTGATCCAGGCCGTGATCCCGGTCGCGGCCGAGATGCCGACGATGCCCAGGTGCAGCACCAGCACGAAGGTTAAGGCGAAGGTTGTGTTCAACGCCACCGTGATCAGGCTGAACTTGAGCGGTGTCTTGGTATCTTCGCGGGCGAAATAGGCTGCCGACAGCGTCTTCGCCAGCACATATGCTGGAATGCCCGCCGAATAGCCGGCGAGCGCACCGGCGGTCCGTATGGCGTGCTCGACGGTGAAAGCGCCGCGCGCGAACAGGCCGATCATGATCGGCTCCCGCGACACCATGAGCGCGATCGCGGCCGGCAACGACAGCAGCAGCGAGGCCTCGATCGCGCGCGCTTCCAGCCGCTTCGCGCCGATGCGGTCGTCAGCGCGGACATGCCGTGCCAAGGACGGCAGCAGCGCGGTGCCGATCGCGACGCCGATGACCGCGAGCGGCAGCTGATAGAGCCTTTCGGCATAGTAGAGATGCGAGATTGATCCGGCCGGCAACAGCGACCCGATCATGGTATCGATGAAGATGTTGATCTGCACCGCGCCCTGGCCGATCGCCGCTGGCCCCATCAGCCCGAACAGCCGCCTGACCAGGGGCGTGAGGCTCGGCCATCGAAGCTTTAGGCTGATCCCTGCGCGTCGGCAGGAGCCCATCATCCAGACCACCTGGACGAACCCCGCCGTGAACTCGCCCCAGGACAGGGCATAGGCCGCGTTGCGGAAAAAAGGCGTCAGGACCAGGCTGCCGATCAGGCAAAGATTGAAGAGGATCGGCGCGGTCGCGAACGGGCCGTAGCGATCGAGCGCGTTGAGCACACCGCCCTGCAAGGCCGTGATCGAGATCAGCGTCAGGTACGGAAAGGTGATGCGGCAGAGCCTCACAGCCAGCTCGTAGCGGTCGCTGCCGACCGTGAAGCCCGGGGCCAGCACGCGCATCACCAGCGGCATAAGGAGCAGCAGCGCTGCGGTCAGCGGGATCAGGATCGCCAGCATCATCGCCTGCGCCTGTTCGGCGAAGCGCGCTGCAGCTACTTCCCCCTCCGCGTGCGCCGTCTTGGCGAACAATGGCACAAAGGTGACGCTGAACGCGCCTTCCGCGAACAGGCGGCGGAAGAAGTTCGGCAGCTTGAAGGCGACGAAGAACGCGTCGGCGATCAAGCCGGCCCCCAGGATGTCCGCGGTCAGGAGGTCACGAATGAAGCCCAACACCCGGCTGATCATGGTCAGCCCGGCGAGCGTGGTGACGGCGCGGCCGAAATTCATCTGGTTGGAACGATTACACGGCGGCCGAGAATGAGGCCTTGGCGGCCGTCTTCCTGCCGTCCTTTTTTTCGCCCTGTCTGCCGTCGGCGATCGCCGCCAAAAGCGCTGTCCGGATGCGCTTCTGCTTGGCGGGCTCGACGATCTTCAGACCGAAAATGTCCTTCACATAGAATACGTCGATCGCCTTGTGGCCATAGGTTGAGATCTTCGCGTTGGCGATCTGCAGGCTGAGCCGGGTCAGTGCCAGCGTCACGTCGTGCAGCAGCCCGGGCCGGTCGCGTCCGTTGATCTCGATCACCGTGTGGGTCGAGCTCGCTTCGTTGTCGATCAGCACGCGCGGCGTCACGTGGAAGGCGCTGCTCCGTGCGGAATGCTGGGCCTTCAGCCGGGCCAGTTCATCGGGCGGGGGCGGCGTGCCCGCGAGCGCGCGCTCGATCATGACCAGAAGCCGCGCGCGCTTGGAATTGGAGAGCGGATCACCGCTAGCGTCCTGCGCCCAGAACACGTCGAGCGCCATGCCGTTGGCAAGCGTGAAGATCTTGGCATCGACGATCGACATCCCGACCATGGCAAAAGCGCCCGCCAGCCCGGCGAAAAGGCCGGGGTGGTCGGCCGTGTGGATCGTCACCTCGGTCGCATCGCGCTGCGCGTCACCACGCGTCTCCACTGTCAGCTTCTGCCCGTCGCGCTCCGCGCCCCGCACCAGCCGCGCATGCCGCGCATGGGTCTCGGCGTCGAAGGCCAGCCAATAGGAAGCCGATCCCAAGGCTGCCAAGGCCTCGAACTGCGCATCGTCCCATTCAGGCAGCAGCGCCCGCGCCGCCGCCTGGGCCTTTCCTATCCGGCTCGCGCTCTGCGAGGGGCTGACGGACCCGGCCAGGGCTTCCGCGGTGCGATGGTACAAATCTTCCAGAAGCCCGGCCTTCCAGTTGTTCCAGCGGCCAGGCCCGACCGCACTGATATCGACCGTGGTCAGGACCGTCAGCGCCTTCAGCCGTTCAGGCGACTGCACCAGCGCCGCGAAGTCCTGCACCGTGCGCGGATCCTCGATGTCGCGTCGCGTCGTTACCCCCGACATGGCCAGATGCCAGCGCACCAGCCACGCTGCCGTCTCGGTCTCCTCGTCGGTGAGGCCTAGCCGCGGCCCCAGGCGTTCGGCGATGGCGCCGCCGATCTCCGAATGGTTGCCGCCGCGCCCCTTGCCGATATCGTGCACGAATACGGCAAGCGCGAGTGCACGGCGCGACGCGATCTGGCCGATCAGTTCCGAGGCCAGCGGGAACTGTTCCGCGGCCTCGCCGGTCTCGACCCGGTTCAGGATGCCGATCGCGTTCACCGTGTGCTCGTCGACCGTAAAGAAATGGTACATGTCGAACTGCATCTGCGCGACGACCCGGCCGAAATCCGGAATGAAGCGGCCCAGCACGCCGGCGTCATTCATGCGCCTGAGGCTGACCTCACGGTTGCCCCGCCCGGTCAGGATATCCTCCAGGAAGAGGCGGTTGGCCTCGGGATCGGCGCGCAGCTCGGGCCCGATACGGCGCAAGCTGCGGGTCAGCGCTCGAAGGGCGTTCGGGTGGATGTCGAAGCCGCCGCGCTGCGCGGCCGCGAACAGCCGGATCATGTCGACCGGCTCGCGGACGAACTGGTCCTCGGCCAGGATGTTGAGCCTGGCACCCTCCAAAACGAAGCTGTCGACGCGGTTTTTTTGCGCTCTGGACAGCCACCCGCGCGGCTGGCCCAGCGAATCGGCCTCGAACGCGGCGCAGAAGATTCGGGTCAGGTTGCCGACATCCTTGGCGACCAGGAAGTAATGTTTCATGAAGCGCTCGACCGCGACCGCGCCGGCATGGTCGTTGTAGCCCAGCCGGCCCGCGATCTCGACCTGGACGTCGAAGGTCAGCTTCTCCTCGGCCCGGCGGGTCAGGAAATGCAGATGGCAACGCACCGTCCACAAGAACGCTTCCGCCTTGGCGAACCGCGCCGCTTCGCCATGGCGTAAAAGCCCCAGCGGCACCAGCGACGGGATGTTCTGGACGCCATAGAGCGTGTTGGCGATCCAGCTCAAGGTCTGCAGGTCGCGGAAGCCGCCCTTGCCGTCCTTGATGTTCGGCTCGACCATGTAGCGGGAATCGCCGCCACGCTTGTGTCGCTGGTCCCGCTCCGCCAGCTTGGCCTCGACGAAACCGCGCCGGTCGACCGCCTCGACGCTCTTGGCGAAGCGCCGGTCGAGATCGGCATAAAGCGACTGGTCGCCAGCCAGAAAACGTCGCTCCATCATGCTGGTGCGGATCAGCACGTCGGTCTTGGCCAGGCGTACGCACTCCTCAGGGGAGCGCACCGCCTGCCCGACCTTGAGGCCCAGGTCCCATAGCGCATACAGCAGGAATTCGACGATCTGCTCGGCTCGCGCTGTTCGCTTATAAGGCACCAGCGCCAGCAGATCGATATCGGAATAGGGTGCCAGCGGTCCGCGTCCATAGCCGCCGATCGCCGCCAATGCCACGCGTTCGCCGGTGGTCGGGTTGGCGGCGGCGAAGACCCGGCGATCGGCAAAGTCGAACAGGGCTGTGACGATGCCGTCCATCAACACCCCCAGGGCTTCGCTACAAACTTGCCCGTGATTGTCACGCAGGAACCGCTGCTCGATCTCCGCGCGACCGGCTTCCAAATGCTCCTTCAGCACGCGGACCGCGGCGGTGCGCAGCGCTGCAGGTTCGGCGGCAGTGTCGAGCGCCAGCAACGCTTCGCGCAGGTCGGCGCCTGTCGGCGCCGGCCGAGATTCGGTGGCGAGGCTAAGCGAATCCATTGGCGACACTGGGCATCTCGACAACATTAGGCATCGTCGGCGTCAGCATAGCAGGAAAATCTGGCTTGTTGGCCAGGCGCGGCAGAAAGGCCGACGGCAGACGGCCGCCCTGCCGTGCCGGCCTGATCAGCATCACTCCGCCAGCGCCGCCTTGAGGTCGGCGATCAGGTCGTCGGTGTCCTCCAGCCCGGCCGAAAGCCTGACGGTGCCCGGCCGGATGCCGACCCGGAGCTTGTCTTCCTCCGGCACCTTGGCATGCGTCGTCGTCGCCGGATGGGTGATCAGCGACTTGGAGTCTCCCAGGTTGTTGGAAATGAGGATCAGCTGGAGCCGGTTCAGCGCGGCGAAGGCCGCCGGCTTGCCGCCCTGGATGTCGAAGGCGACCAGATTGCCGAAGCCCGTCATCTGCCGGGCGGCCAGCGCGTGCTGCGGATGGCTTTCCAGCCCGGGATAGCGGAGGTTCTCGACCTTCGGATGGGCTTCCAGAAAGGCGGCGATCTTTTGGGCGGATGCCGTCTGCGCGCGGACCCTCAGCTCCAGAGTCTCCAGCCCCTTCAGCAGCAGCCAGGCATTGAACGGGCTCATGGTCGGGCCGGTGTGGCGCAGGAACGGGTGCAGCTTGGCGGCGAATGCGTCATCGCAGAGGATGGCGCCGCCCAATGCCCGGCCCTGGCCGTCGATATGCTTCGTCGCCGAATAGACGACGATATCGGCGCCGAGCTGGAACGGTTTTTGAAAGACCGGCGTCGCGAAGACATTGTCGACGATCAGCTTGGCGCCGGCCGCATGCGCCAGCTCGGCGACGGCCCGGATATCAATGATGTCGAGCGTTGGGTTGGCCGGCGATTCCAGAAAGACGTATTTCGCCGGGGTCGCCAGCGCGGCGCGCCATTCCTCCAGGTCGGTGCCTTCGACCATTGTGTAGGTGACCCCGTAATTGGGCAGGATGTTCTTGATGATATGCAGGCAGGATCCGAACATCGCATGCGGCGCGACCACCCGGTCGCCGGTCTTGATGTCTGCCATCAGCGCGGCGAACACCGCGGCCATGCCGGTGGTGGTGCCGAAACAGCGTGCCGCCCCGTCATAGGCGGCAAGCCGCTCCTCGAATATGGCGATCGTCGGATTGCGAAAGCGGGAATAGACATAGCGCGACCCTTCGATCACGAACGCCGATTCCGCCTCCTCGGCCGTCTTGTAGACGAAGCCCGAGGTCATGAAGAGTCCTTCGGACGTCTCCTCCGCCTGCGACCGGGTGGTGCCGGCGTGGACCATCAGGCTCTGCGGCTTCAGGCCGGCGCGCCGAACATCGGAATCGCTCATCATCTTCTCCCGCCGCGCTTCGGCGCGGCACAAAAAAAGCCCCGACCATGGAAGGTCGAGGCGTCGATGGATAAGATGACTGCCCGGACCTTTTAGCGGTTTGTTTAACGTGGTCCGCAAGCCGGTCGCTCAAATCCCCACGTGGGGATTTTTGATCTTGCCGTCACAAGGTGTCAAGGGAGGTGTGGTGTCGGAACTCATGCGCGGCCGCGGGGTTGGTACACGACAGGCAAAATTGACACCACTCGGGCGAGCCCGGGATTTCCCGGGCGTGAACCTGCATGTAGGGAAAGACTCACAGCATGAAACGCCTTCTCGCGACGACATTCGCGCTCGGCCTCCTGGCCGGCACTGCCGGCTTTGCCTCGGCGCAGTCCCAGCAGGACAGCCAGTATCGGCAGGATAACCGCCAATACCAGGACCATCGGCAAGGCCAGGATAACCAGCAGCGTCAGGATGATCGGCAGCCGCAGGGTGAGCATCGCGCTCAGGATGACCAGCGTGGACAAAACGATCGCCGCGCACAGAATGACCAGCATGGACAGGACGCCGCCAATCACGCCTGGAAGCGGGGCGAACACATCGAACACTCCGACTGGGACCGCGGTGAGCAGGTCGATTACCGCGATCATCACCTGCGCCGTCCGCCTCGCGGCTACGAGTGGCGGCAGGTCGATGGACAGTACATCCTGGCGGCGCCGCGTAGCGGTGTGATTGCCTCGGTGGTTGTCGCCAACCATTGACGCGGCGGGCCGGAAGCGAGCGGAGCGCTTCCGGGCTTATTGCCCCGTCTTTGCCGCCGTCTCCATGGGCACGTCCCTGCCTTCGATGAAGTCGCGGATGTCCTGGCTGACTTCCTTTGACTTCGAGATCGAGACCCAATGGGTGTCGCGCGGATAGAGCTTGAAGTGCGCGTTCGGCACCAGCTTCTCCATCCCGCTCAAATTCCCCTGTTGCAGCGCCGTGTCGAGCAGGCCCCAGATCACCAGCGTCGGCAGCGTGATGGTGGTCGATTTGGCACCTTCGGTCACCGAAGCGGCCGACCATGAGGTCGGGATCGTGCTCGCCGGATGCTGCTCGTTATAGGGCGGGTTCAGATGGTTGGCGCGGTAATATTCCAGGCCCGCATTCAGCGCGCCCGGCACGCTCCAGGCCTTCTTCCAGGCCACGACATCGGCGTCGGTATAACGCCCGCTCTTGATCTGCTCGCCCAATATGCCCTGGGTCAGGCCGGCGAAATCGTTGGCCGACAGCTTTTCGTCCCAGTGATAGCCATCATAGTTGTTGAACGCGAAGGTGTAGTTCGAGCCCCAGCGCTGCACCGGGTTCTCCCGCATCTCCCGCTCGAAGATCATCGGGTGCGGCGCGTTGATGATCACCAGCTTGTCGATCATCTCCGGGTGGTACATGGCGAACACCCAGGCCAAGAGGCCGCCCCAGTCGTGTCCGACCAGCACGAACTTCTTCCCCTTGCCGACCTTGTCCGCGAACTGGTGAATGTCCTCGACCAGATATTTCATCTGGTACTGGTCGGTGCCCTTTGGGATCGTCGTCAAGTTATAACCGCGCAGGTCCGGCGCGACGGCGAAATGGTCTTTGCCGAACTCGATAAGCTGATCCTTCCACTGGTACCAGAACGACGGATAGCCGTGCAGGAACAGGATCATCGGTCCGTCCCCCGCATGGACGTAGTGGAACCTGAGGCCGTTTGCCTCGACGTAATCTTCCTTGAGCGGTGACGCCACGCCCGGCGAGGGCTCCGCCGCGTTCTGTGCCTTTGCACCGATCGCCACCATGCTAAGGGCGGCCAGCAGCCCGGTTACCATCAATCCGCGGTGCGCCATCGAATTCTCCCCTGATTCTGCCCCCGATCCCGATTGAGTTGAGCTTAACCCGCCCGGCCGACCTTGCCTACCGGCTTGCTCTCTATCATTTCATTCTTTTAAGGAAGTGACTGCCGCGCTTGTCGCGGTTACACTCAACGCACGCATCGATGGGAGGCAAAGATGGCTGGTGAGATGGGGAAACCCAATTACGAGGAGCTCGATCGGGCTTACATGGAAGGGCCGAGCCGCTCGCTCGATCAGTTCGGCAGCATCTTGATGACTTCTTCCAAGTGGCTCAACAGCGCCCGCTTCCGCGACGTCTACGCCCAGGAAGGTCTGCGCAAGACCGGCCGTGACGTGCCGCCGACCTATATGGTGCACCAGGCCGCGATGGCGATCGCCGAGCTCCAGCCCGAAGAGGAGATGCGGGCACTGTTCGAGCACGAGCTCGAAGTCAACCCCGTCTTCGCCGCCTGGATCGCCAAGCGGTCGCTCTGCAACTTCACCGTGCCCGAGCTCGAAGGATACAAGCCAGGCACCTTGGGCGCCATCGTCCATGACTACCTGGCAGAGAGCGGTTTCGACCTCAACCACTCCAAGCGCGGCTTGGTCCCGACCGACGGCTACACCTACATGCTGAAGCAGCGCGTGGTCGGCCACGATATCGAGCACATCGTCTCGGGCTTCGGCCCCAACCCGGTCGGGGAATACGGGCTGATCGCCGCCAATCTCACCGCCTATTACAAGTTCTTCTCGCCCGATTTCGCGTCCGAGCTGACCCGCATGTCGGGGTTCCTGTTCTCGACCGGCGCCATGAAGATGAGCCTGCATTACCCGTTGGTGATGCCCGAGTTCCTGGTCGCGATCCGCTGGGGCATCGAGCAGGGCGACGGTTGGAAGCACCCGCTGATGGTCACCGACTGGCGCGCCTATCTCGATTGGCCGCTGGACGAGGTCCGCCGCGACCTCAATGTCCTGAACCCGCCCCCTCCCGGCCATTGGGAGTGGACGCACGAGGCGCGCAGGGGCTGAGGGCCGAGGCCGGCCGACCGACCAGCACGAAAAAGGGGTGGCAGAGTGACTTCATCCGGCTCGCGTGAACGGGGTCTCGCGAGAATCGTCCGTATGCTTGCGCAATTCCTGCCGCCGCAGGTCGGGCTGGTCGTCATGGTCGGCGCGATTGCCTTCGTATCGAGCATGATCTTCTCGATGGTCGGGTCGCTGGCGCCCATGTTCCAGCGGGATCTGGGCATCCCGTCACAGGCGATCGGCACGATCATGGGTGCCTACATGCTGTCCTCGGCTGCCAGCGGTTTTCTCGGCACCCTGTACCTGGACCGGTTCGACCGCCGCAAAGGCATGATGGTCACATTGTCAGGCGTGGTCGTCGGCCTTGTGCTGACTGGCTTCGCCAGCGATTACTCCATGCTGATCGCCGCCCGGATACTGAGCGGGGTGTTCGCAGGGCCTTCCAATGCGCTCGCCATCGCGACCTTGGTCGATAACGTGCCGGCCGGGTCGCGCGGCCGGGCGCTGGGCATCGTCGCCGTATTCCAGGCGCTCGCTCAGATCATCGGCATTCCGGCCGGATTGACCATTGCCACACTCACCGGCTCCTGGCGCGATCCCTTTTTCGCCATGGCGGTGGTGGCCGCATTGCTGGCGACAGCGGTGCTCTATAATCTGAAGCCGCAGCGCGCCCATCTCGAAAACGTGACGGCCCTCGCCATTCGCCAGCGCCTCCGGTTCCTCGGCAAGCTCTTGTCGCGTCCGATCTGTCTCACCGCGTTTGCGGTCCAGATGACCGGCATTGTGCCGCTGGTTGCGATCACGACGATCATGGCCGTGTTCCTGGTCAACAATCTGGGCTACCCCGCAACCGACCTGTCGACGCTCTATCTTGTCGGGGGGACGGCCAACGTGTTGGGGGCTTTCCTGATCGGGCGCGCGATCGATCGAGGGCCAGTGACCGTTTCCGTGGCCTCGACTGTCCTCCTTACCGCGGCCATCGTGATGGGCTATATGGGTCTCAATCCGGGGCTGCCCCTGGTTCTGATCTTCTCCATCTTTTTCGTCACCAGCTCGGCCCGGTTGGTGGTGGGGCAGACCTTGTCGATGCGCATACCGCGATCGAACGAACGCGCCGGCTTCCAGTCGCTCAGCCAGTCGATTCAGTCGACCTCGATGGGGCTGAGCGCGATGGCGATCCCGGTTCTGCTGGGCAGCACGCCCGACGGGAAATTCACCGGCGTGATCCCGTTCGCTTCTGTCGTCATCGGGGTGACCTGGCTGTTCCCGTTCCTCGTCTACTGGCTCATGCGCATGCTGGAGCATCGGGAGCGGGAGGACGCCGTCGCCCCGATCGCCGTCGCGGTTCCCGCCGAATAGACGCAGCTATTTCTTTCCTTTCGCCAAGGTTGCAGCCTCGTCAGGCATGGGGGGATTTGCCGGGATGAAGGTGGAGGCAGGCGTCGTCTTCAGGAAGGTGAGCACAGCCGGCCCGACCGGCGGGCCGCCGGGCTGGGGCTGCAGCGGTACTACCTTGCGATAGGCCTCCAGCGCTGCGGTCGGGCCGGGGCCGAAGCCGCGGGTATTATCCTGCGCCTTGCGCACATCCATCCAGCGCGCGCCGGTGTTCACGTCGGCCGCGACCAGCATCCAGGATTCATCCAGCGCCCGGATCGCCCGCTTGACCTTGAATAAGGTCTCGGCATCGAGCTCTTCCACCTGCTCGGGATCGGACGAATAGCCTTCCGGCGGCACCGGGTTGATCAGACCCTGGATCGTTTGCCACACTTCGTGGTTGACCCACCCGAGCCCGAAGAAGCCGGCCCCTCCGCCTCCGGGGCCCTGCGGCGCTCCCGGGTTCAGGATGTCGCTGGCCTTCACCACGGTGAAGAAGGTGTACTGGAACTTCTCCTGGCGCAGCATCACCATCACGTCCAGGTTGGCGAGCGCGATGGTAAAGGCCTCGATACGGTTACCGATCGGGTACGGGTCCCAGTTGGCGTTCGAAAACACATAGCCGTGCTTGTTGCCATTCGCGGCGCTGCCCTTCACGTAATACTTGAGCGCCTGCGGCGTGTTGAGCTCCCAGGAGTCCGTGGGGCCAAGGCCGACCCAGGTGACCGGATTGTGCTCGGTCCAGTTCATCTGGATCGTGACCGCCTCCTTCAGGTTGGCCCATTCCTCCCATGCCGACCCCTCGCGGACATAGCCGGCGCGCAGGCTCTCGGGGTCCTGGATGATGCGCGTCTTGTCCTCGTTGAACAGGTATCCGCCCTTCAGCATCTCCAGTTCGCGCGAGGCCACCCAGTTGATCCATTTATAGGGGCGAGCGCGCTGCACCGGCGCGAACAGCGGGGTGATGCTCGAGTTCATGCCATCCAGGTCGATCGCATAGGCGAGGTCGACCCAGTCGAGATAATCCTTGGCGTTGGCGACCAGGATGGCGGCCATACCGGCGACGTCGGCATTGATCGTACCCAGCGTGCTGTCGCCCGGCGCCGGCTGGATCGGCTTCAGCCCGGCCTTGTCGAGCGCCTCTTCGGCGGCCATGCGCTGGCCTTTGTAGTAGACCTCGCCCGCGCCGACCATTGCCGCGTTCATCGGCCCCGCCGCGGTGCCCTGCGCCTCGCCGGTGCCGGCGCGTGAGCGCATCACCGGGGTGATGTCGTTGTTGATCAGGTCGATCAGCCCCTGCATCAGCTGCGGGCTCGCCGCCGTATAGGTCATCTGGTTGGCGCGGATGACCATCATCGCGCGCACGATCTCCTCATCCTCGAATTCCGGCCCGTAGCCGCTCCTGGCGCCGTTCTTGAATTGGGCCAGCGCCTGCTCCTCCAGCTTCGGCCGGTTCTCCGGCGACATCGGATCGCCCTTGAATCGCTCGATCTCGCGGCCCGCACCGGCGAAGCGGTTGAACAGATAAATCGGCACCCCTTCGGCCGAGCCTTCATTCATCAGATTGAAGGTATCTTGCGTGCGCTGTTTCGCTTCCGGGCTCAGCTGCACCTTGGCGCCATAGCGGGCGACCTGGATCACCTGGTCGACCGTCAGGTCATGACCGGTCAGGGTGACGGTCGTGTTCGCCACCTTGGGATCGATAGGATGATAGTCGGCGACGGCCTCGGGCGCGGCGGCCGTCAAGCCGGCGACGAGAAGGGCGATAACGGCGGATTGGGCACGCAAGCTAGGACGGACCATTGATGAGCTCTCCCTTGTCCTGTGGCCCCGTCGGAAGCGCCTCTCCGGGGCAGGTCTCATTTCCTTGAAGGAAACTTTTATTCCCACAGATTAGCGAGCCGCATCGACCAAGAGTCAACATTACTTATGCGGATTTGCCGATATCGCTTTACGGCAGCATCTGCCTCAGCCTGTAAACGAGATCGAGCGCGGCGCGCGGCGTCAGCGCGTCTGGATTGGTCTCCTCCAGCACCTCGGCCAGCGGCTCGAGCGGCGAAGGCTCGGCGACCGAGGCCGGCGGCAACGGCGCGGCGGCGCTGAACAACGGCAGGTCGTCGACCGAGCGCTTCAGCACGCGCGAATCGCCGCCTGCCTCGATCATGCGCAGCACCGCCTCGGCCCGCCTGATCACCGGGCCAGGCAACCCCGCCAGCCGCGCCACGTGGATGCCATAGGACCGCTCCGCCGCGCCTGGCACGACGGCGTGCAGAAAGACGATGTCGCCCTGCCATTCCTTGACGCTCATCGTATGGCACGACAACGCCGCCAGGCTTTCTTCCAGTGCCGTCAGCTCGTGATAATGCGTGGCGAACAGCGCGCGGCAGCGCACCTGGTCGTGCAGATGCTCGACCGTGGCCCAGGCGATCGAGACGCCGTCATA
>CAZVYC010000157.1:0-1520 GCA_964631425.1 uncultured Rhodospirillales bacterium
CCCCGCCGGTCAAGGACCTGTCCGGCCAGGGCTTCGATCTGGTCGGCGGCCGGCTGGATTATTTCGCCGGCCGCAACGCCGCCGTCGTGGTCTACCGCCGGCGGCTTCACTCGATCGACCTGTTTATCACGCGGTCAAATGGCGGAGCCGCGTGGCCGAGGACCATCGAGACGCCGAGCGGCTACAACGTCGAAAGCTGGAGCGACGGCGGCCTCGATTACTGGGCGGTTTCCGACCTCAATAAGAGTGAGCTTTCCGATTTCGTACGGCTTTGGCGGTGAGTACGCTTGGCCTCTCCTGCGATCGCGGCATCCATTTCTTCCAGGGTCTTGGGGCTGCCGTCTTGCAGAAGCGAGGCGAAAACCTCATCCGGCGATGTCAAGGGAAAGACCGGCGCTGCCCTCAACACCACACCGTCCGCGGTGTCCTCCACCGTCGGGCGGGTTCCAGGTTGCCACTGAAGCCGCTGGCGCACAGCCTTGGGCAAGATGACCTGCCCTTTGGTCGAAACGGTGGTGGTCAGCTTCGTGGATGAAGCCATTGCCCGCACTCGAGATGTAAGACGAAAGTAAGATAGCGCCGTTTCGCGAAGTCGCAACCGGTGCAGAAATGCTATCGTCCCTTCGCCCGTTTTGCCCCACCCGGAGCCAACGGAATGATCTGCGCCCGCTTGTGGAACAGCCGCCACGTCAGGCTGTCTTCCAGCGCTTCGAAGGACGCTTCGATGATGTTGGCTGAGACGCCGACCGTGCTCCAGCGCTGCCCCTCGGCGTCGGCGCTCTCGATCATCACGCGCGTGACGGCGCCGGTGCCGTCCTTGGGGGTCAGTATACGGACCTTATAGTCCACCAGCCTGATGCCGGCGAGCTCCGGATAGGACGGCGCCAGCGCCTTGCGGAGCGCGCCGTCCAACGCGTTGACCGGGCCGTTGCCTTCGGCCACGGCCATGATCAGCTCCTCACCGACCGCCACCTTCACCGTCGCCTCGGATAAGGTTTCGACCGCGCCCTGCGGCGTCAGCCGGCGTTCGTCGAGAATCCGGAAAGATTGCAGCCGGAAATAGACCGGCACCGTCTCCAGCGCGCGCCGCGCCATCAGCTCGAAGCTCGCTTCGGCCCCGTCATAGGCATAGCCCTGGTATTCCAGCTGTTTCACCTGCTCGACCAGCGCCGCCACCCGCTTGTCCTTGGAATCGATCTCGATGCCGATCTCACGGAAGCGCGACAGCACGTTGGACTTGCCGGCCTGATCAGACACAATGACGTGCCGCGTGTTGCCGACCAGCTCCGGGTCGATGTGCTCGTAGAGGCTCGGGTCCTTCTCGACGGCGGAGACATGCAGTCCGCCTTTGTGCGCGAAGGCGCTTTCTCCGACATAGGGCGCGGCGCGGCTGGGCGCGCGGTTCAACCGGTCGTCGGCCAGGCGGCTGACATGCTTGAGCTGCCGCAGGGCCTCCTGCGATACGCCGGTCGTATAGCCCAGCTTCAGCATCAGAGTGGGCAGGAGGGTGATCAGGTTGG
>CAZVYC010000157.1:1530-12507 GCA_964631425.1 uncultured Rhodospirillales bacterium
TTGCCGCAGCGCTCGCCCAGCCCGTTCAGGGTACCATGGATCATCCGCGCGCCCGCCGCGATCGCCGCCAGCGAGTTGGCGACCGCATTCTCGGTGTCGTTGTGCGCATGGATGCCGAGATGGTCGCCAGGGATTACTGCGGTAATCTCACGCACGGCTTGGCGGACTTCGTCAGGCAGAACCCCACCGTTGGTATCGCAGAGAACGATCCACCGCGCCCCGGCGAGGTAGGCCGCTTCGACGCACCGCGTCGCGTATACCGGGTCGTGCTTGTAGCCGTCGAAGAAATGCTCGGCGTCGAACAGCGCTTCGCAGCCACGCTCGACGATCGCCTGGATGGTCTCGGATATGACCGTCAGGTTTTCCTCCAGGGTAATGCCAAGTGCGGTCTGAACCTGGACCGCCGACGCCTTGCCGACGATGCAGATCGCCTTGGTCTTGGCATTGAACAGGGCCGAGACTTGCGGGTCATTGGCGGCGCTGCGACCCAGCCGCTTGGTCATGCCGAAGGCGGCGAAGCGGGCGCGCACCAGCACCGGGGCGTCGGCGAAGAAGGCGTCGTCCGTCGGGTTGGCGCCCGGCCAGCCGCCCTCGATGTAGTCGATGCCCAGCTGGTCCAACGCATGCGCAATCGCATGCTTGTCCGCCACGGTGAAGTCCACGCCCTGCGTCTGCGCTCCATCGCGCAGCGTGGTGTCGTAGAGATAGATCCGCTCGCCAGCCATATCCGTTTCCAATCCGTTGCCGGCATGGCAAAGGGCACGAGCGCCCTTCCCCCTGCCGTCATGCGCGGCCCCCCGGTCCGGCCGAACGCCGGCCCGAGGGCATCCTCAACGATCCGCGTATCCTGACGAACCCTTTTACCCCAAGGCGCCGATATAATGGACAATGGCGATCGAGATTCGGGGAATCAGGTCGTACAGCTTCAGCATCGGCGTGAAAATCTGGTCGTTCTCCCGCTGGTAGCTCTGGCTGTCGTCGCTGACATAACTCGCGGGCTCGCCGAAATCCACATTGGGCTCGGGCGCCGGCGTGGCCGGGAAGATGCGCCTCAGCATCGCGACCGCGACCGGGATGTCAAGCTGCAGCACGCGCTGGAAAATCCGACGATTCGCGATCTCATGCCGGCTGGAGAATTCCGGAATCGTGGTCGCCAGCTGGTAGATTTCGTGCACCAGCGCGATCCGGATCGCATGCAGCAGCGTCAGCGCGCGGCGGGCCTCCGGCGAAATCCGGGGCGGGCCGATATCGACGCTCGCCAGCCCGTTCCGCAGCAGCACGAAGTCGTTGTAAAGTCGCCGATAAACCCTGCGCTGGCCATCATGGATGCTCCACTCCTCGAGCATCTCGGCGATCCTGCGGCAGGCGGCGGCGCGCGACGGATCGGCGGCGAGCGCCGCGCGGGCCAGCCAGAGGCCCGGATCGAGCGTCGCGATATAGGCGTCGAGCGCCTCAGGGTTCGACACCGCCGCGCCATAGGCAACAAGCGACATCATTTGCCGCATGCGCGGCGATGCCCCATGAACCTGCTGGAGCCATGCTGGATTCTGCTCGATAGCCTCCCCGATGCCGCTGATGCTGTTGGCCAGCAGACCCAGCTGCTGAAGCACCGCGTTGTGCGGAATCGCGCGAAACTCGTTAATTTGCGGTCTCGGCGCCACCTCGATCGACTCCCCTTCCCGGCGGGTTGCCCGGCTGCCGGTGGTGTACAGCAGGTGGGCGCCGTAAGTGCCAACCAGGAGACCGTAATTCGGGTCGTTCATCAGGCCCGACTGGAATTCCTTCACTGTGGTCATGAACTCGGTAACGGTGTCGCGGTCGATGTAATAAGGGTCTTTCGCCGCGGCTGAACGGTCGGCGACCGACCATTCGAGAATGCGCGTCAGGACCGCGAAGGCCGCTTCGTCGCTCTGGAAAAACAGATAGCCGTCGCCACCCTGGAAACTGGTCTCCTGTTTGAACGGAATACCCTGGGCGGCGACGTCGGACAGCAGCGCCGGCGAGGCAACAAAGTCGAAGCGCACCGGAAACCCGTCCGGATGGCCGCCGCGGCCGATCGACTCGCCATGGGTATCGAAGAACACGAGCTTGAGATCGGTGAGGCCGCGCCGGGCTATCAAGCGGACGATCCGCTCCTTCAGCCGCTCGATCGAGCCTGAGGCCGGCGTCTGCCCGATATAGCGGCCAGCATCGGAATAGCCGGTCTGCACGCACAGGCAGCCGACCGTCTTGAGGTATTCGGTAAAGGCCCGGTTATCGAGCAGCTGTTCGATCACCCTGCTGCCCTGCTGCAGCGCGCGCTCGGTCTCGAACAGAGGACAGATCTCGACCTTGTCGGCGATGCCGAACAGCCGCGCGTAATAGAGGGCGGTCAGCACCGTGAAGGGCGATTCGCACTCGGCGATCAGCAGGCGGATACGGGTACCGTCATCGATATATTTCAGGATTTGCGCCATGGTCATGAATAGGCGCTTCGACGAGGTGCGTTCGGCGGTCAGCGAGCCGAAATTGATCGTCACCGGCTCGATGTTGAGAATCAGATCGGTGATTTTGGCGATGTAGGTCTGGCGGTGCCGTGGATCGTCGGGCGTAGCGGCCAACGCCACCATCTTGCGGATCGCGTTGTGGAGCTGGGTGGCATTGATGCGTGCATGGATGTGCGAGGTGCCGAGCCCGAAATTCGCGAGTTCGGCGCGGAGCACCACGAGGTCACGGGTGAGCTCGGGGTCATCCGACGCCAGCCTGAGCGCGCGGTCGAGCAACTGGATCAGCGGCTCGGCGCTGTCGAGCCGGCTGGTGCGCGCTTCGTACATGCGCCGCGCCGCGCGCCGGAAGGCGACAGAGCCGCCGGGCTCCGAAGCATCGAAACCGATCAGGGCCTCCCCCTCCGCCTCCGCGTTTCCGAGCGAGCGCGCGACCCGGGAAGCAATCAGATCAAGCGTCACCTTGAGATCTTCGCCGTGCGCCTGCGCGTTCAGGCCGGCAACAGTGGCCTGGACGTCGCGGAGCTGTGCGGCACTGCCTTCAAGACGTCGCTCGAACGCGTGCGACCAGCCGATATCCGAACGGCCATCAGTATCGAATCCGACCCAGGAGGCCACCGTGATCAGCAGGGGCGTCAGCTCCGTCCAACACTCGGGATAGGCCTCCGCGGCGACGTCGAGAACGATCTGATAGACCCGCCGCAGCGCCCGATGAATGTGCGCAATGGCGTCGAGCGCCAAATCCTGCTCGCGCTTGAGGTCGAGAATCGGCTCCGGCCCGTGCGGCCTGCCGCCGACCTTCGCCAGGATGCCGGCTCGATCGGCATCGGTGAGCAGCGCCCCGTCCTGCCAGCCCGTCGCCAGCGCGCTGAGCCAGCGCATCAGTTCGTGCGAAATCTCGAACGTTGGGTGCGCCGTGATGACGATGCCGAACAGGTCGCGCTCGGCCCAGGCCTTGAAGGTCTCGAACGGGCGGAGCGCGCCGAACTCTGTCCGGGCTTGGGATTCGACGATCTCGCGTACGATCGCCGCGTTGCGCTCGGGATCTGTTTCGCCGGAATAACGCCTTAGCCGCTCGGCCCGGGCCTTGAAGCCGCCCAGCGTCAGGAACTGCACCAGCTGTTCGAGGCGGTCATGGTCCAGTGCGCCGATCTCCAGCCGGTTGGCGATATCGAGCGCGAGCCTCAGCAGCGGGTTGGACGTCGGGTGCTGCGCCGAGATCGCACGATAGGTCTCGAACATCTCGTCGAGTTCATGGGCCAGGGCCTCCGCTTCATGGGCCCGGGCCCCGCCATCATGGGCCCGGGCCCCGATTGCCATTCCGGCCCCTCCCCGTTCCGCCGCGCCGTCCATTCTCCAGCCTTTCGCTCACCAACACTTGTGCACTGCAACATTACGGTATGATCAAAAAACCGCAAAGCGTAAGCTGGCGGCGCCGGCAACATCGGCTATGGTGGGCCACCACCCTCCGGCTTCGCCCAATGCTCGACGATCCAACCTTCCGCTCTGCCCGCCCGATCGATCGCCTTCTGGCCGTCATGGCCCGGCTCCGCGATCCGGATGGGGGCTGCCCATGGGACCGGGCGCAAGATTTCGGCACGATCGCTCCTTACACGATCGAGGAAGCGTACGAGGTCGCCGACGCGATCGAGCGGAACGATATGGAGGGGCTGCAAGACGAGCTCGGCGATCTCCTGCTGCAAGTGGTCTTCCACGCCCGTATGGGACAAGAGATCGGCAAGTTTGATTTCGACTCGGTCGCCGAAGCCATCGTCGCAAAGATGCTCCGCCGCCATCCCCACGTCTTCGCTGCCGCCGAAACCGCGAGTGTCAGCGCCGTCAACGACAATTGGGAGACAATCAAGGCGGCTGAGCGCGCCGGCAAGGCGTCCGTGGACCAGCCGGTGAGCGTGCTGGACGGCGTCGCCCGCGCATTGCCCGCGCTGGCGCGCGCCGAGAAACTGCAGAGGCGCGCCGCCCGGGTCGGCTTCGACTGGGGCGCGCCCGAACCGATCCTGGACAAGATCGCCGAGGAAATCGGGGAGTTGGGGGCAGAGCTTCCCACCGCCGATAAGGCCAGGATGGCGGACGAGATCGGGGACGTGCTGTTTGCCGTCGTCAACCTAGCCCGTTACCTGGAGATCGACCCCGAGGTCGCCCTCAGAGGCACCAATGCCAAGTTCGAGCGCCGCTTCAAGTACATCGAGAAAGTGCTGCTGGAACAGGGCAAAAGACCTGAAACTTCTACCCTCGATGAAATGGATGCTCTCTGGCGGCAAGCCAAAAACGCGGAAAAGAAAGATAAATGAAGGGGAGTACGTCATTTTCCTACAGTCATGCATGAGCCGGTGCTCGGAAAAGTTTCGCGCCTTGCGGACGCTACGGAGGCCCGCGTGACCGAACCGACCGCCTACCTGTCGTTCGATCGTGCCGAGTGGGCGGCCCTGCGAGCGGCCACGCCCCTGACCCTCTCTAGAGACGACCTGAAGGCGCTCCGCAGCGTCAATGAGGACGTCTCGCTCGAGGAGGTTGTCGAGGCTTACCTGCCTCTCTCCCGCCTTCTGAACCTGCACGTCTCGGCGGCGCGCAATCTCGCGAGCGTCAAGGATGCCTTCCTCGGCCGCCCCGCCGGGCGTACCCCCTATATCGTCGCGATCGCAGGCAGCGTTGCAGTGGGCAAGAGCACGTTCGCGCGCATTCTCAAGACTCTGATCGCCCGGTGGCCCGATCGTCCAAAGGTCGAGCTTGTGACCACCGATGGCTTCCTCCACCCCAATGCGGTGCTCGAGGAACGTGGGCTCATGACCCGTAAAGGCTTCCCGGAAAGCTATGATACAAAACGAATGATCCGCTTCCTATCGGACATCAAGAGCGGCGAGCCGGAGGTCGCGGCGCCCCTCTACTCCCACATCGCCTACGATATTGTGCGCGGCGAGCGACAGGTCGTCTCCCGGCCTGATGTGCTGATCTTCGAGGGATTGAACGTGCTGCAGCCTGCGGACTCCCCGGTGCTGGCATCGGATTTCTTCGATTTCTCGGTCTATATCGACGCGGACGAGGCCGACATCGAGGCCTGGTTCCTGGAGCGTTTCCTGCTGCTGCAGAAGACCGCCTTCCAGGACTCATCCGGCTTCTTCCACCGCTACAAGGACCTGGACCGCGAAGCGGCGATCGCATTCGCCCGTAACGTCTGGCGCTCAATCAACCTCGCCAACCTGCGCGAGAACATCCTGCCCACCCGCGAACGGGCCACCCTGATTCTATCCAAGCGCGCTGATCATACACTGGGCGAAGTCAGGCTGAGGCGGACATAGGGCCCGCCCGATCCTTAAACCGCGCCCGAGCTACTCGGATGCATGGGCGCCCGCGCCGCCGGCTTGTCCGGTTCCGGCCAATTCAGCAGGGTTCGCACGGTGCGGCCGAGGATCCATTCCTTGTCGTCTTCCGAAAGCGCGGGCGAATCGCGCAGATAGAACAGCGCCTCGGCCCAGCTCTGGCGACGCCGGGTGATGGTGTAGTCGCTGGCCCACAGCACGCGCTCCCGTCCGAAAGCGTCAAGCGCGCGGGCCAGCTTCGGCTCCAGGTCACGGAACGGATAGGGCTCGCCCGATAGGAAGGACGGCGCGTGCGCCCATTTCAGCGCCACGTTGGGATACTCCGCCATCCGGATCGCGTCATCGATCGACGCCTGGCCAGCCGGCGCGTCGAACGCGGCGCCGCAATGATCGATGACGAACTTGAGGTCCGGGAACCGACAGGCATAAGTTGCCAGGTGGTCGAATTGCTTCGGGCAGGTGACGAACATCGGCAAGCCATGCGCGTTGGCGATGGTGAACAGCCGATCGAACCCACCCTGCGCAAATGCCGCCAGTTCAGCCTCGCTGAAGACGAGCGTGCGCAACGCGCGGAAATTGGGCGAGGCGCTGAGCGTTTCGATCCACCCCTCCAGCCCCGGATCGAAGGCGTCGACGCGCATCAGAAAGGCGAAACGATCGGGGTAGCGGAGCGCAGCAGCCTCTGCATTCGGGCCGATCGGGCGTGAAACGCCGTTCGGCATCCGGTATGAGGGCAGCGGCCTGAAGCCTTCGGCCATGGAAAGATATTCATCGATCAGCACCGCCCGGATTCCGATCGCATCCATGATCGCGACCGTCGTCTCGGAGCCTATTGCGTTCGCATGCACCTGTGCGTCGACGATATCCATTTCAGGCTCTTAGTTGTTCGCCGGACCCAAAGAATAGCAAGCGTAGGGCGGAAAAGCGCTAGCGGAAGGCGCCATGACGATGTGTCGTCGCGCACTCGCTCGTAGCGCGCGCCTTTCTACTTCTCGTAGACGTCCGCAACGTTGGGTGCGAACAGGTCCATGCCGTCGGGCTTGGACACGGCGTTTTCGTCCCAGAAGGCGCGCAGGCTCTTGATCTTGCCGTCATCGTCGACGACGACATACTCGATGATCGAAAGATCGAGACCCTGGTTCTTGGCCGGGATGCGGACCTGCATCGTGAAGCGCACGATGCCCTCGTTGCCGCAGGCGCGAATTTCCTCGAGCACGGGCATCAACGTGCGCGGCTCGCCGGCATGCGAAAAATCCCAGAACTTGCCGATGCCCTCATGACCGACGAACTCGGGCGTGCCCACCGGGTCGCAAAACACGGCGTCCTCGGCGAGGACCGACATCAGGAGCGCCTTGTCGTTCGTGGCCCAGGCCCTGACGTAGGTCTCCAAGGCGCTGCGGACTTGCTGCGGCGTCGCGGGCATGTTTGTTCCCTTCCCTCAGGCTCAGATTTCGCCGGTCGACTGGTGCGCCGGCAGATGGACGATCATGCCGTCCAGCGCGTCGGTGACCGCCACTTGGCAGCCGAGCCGGCTTTCGGCGCGGCGGTCCGATGCGCGCTCCAGCATGGCGAGCTCACCTTCCGATGGCGACCGGAGCTTGGACGACCAGTCCGGCCCGATATAGCAGTGACAGGTGGCGCAGGAACAGATGCCGCCGCACAGCCCGATGATGCCGGGCACGTCGTTCAGCACGGCGCCTTCCATCAGGCTGAGACCCGGATCGAGCTCGGCCGGATGTTCGCCGCCGTCGGCAGTGACATAGGTGATTTTAGGCACGAGGCTCTCCGAACTTGGGTCAGTGCGCCCGCGACGGCGCGAAGCGGACCGGGACATGGGTGTAGCCGCGAACAGCCGGCGAATGCATGCGCCTGAGGCCGCCTTCCTCCACCGTGAAGTCGGGCATCATCCGCAGGATCTCCTGCATCGCCACCTTGGCCTCAAGCCGCGCCAGCGCCGCGCCGAGGCAGGAATGCAAACCCCCGCCGAACGCCAGATGGTCACGCGGGTCGCGGCGGATGTCGTACTTCTCGGCATCCGCGTAATGGCGCTCGTCGCGATTGGCCGAGATGAACAGCATGGTGATCCGGTCGCCGTCCTTGAGCTTCCGGCCATGGATTTCCACGTCACGCCCCACCGTGCGTGCCATCTGCTGCGTTGGCCCGTCGAAGCGCAGCGTCTCCTCGATCGCCGACGGCAGCAGCGCCATGTCGCCCATCAGGATCGCCCGCTGGTCTGGATGGCGGTGCAGCTGGTAGGTGATGTTGCCGATCAGCTTGGTCGTGGTCTCGTTGCCGGCGATCGACAGAATGTAGAGATAACCCAGCACCTCCTGGTGCGAGAGCTTGCCGTCCTTCTCCGATGCCATCAGGTAGCCGACCAGGTCGTCCCGTGCCGGATGGCGGGCGCGCTCGGCCATCAGCCTTTCGAAGTACTCGAACAGCTTCAGCGTGGCCTCGACCGCCTGGGGTGGCATCTCGGTCGTGGCCTCGTCTCGCGCCACGACGATGTTGGTCCAGTTCCGCACCATATCCTCGTCTTCGCGCGGGAAGCCCAACAGCTTGCAGATGATCGCCATCGGCAGGCGCGCCGCGAAATCGTCGATGAGATCGATCTGCCCGACTGCCAGATGCGGCTCCAGCAGCTCGCGCGCCATCTCCCGCACCACGCTCTCCAGTGGCTGCACCGCTTCCGGCGTGAACATGCCGCTCATCAGATGGCGGAGGCGCGTATGCCGCGGCGGGTCGGATTCGAGCACCGTCGGCATCTGTTCCTTGGACACGTCGATCGCGGTGCCGCGGCCGTTGGTGAAGGTCTTGAAGTCGCGGAGCGCGCGGCTGCAATCCTCGTAGCGCGACATGACCCAGATCTTGTAGGGCTCGGCGTAATAGAGCGGCGCCTCATCCCGAAGCTGCCGGTAGATCGGGTAGGGGTTGTCGTGCGTGTCGTGGTCGTACGGGTCGAAATGCACCATAGCCAAAAATCCGTCGTTCAGGGATTGGCCGCGCGCGCGGCGTAGAGTGTCTCGGCATAGGCCTGCCGCGACATCGGCTTGTTGGGCCTGAGCTCAACGAAATCATAGGCCACGCCGGGCGGCAGCTCGAAACATTGCGCTATCGCCTCGCCCACCGGTTCCGCCGGCATGGTGCCGTCGAAGATCGGTGAACGGCTTATCCATTCGGCGAATGCTTGGCCGGCGATTTCGGGTGACCAGCCCGAGCCGAAGGAAGTTTCGGTGCCGCCGGGCGAAAAAATGGTGACGCCGATATTGTCGGCCTTGAGCTCTTCGCGGAGGTCGCTGGCGAAACGCTCCATCGCCGCCTTGGTGGCGGTGTAGATGCCGATATGTGCGAATTCGTCCATGTGCCGGACCGAGGCCGAACCCACCATCAGGATGCGACCCCCGCCCTGCTGTCTCAAGAACGGGATCACCGCCTGGGTGGCGAAGACGGTGGCGACGAAATTGACGTTGACCTGGGCTATCACGTCTTCCGGCCGTGCAGTTGCAAGCGGGCTCGCCAGCGACAGACCGGCATTGTTGACGAGGCCGTCCATTCGCCCGAATGCGGCATATGCATCGGCAATCGCGGCCAGCAGCGCCTCGCGGTCAGTAATGTCGAACGCGAACGGCTGCGCCTGGCCGGGAAAGGTTTCGGCAGTGCGGTCGAGCGCCGCGCGGTCACGGCCGAACAGGGCAACCTTGGCACCGCGCTTCATCATCGCCTGCGCCGCCGCCAGTCCGATGCCGCGCGACGCGCCGGTCACGACATAGGCTTTCTCGGCGAGCATGCTCATGCGGGAACCGCCACCGACTTCGTCTGGAGATATTCCTCGAAGCCCTCGCGCCCCATCTCGCGGCCGATGCCGCTCTGCTTATACCCGCCGAACGGCGTATCGGCCGCGAAATAATTGGCGCCATTCACCGAGAAGGTCCCGGTGCGGATGCGCCGCGCCACCGCGAGCGCGCGCTCGTTGGACGCCGAGGCAACGCCGCCAGACAGGCCGAAGATGGAATCGTTCGCGATGCGGATGGCATCCTCGTCGTCTTCATAGGGAATGACGACTAGCACCGGCCCGAAAATCTCCTCTTGGGCGATCCGCATCTTGTTGTCGACGTCGGCGAAGACAGTCGGCTGGACATAGAAGCCCTTGGAAACTCCTTCCGGAACCCCGCCGCCCGTCACCAGCCGCGCGCCCTCCTCCCGGCCCAGCTTGATATAATCGAGCACCCGCTGGCGCTGCCGCTCGGAAATCAGCGGCCCCATGATCTGGTGCTCGCTGGTCGGGTCGGTGTACTGGATCGATTCGAAGATCGCCTTCAGCATGCCGATCGCCTCCTCATAACGGCTGCGCGGCACCAGGAGGCGGGTGAAGCAGGCGCAGCCCTGCCCGGCATGGTAGGTCACGAAGAAGGCCGAGGTCGGGATCACGGTGGCGAAGTCCGCATCGTCGAGCACGATGAAGGCCGACTTTCCCCCCAGCTCCAGGAAGACTTTCTTCACCGTTGCTGCGGCTGCCGCCATGATCCGCCGTCCGGTCGCGGTCGAGCCGGTGACCGAGATCATGTCGACCCTGGGGTCGGGCCCCAGCTGCTCACCGACCGCGGCCGGCTCGGAGCTGGTGACGACGTTGAACACACCGCGCGGCATATCGGTCTTGGTCGCGATCTCGCCGAGGATGGCGCCGAGCCACGGCGTCTCGGGCGCCGGCTTGAGCACGACCGTGCAGCCGGCGGCGAGCGCCGGGAAGGTCTTGGCCAGGTTGATCTGGATCGGCACGTTCCACGGCGTGATCGCGCCGACCACGCCCGCCGCCTCCTTCCACACCAGCCGCCGCGACGGCACGCCCATCGTGTTGGCCACCGGCAGCTCGCGCTCGAACGGGAAATTCCGCAGCGTCTCCAGGACATAATCGACGAAGCCGATCGGCGCGTCGCATTGCGGACCGGCAATGCAGCCGACCGGCGACCCGGCCTCGGCAATGGCGATGCCCTCAGGGATACGTTGCGCGTTGAGGCGGATGACGTTGCCCGCGCCCATGAAATCGGCGACGAAGGGCGAATTGGGCCGGTTGTAGATCTCTTCCGGCGTGCCGATCTGCGCGATGCGCCCCTTGTCGAGGATGACGATGCGATCGGCCATCACCATCGCTTCCTCGCGAT
>CAZVYC010000158.1:0-4709 GCA_964631425.1 uncultured Rhodospirillales bacterium
CCGCGCACCCGACGATGCCGACGGCAAGACCGACTGGTGGGAGCTCGGCGCTTATCTGCCGGTCTACACGATCACGCGCGATGGCCGCGCCGAGTTCGACAGCGTGAAGCTGCGCACGCTGTTCGCCGAGCCGCACGCCAACGAGCAGACCTTCATCTACGCGATCAATTTCGAGCTCAGCTATAATGCCCGCCATTGGGAGCCGACGCGGTTCTCGGCCGAGATGCGGCCGATTCTCGGCGTGCGCTTCGGACCGGTCGACGTGATCTTCAATCCGATCCTGGACTTTTCTTTCGAGGGCGTGGGTTCGCTCGACGTCGCGCCGGCGGAGCGGATCGCCTACAACTTCTCGCCCATCTGGGCCGTCGCGCTCGAGCACTACGCCGACTACGGGCAGCTGCGGCACCTCGAGGATGTCAACGGGCAGCAGCAGGCGCTGTTCGCCGTGGTCGACTTCAACGGCGAGCCGGCCAACGTGGAGTTCGGCATCGGCCACGGCTTCACCGCGGCTTCGGACGACCTGGTGATCAAGCTGATCCTGACGCGAAATTTCTGAAGGGGGCGGTTCCAGCTTGAACCAGGCCCGGCTTAATCGTCGATCGCCTGATAAACGAGATTGACGAAATCCTGCTCGAGGCTTGAACCGACAGTGCCGCCCATAAGCTGGATCATCATGATCATCACCATGTCCTCCCTGGGATCGTTCGACCAGATGGTGCCGAAGGCTCCGCCCCAGCCGTAGCGGCCGATCGATCCCAGGCCATGCTGCGCCCCCAGCCGGTCGAAGATATAGACGCCGAGCCCGAAGCCGCGCGCGCCCCACATGTCGTAATCGAAGAACGGCGTCGCGCGCTGCTCGGGCGACAGAAAGTCGGTGGTCATCAACTCGATCGTCTTCCGCGACAGAATACGCTCTGCGCCGAACATGCCCCCCTGGAGCAGCATCCGCCCGAATTTCAGGTAGTCGTCGGCAGTTGAGATAAGGCCGGCAGAACCAGAGGGCGCACCAGGCGGCGTTCCCCAGGCGGTCGACTCCGGCCGGTCGAGCACGACGCGCTTGCCGGTCACCAGATCGATCGCATGCCCGAGCGCGAGGCGGTCGCGCTTGGCCTCCGGCACATGGAAAGCCGTGTCGATCATGCCCAAGGGCCCGAACAGCCGCTCGGCAAGGAACCGGTCGAACGGCATGCCAGAGGCGCGCGCCACGAGAAAACCCAGTACGTCGGTGGCGAAACCGTAATTGACCTTCGCCCCCGGCTGGAACGCGAGCGGCAGCGCAGCCAGCCGCGCCAGCCATTCGTCCGGATCCGTCGCGTCAAGCAGCAGGCCGTTGCCCTTGCTGATCTTGAGCGCGTTGACTTCCGCCGCGATCGGTCCGGTGGCGGAAAAATGGCTGACGATGCCCGGCCGGTGCGTCAGCAGGTCGAGCACGGTGATGGAGCGGTCAGCCGGAACGACATCGTCGAGCGATCCCGACGGATCGCGCATTACCGTGCGATCGGCAAATTCGGGCAGCCAGCGCTCGATCCGATCGTCCAGCCGCAGCTTTCCCTCTTCGAGCAGCATCAGCGCGGCGACGCTGGTGACAGGCTTGGTCAGCGAGGCGATACGGAAAAGCGTGCTGCGGCGCATCGGCATCGCGGACTCATCGTTCTGCCAGCCAACCACATCGCAATGCGCTTCCGCCCCACGCCGATGAATGAGCGTCACGACGCCAGCCACGTCGCCCCGGTCGACGGCGGCCTCCATGCCGACGGTCAGGCGCGTTAGCCTTTGCCGGGAGAATCCTCCCAATTGCCGTGCCATCTCCGCCTTCCGGTCATTTCAGATCCCTGGGATTGCCAGGCAGAATTGTGGAAACCCGGCTGATCTTCTTTTCGCCGTCGAGGCTCCAGAACAGCGCGTCGCCGTCTCGCCCAACCTGCGAGCAGACCGGCGGATCACCATCCAGCGCCGTGCAGAAGGTGTCGCCCTTTACCGACCACAGACCCTCATAAGGCTGCCCGTCGGACATGCCGTGCAGCTTGCCGTCCGGCGCGTAATATTCGGCAAACCCGCCCGGCAGGAGTGCAGTGTGGTCCGCCAGCGCGGCGGTGATCTCCGCGCCCGAGATGGGCACCGGATGATAGGCGCATCCGGCGAGGAGCAATGCCACGCCTGAAAGGGTCAGCAGCGAACGGCACATCGGCTACGTCCTCACGTCAGGCTCCCAACATCTCGATCGCGCGGCGGATCTTCTCAGCCGCGACCTCATACTCGGCCCGGCGCTCGCGCTGCTCGGCGACGACCTCCTCGGGCGCCTTTTCCAGGAATTGGGCGTTGCTGAGCTTCTTGTCGATCCGGTCGACCTCCCCGGCCAGCCGCTTCAGCTCCTTGTCGAGCCTCGCCCTCTCCTCGGCGAAATCGATGATTCCGGCCAGGGGCAGGACGACGGTCAGCTTGTCCAGCGCCAGCTGGGCCGCGCCGCCGTCCGGCACCGCCCGGGTGACGTCACCGGCATCAACCCGCGCCAGCCGTTCGATCAGGCCGCGGTAGCGCTGGGCCCGCTCCAGGTCGGCTGGGGCAGCATCGCGCAGCACGAGGGGAATGGTCGCCGCCGCCGGCACGTTGAGGTCGGATCGGGTGCTGCGGATCGCCGAGACCAGCCGGATCAGCCAATCGATCTCGTCCTTCGCCGCCGCATCGACCAAAGTCGTGCCGAAATCGGGCCAATCGGACAGGGCGAGCAGTTGGCCGCCGCGGTCGCCCAGCTTTTCGTAAAGCTCCTCGCTGATGAACGGCATGACCGGATGCAGCAGATGCAATATCTGATCGAGCAGCCAGGCCGTCGTCGCCCGCGTCTCGTCTGCATCCGCCCCGCCGGCCGCCAGCACCGGCTTTCCGAATTCGAGATACCAATCGCAGAAACTACCCCAGGCAAACTGGTAGATCGCGCCTGCCGCCTCGTTGAAGCGCAGATCGTCGAGCGCAGCGGAAACCCGCTGGGCCGTCAGCGTCAGTTCACCCACCGCCCAGCGGTTGAGCGGCAGCGTCACCTTGCCTGGATCGAAAGTCGGGACTGGCCGGCACTCGTTCATCTGGCAGAAACGGGCGGCGTTCCACAGCTTCGTCGCGAAATTGCGATAGCCTTCGACGCGCGATTCCGACAGGCGGATGTCACGCCCCTGGGCGGTCAACGCAGTCAAGGTGAAACGCAGCGCGTCGGCCCCGTACTTGTCGATCAGGAGCAGGGGGTCGATGACGTTGCCCTTGGTCTTGGACATCTTCTGGCCCTTCTCGTCGCGGACCAGCGCGTGGATGTAGACCCGGCGGAAGGGTACGTCGCCCATGAAGTGCAGCCCCATCATCATCATCCGCGCGACCCAGAAAAAGATGATGTCGAAGCTGGTAACCAGGAGATCGGTCGGATAGTGGGTTGCCAGTTCCGGTGTCTGCTTGGGCCAGCCCAAGGTCGAGAACGGCCAAAGCGCCGATGAGAACCAGGTGTCGAGAACGTCGGTATCCTGGTTGAGCGCGACAGGGTGCCCATAATGGGCCCGGGCGGCATCGTGCGCTTCGGCCTCGGTTTCCTCGACGAAATAGCGGTGATCCGGCCCATACCACGCGGGAATGCGATGCCCCCACCAGAGCTGCCGGCTGATGCACCAGGGCTGAATGTGGCGCAGCCAGTCGAAATAGGTCCTCTCCCACTGCTTGGGAAAGAACTGGGTTCGACCGTCTTCGACGGCGGCGATCGCCGGCACCGCCAGCCGCGCGGCGTCAACGTACCATTGGTCGGTGAGCCAGGGCTCGATCGCCACGCCCGAACGGTCGCCGGTCGGTAGCGAATGGTCGTGCGGCTCGACATGGTCGAGGATGCCCTTCTCCTCCAGCTCGGCCACAATGCGCTTGCGCGCCTCGTAGCGGTCGAGCCCGTGAAAGCGCTCCGGCGCATTCGTATTGATGCGCGCGTCGCGGTCGAAGATGTTGATGAGCTCGAGCCCGTGGCGGCGCGCGACCTCGAAATCGTTGAAATCGTGCGCGGGCGTGATCTTGACCGCCCCGCTGCCGGTTTCGGGATCGGCGTGCTCGTCGGCCACGATCGGCAGTAGGCGGCCGACCAGCGGCAGGATGGCGTGCAGGCCGATGAGGTCTTGATACCGCTCGTCTTCCGGGTTCACCGCGATCGCGGTGTCGCCCAGCATGGTCTCCGGCCGGGTGGTCGCCACGACCAGGTACCTGCCTTGCAGCCCCTCGATCGGATAGCGCAGATGCCACAGGCTGCCCTTGTGCGGCTTCTGCTCGACCTCCAGGTCGGAGATCGCGGTGTGCAGCTTGGGGTCCCAGTTGACCAGGCGCTTGTCCCGATAGATCAGCCCCTGCTTGTAAAGCCGCACGAACACCTTGCGCACCGCGGCCGAGAGCCCCTCGTCCATGGTGAAGCGCTCGCGCGACCAGTCGGGCGAGGTGCCGAGCCGGTGGAGCTGGTTGACGATGGCGCCGCCCGATTCGGCCTTCCAGCGCCAGATGCGCTCGATGAAGGCTTCGCGGCTGAAATCGAGACGCGATTTCCCTTCGCCCGCCAATTGCCGCTCCACGATCATCTGGGTGGCGATGCCGGCGTGGTCGGTCCCGGGCTGCCACAGCACGCGATCCTTGCGCATGCGGCGATACCGGACGATCACGTCTTGAAGCGTGTGGTTGAGCGCGTGGCCGACATGCAGGCTGCC
>CAZVYC010000158.1:4719-12476 GCA_964631425.1 uncultured Rhodospirillales bacterium
ACGTACGGCGGCGGCATCATGACCGTGAACGGCGTACCGTTACCGGCCGGCTTGCCGATCTCGGCCTTCTCCCAGCGTTCGGACTGGCGGCTTTCCACCGCCTGGGGATCGAATGTCTTGTCAAGCATGGCGCTGTTGTTGCCAGCGCGGAACGATCAAGTCAAAGGGGTATGCTCCCGCTCGCACGCGGCCATTCTACTCGATACCCGTGCCAAACCATTTGTCCGAGACTCGGTTCTGGTTCACCTGGGGATCATAGATCTGCACCGCCAGCGCGAGATCGCGCGCCGTCATCCGGCCTACAGCCGAAAGCAATGAGAACGAATACAGCAGGCTGTCATGTTCAGCGCTGACGAGATTGACCTCGGCCTGAAGCAGGTTTTGCTCGGCCGTCAGGGAATCGAGGACCGTCGCGGTGCCGACCAGCGCCTGCTGGCGCGTACCCTCGGCGCCGATCTGCGCGGCGTTAACGGCCGACCTGAGCGCGATGACGTTGGCCCGCGCGGCGGCGAGCTGCTGCCAGGCGGAAATCGCCGATTGGCGTGCGACGCGCTTGGCGTCCTCGACCGCGATCAGGCTTTGATTGGCGGTCTGCTTGGACTGCCTGACCAGCGACGAAGCCTGGCCGCCGGTATAAAGCGGCCATGTCATCTCCGCGGCGATGCTGCCGGTATTGACGTGATCGATCTTTCCCGAAGTCTCCAAGCCAATCGACGAATTTGCCCCTGGGTAGAGCCGCGAGTAGCTGCCGACGATCTGAACCGTCGGCAGCCGTGCACCCTGAGCGAGGTCGACGGCATCGCGCGCCGCGCGCTCGGTGTACTCGGCGGCAATGACAGCGGGATTATTGGTCTCGGCCTCGCCAACGGCGTCTTCGAGCGAGCCCGGCAGGGCATATTTGAAAACCGGCTGGACGAGCTTGCCGGGCGCCTGGCCGACAACGCGCTGGAAAGTCGCCCGGTCAGTTTGGAGCGTGCCGACCGCCGTCTGGTACTGGGAAATTGCCTGCTGATAGGATGCCTCCGCCAAGGCCACGTCGGTACGCGTGACCTCGCCCACTCTGAAACGGTCATTCTCGGCATCGAGCTGCCGCTTCAAGACCGCCTCGTTATTGGCGTTGAGATCGACGGTGGATTGGTCACGCACAACATCGAGATAGCTCTGCGCCGCCGAGAGCAAGATGCTCTCTTCGGTCGAGGCGAGCGTCGCCTGGCCGGACTTGACGGTATGGGTCGCCTGATTCGTCTGGGCTTCGGTGCGGCCGCCGCGATAGACGTTCTGAACCACCTGCACGCCGACCTGTTGCGAGAAGTTGGAGCCAGTCGACAAACCGAACGTCCTCAAGCCATTGGTGGCGCTGCGTGGCCCGTATTGCGTGTCGGTCTCCGTCAGCGCGCCGCTGGCCGTCACTGTCGGCCGCCAGTTCGACAATGCCTGCGGCACCAGCTCGTCCGTCGCGCGCAGCTGCGCCCGCTGGCCGCCCAACTGGGTATTCTGTCTGTAGGCGTTGGCGAGCGTCTCTTCGATCGTCTGCGCACGCGCGCCGACGCCGATGCATGCGCAGGCAATTGCGAGGGCGGATGAGCGAAGCCAAAGGGAGCTGGGCATCAGGTCAAATTCCTCGATTGTCTAATAACGTGCGACGCTTGGGTCGACGAGCCGAGCCCATGCGTCAATGCCGCCGGCGAGATTCATGGCATTGGCAAACCCCTGGGACCGCAGCCAGCCGAGGGCCTGGGCGCTGCGGCCGCCATGATGGCACATGACGGCGAGCGGCCGGTCTCGCGGCACCTCGCCCACCCTCCCGGTCAACTGCCCAAGGGGAATGACGATGCTGCCATCGATTGCCGCGATTTCGACCTCCCAGCCCTCACGGACATCGAGGATAACGGGCGGGGTATCCGACTCCAGGCGCCGCTTCAGCTCGATCGGGTCTATTTCCAAGGGCTCGACGGCACTCATGGTCAGAAGGCGAAGGCAGGTTCAGGAGCAAATCCGGGCAGATAGGGAGCGGTTGCGTCGAACAGCACGCGCCCGGACACGGGACCGCCCAGCTTGCAGTACAGCATGCCGGCGCCGCACCGCCCCTCCTGTGACCGAATCGTCACCAGCCGGCCATGGTCGGCCAACTGACCGGCAATCAACGCCGGCAGTTTTGCGATCATGCCGTCGATCAGGATAACATCATAGAGCGCCCCGGCAGCCCAGCCCTGCTCGAGCGGCCCCTGCACCACTGTCGCATTGGCGATTGCCAGATCCGCCAGATTGGCCTTCGCTCGGCGCGCAAGCTCGGGATCGCATTCCAGCGCCACCACCGACGCGGCGAGATTGGCCACGACTGCCGTCGAATAGCCGGTTCCGGCGCCGATCACGAGCGTCTTGTCACCCGGTTCGATCCCGGCCTCCTGCACGAGCCGGCTCAGCGCCAGCGGCTCCAGCAGGTAGCGGTCGGGCGCGATCTTGAGGCTTTCGTCGACATAGGCGACCGAGGCAAGCCCCGGCGGAACGAAGATCTGACGCGGCAAATCCGACAGTACAGCCAACAGGCGCGAATCGGTGACCCGGTTCGTCCGCAGCTGTCCTTCAACCATGTTGAAGCGCGCTTTGGCGTGAAGATCGCGCGCTGAAAAGGTGCTGGTCACCGGTGCGTTCATCGGAATCCGCCCACCCATCCCTCGAAAAAAGCCGTCGCGTTATATATCCGTGATGCCCGCCTAAGACAACTTCGCCTATCCGGGCAGATTCGCACACCCGGTATTCAGCCGATCAGCCACTTCCTGGCTGAGCAAGGAAGGCGGCAGAGAAATCGGAGGCCCGCCGTGCGCCGATGTGCCGTCCGACCGTTTCGATTTCATGACGCAGGATGGCGATCGCCCGCCGAACCCCGGGCAAGCCGCCGGCCGCGAGCCCATAGAGCGTGGCCCGCCCAAGGAAGACGAATCGCGCCCCAAGGCAGAGGGCGGTGATGATGTCCGCGCCCCGCCTGACACCACCGTCGACCATCACCACTGCCTTGTCGCCGACTTCCGCCGCGACGAGCGGCAGCATGTCAATCGCAGCCGGCGCCCGATCGAGCTGGCGGCCGCCGTGATTGGACACAATGATTCCGTCGGCGCCCGCCGCCACCGCCCGTACCGCGTCATCGGGGTGCAGCAGGCCCTTCACGACCAGTTTTCCGGTCCACAAGCGGCGATAGTGCTCGATGTCGCTCCACACCGGGTTTCCGGGTAGATGCCCGACCATATATCTCCAGATCGCTCGCGCATCGTCCGGCGCCCCGGCGTAAGGCGCGAAATTGCGGAACGCCGGCATTCCGCCGCTGCGCAGATAGCCCGCAACCCAGGCAGGGTGCAGCAGCAGTGCCTCCAGCATCAGCGCGGCCTTCATGCGCTCGCCGCCGAAGCGGTTGCGGATGTCGCGCTCCCGCTTGGTCCGGACCTCCGAGTCGACGGTAACAACAAGCGCCCTCATGCCGGCGTCCGCTGCGCGGCGCACGATGTCTTCGTCGACCGTCCGGTTGCACCCGGTATAGAGCTGGTACCAGCCGTTGGCTGCCGCCGGCGGCGGCAGATCCTCGATCGCGGCACTGCTCGTGCCCGACATGACATAGGGGATATCCTCGGCCAGCGCCGCTTCGGCCAGCATCAGGTCTCCGCCCGGCCGGAACAGCCCGGCGATCCCGGTCGGTCCGATGCCGAACGGCAGGGCATGGCTCCGGCCGAACAGCTCGGTCCGCAAATCAATGGCTGAGCAATTGGTCAGGAAGCGCGGGACCAGCTTGCGGCGGGCAAAGGCCCGGAGATTCTCATCCAGCCCGATCTCATCCTCGGCGCCGCCTTCGATGTAGTCGAGCACCAGCCGGGGCAACCGCCGCCTGGCCATGCGCCTGAGATCAGCGATATTGACCGCCTGGTCGAGCCTCATCGCCTAGTCGTATATCGGCGGCTAATTCATGAAGCTCGGGTCGAGCTCCTCCATCCAGCGCCGCATGGCGGCCCATTGCAGCTGGTTCCGCCGCGACATCGCCGAGTCCTGCGCGCTATCGCCCTGTTTCGCGGTCTTGGCCGCGATCGAGGCGGGGGGGAAATTGAGCCTGGCGCCGCTCGACTGTGCCGCCAGCTGGACACGGCAGGCCTGCTCCAGCTGATACATCTCCTGGAAGGCATCCGCGACAGTGGCGCCGCAGGTCAGCAGCCCGTGATTGCGCAGGATCATGACCCGCTTGTCGCCCAGGTCGGCCGCGATTCGGGCGCACTCGTCGCGATCGGTCGTTATCCCTTCGAAGTCGTGATAGGCGATGCGGCCGGTGAACAGGAGCGACGTCAGGTCGAGCGGCAGCAGCCCGTCGGCTTGGCTGGCGACGGCGATCCCGGCCACAGTGTGGGTGTGCATGACACAGCGCACATCGTCGCGCACGCGATGCACGGCACTGTGCACGACATAGCCCGCCTCCCAGACCTCCCACGGCGACGGGCTGAGCTTGTTGCCGTCGATATCCACCGTGATCAGGTTCGACGCGGTGACCTCCCTATACAGGAGCCCGAACGGGTTGATCAGAAAATGCCGCTCCGGGCCGGGAATCCGCAGCGTGATATGGTTGTAGATCAGGCTGTGCCAGCCGAAATGGTCGAACAGCCGATAGGCGCAGGCGAGGTCCACCCGTGCCTCCCACTCCTCCGCCGAGCATTCGATCCTGGGCTCGGACCGGGCCTTCCGCAGCATGGCTTCCTCCTTCGTCGCCGGATTTCCGGTCATTTCCGCTGAGCGAGGTTAGCGCGGTTTAGGCGAGCAAGGACAGAAAAATGAGGGACGGCTCTAATTCGCCGGCAGCGAGTCCAGCTCCTGCAGCGCGCTGATCTGCCCCTGGGAAGCTGCGCGGGTCAGCCATTCCCGCGCCTCGGTCACGTTACGTTCGCCGGCCAGGCCGCGCGCCAGATAACGGCCCAGGATCCACTGGGCCGCCGCGTGACCGCGCTCGGCGGCCGTCCGGAACCAGCGCTGGGCGGTCACGCGGTCGGCCGGCACGTCGTAGCCGCCGCCGTTGAGCGCGCCCAGGGCGAACATGGCGCCGACATGGTCCTTGGCGGCCGCTTGTTCGAGCAATGCCTTCGCCCCCGCGTGGTCGCGAGGGCCGCCCTCGCCATCGACCATCAGCTCGGCGAGCGCCACCTGGGCCTCGACCATGCCGGACTCGGCGGCCTTGGCGATCCATGCCCTGCCCTCTTCGGGGCAGCGCGGAATCCCCCGCCCTGCACACAGCATCCGGCCATACCAATATTGTGCGTTGGCTACCGCCGGCCCGGCGCGGCGCAGCCAGATGAGCGCCTGCGCCTCATCCTGCCAGCCGCCGATGCCCTCGGCGAGGCAAAGACCATAGTTGAACTGGCCGACGGGGTCGCCTTGAATTGCGGCATCCTCGAACCATTCTCGAACCCGCGCCAAGCCTTCTTGCGTGCCGGCGCCGCTCAGCAGCAGGTTCGCCAGATCGGCCTGGGCCAGCCGATCGCCGGCGGTCGCTGCGATCCGCAGCCAATGCACCGCCTCGTCCGGGTCGCGGTCGACACCTTCGCCCGAAAGGCACAGCTGCCCCAACGCGCGCGCAGCGCCGGGATGCCCGGCTTCCGCTGCGCGACGGTAATGGTCAGCAGCCGCCCCGAAATCCGCCGGCCTGCCCACGCCATGCTGGGCGAGAACGCCCTGCATATGGATCGCGGAGGGCAGGCCGGCATCCGCGGCGCGCGTCACCAGCGTGACGATCTTCTCCTCCTCGGATGCCTCGCCGGGTCGACCGGCGAGCGACAGCGCATAGCCGAACATTCCGCGGGGTGAGCCGCCCGCGGCCGATTTACGATACCATCCGTGCGCCTCCTCCAGGTCGCGCATCATCTCGGGGCCGGCAGTCAGGATATAGGCCAGGACCGCCTGCCCCTCCGCCGACCCGCGCACGGCGGCCCGACGCGCCCATTTGGCCGCCGCGTCGAAGTCGGGCGCAGCCGCGCCCGAGCCGAACAGGCCTGAATCCTGCGGACAGGGCTCATCGTAGGGGGCGCCATAGCCTTGCACGAGCAGCTTGGCCAGCAGCACCTTGGCTTCGACGTGGCGCTGGTCGGCCGCACGCTCGAGCCAGCGCAGGCTCTCGCTCCGGCTCGGCGGTACCCCGCCGCCCTCAAGGTAGCAGCGGCCGACCCGATATTGCGCCTCCGCGTCGCCGGCGGCCGCCGCCTTGGCATAGAGCCGGAAGCACTCCGCCGGTCGCCCCCTTTCGGCCTCGCGCTCCGCCTTCCGAAGCGCCGCTTCCGGGCCGCCGAAATTCAGTATCACGGCTCGCGCATGCCCTCCGACGCCACCGGCAGGACCCTCCCCAGCAGGTAGGAGAGCACGGTCCGCTTGCCGATCTTCACGTCGGCCGTCACCGGCATGCCGGGCGACAAGTGGAAAGTCGCCGGAAGGTTGCGCAGCTTCACCTGGTCGATGGCAATGCGGGACCGGTAGAACGGGTCGGTCGCATTGCCGGGCGCCGCGACCGAATCGGCCCAGCCATTACGGGTGCGTGCTTCCTCCTGCGCCGTGAAGCTGTCGGCGCTGATCGTCCGCACTGAACCCTCGGCCAGCCCGTATTGCGCGAAGGGAAAGGTGTCGAACTTGATCGCCACAGGGTCGCCGTCATGTACGAAGCCGTGATCGCGACCGGCGATGTTGGTCTCGATCTCGAGCGCGGTCCCGGCCGGCGCCAGCGTAATCAGCTGGTCGCCCGATTGCAGGACCGAGCCGACCGAGGCTCGGGCGACGGTCAGCACCGTCGCGTCGCGGTCGGCCCTGAGCTCCATCAGGTTCTGGCGCAGCTCGGCCTTGCTGAGCGCTTCCTTGGCGTCGTTCAGCTTGCCCGAGCGATCGGCCAGGCTCTGCAGGACGTCGCTCTTCCAGGTCTGGTCGTAGCTGTCGCGCTCGGCCTTCATCGCCGCCAGGTCGCGCCGCGCCGCCTCGGCGTTGTTGACGGCCTCGCTCAGCTGGCCGCCGACCTCGATCCGGCTGCCGGTGGCGAGTAGCGCGTTCAGCTTGCTGCCGACCTCCATGTGTTCGAGTTCCTTGCGCATGCCCTCGACCTTCTCGGCAACACCAAGACGCGCGTGCAGCGCCGACGCATCATCCTCACTTTTGGCGACGGTTGCTTCGAGGCCGGTGATCTTCTGAGCATAGTTCTCTAGCTTGAAGCTGCGCTCGGCCTGGCGCTGCGCAAACAGCGCAGCCTGAGTCGCCCAGGCGGTGCCGGTGCTGGTCGGCTTGAACTCCTGCCCCGCGGCTTCGGCCTTCAGGCGAGCGACTTCGGCTTCAAGAGCGTCGGCCTGCGCGCGGACGGTGCCCAGATCGGCAGCTGCGAAGGTCGGGTCGAGCCGGGCGAGCACGTCGCCGGCATGAACGAATTGCCCTTCATGCACCTCGATCGAACGGACGATCGCGGTTTCCAACGGCTGGACGACGATCGTCGGCGCGGTGGAAACCACCTTGCCATGCGTCGTCACTACGCGATCGACCGGGATCGTGCCCATCGCGACTACGCAGGCAACGAACAGGCTTGTGACCGTCCAGACCATCCGGCGCGCTGCCGGCGGTGCCTGCATGGCGATGATGGCGGCGGAAGGCGACTGGAACTCGAGCAGGGCCGGATGAACTGGATCAGTGTCCCGCCGCTGCTGGAACGGCACCTTGGGAAGCAGGGGCATCTTAGGAAGCGAGAGCAGCATGGCGGACCCCCTTGT
>CAZVYC010000159.1:0-12445 GCA_964631425.1 uncultured Rhodospirillales bacterium
CCGCAATGGGTCACCGCCTGCGGTCGGCGAGCGCTCGGACGCAAGGCACCTTCGCGCCAGGAGCGGGCCTCAGTGGCCGAAAAACTCCTGAGGCTTCACGTTCGGAGGCACCCGCAAGTATGCAATTCGCCGTAGGCCCCAGTATGCAGGCAAGCCGGCATAACTTAAAGGACGTTATGTTTCACCAATTCGGGGGCCGTTGTCCTACGGAACGAGTCCGTGCGCACGCATCCACGCCTCAACGAACACCTTAATGCCGGCTGAAATGACTGCGCCGCCGGCCTTTCCGACAAGACCCAAGACTTTTTGATAGCCGGTTCGATCGAACCAGCCTTTACCTGGTCGTGGGGTTCTACAGTCTTGAGTTCGGATAGAGTTGCCTCCAACTCGCCGCGATCGGCAGTATTAAGCTTCAACCCGTCGATGTGACCCTGAATTTCACTGACGAGCGCTCGGATATCCTCGCCGTTGATCGTAACTGCACCGGCCTGGCTCTTCCTGCCGGCCGCGACATTGCCATGCCTGACGTTACCCACGACGCCGATGTTCACATCGCCCGTGCCAGCGTTGATCGCTATATGACTTGCACGCTCTTTTTCAACGTCAGAAAAACTCATGCCTTCACCCCTGATGCCAGCTCGATCCAGAGCGATTGCCCACCTCAAAATGCGGTTAGGCAGCTCGTCGAGGATGCCCACAATCAACGATTTGTCGATAAAACAGGCGAACTCAGCCTCTTGCTGAAAGATCTGCTGCAGCAGCGCCTGGACTTCGACGGGATAGCCATAGCGTAGATCTCCCTCGCGTGCGATGAGGTTCTCGAGTTGTGCGACGGCGTGCCCATTCGGTCGGGAAGACAAACTTTCCTGCATATCACTGTCCGGAAACTGCACCGGGAGCCATCCACGGATCATCCGGACCCTGCCCCAAGGTCGGCTGTCAGTCGATTCCGGCCTGGGAACGACGGAATTGGAGAGCGGAATAATGAAATTTGCGTCAAGGGCCCTTGAACTCCGGGCTTGATATGTTCATGTAAGGTTCATGTTTCCCTCGCGCCGCTTCTTCGAGGATGACGAGCCCCTGCCCGAGGCGGGCGGGGACGAGGCGTATGCAGACGAGGACGCGCTGGAGGCGCTGCGGGAGGCCGATGTCGCGACCTTGGAGCGGATGCAGGGGATGGCGGAGGATTTCGCCACCTGGCTGCATCAGAAGGGCGCCGAGCAGATGCAGGCCCAAGGGGACAAGGCCGTGGCCGAGCTGAGGCAGCTGTCGCACAGCTTCAACCGCGCGGCGCGGGCGGTCAGGCAGATCATGGTGCTGAAGGAGGAGGCCGCGGGGCTGAGGCCGACGCCGCATGCGCGCGCGGCCGCCAGTCAGGCCGTAAATCGGGACTGGCCGGGAGACCGGGACGCAGTCGGTCGGGATGGAGGCGGCCGGGAGCGCCGGAACGGCGATGACGGGTTCGGCCGCGACCGGAGCGATCTCGACGACTATGACGACGAGAACCGTCGGGAGGCCGAGGCGGAGATCGACGCCTATCTCGCGACGCTGCTGGAGGCCGTGGAGGTCGATATCGCGGCGGCGGAGCCAGCGACGGCCGAGCGGCTGCGCCGCCAGTCGAATGTGGCGAAGCTGACGAAAATCCTCGATGATATTCCCCATCCCAACCTGGATGCCGCGCTGGTGCGGCTGCAGCTGGAATGGCTACATGATCTGTTCTGGCTGAAGCCGGGAGAGGAACCGCCGCGGCGGGGGTGAGGTGTGCGGCTGTGGCTCTTCCACCGGTTGGGGATGTTCGTTTTCGGCTGCCGCCGGACGCGCACGGACGTGCGCGCCGCCTCACCCGGCCGCCGGCCTGCCGGCAGACGCGTGCTGACGCACGCGCCCCCTCACCCTCCCACGCTACGCGTGGGCCCCTCCCTCTCCCCGCCGGGGCGAGGGGATTCGTTGCAGCCTCGAAGTGTGCATAGCGTGGCCCGCTCGCGGAGGGGGGAGTTTGATGGACTCAATTGGACGTCTTGACCGACAGCTTGCGGGGGTCGAACAGATTCGCCGCCATCCAGCCGCCGTCGACCATCAGCGTATGGCCGGTGATATAGCCCGCCATGTCCGAGGCGAGGAAGAGCGCCGCCTTGCCTATGTCATCGGGAACGCCGGCGCGGGCCATCGGTACCAGGCTCTGGCTCATGGCCGCCTTGCTGGCAGGCGTTTCCGGCAGACGCGGCGTGTTGATGCTGCCGGGCGCCACGCAATTGACCCGGATGCCGTGCTCGGCCCACTCCACCGCCATGGTGCGGGCGAGCTGGATCAGCCCGGCCTTGGCTGCGCCATAGGCGGCGTGGAACGGCGCGCCCTGGATGCCGTCGGTCGATGCGACGCAGACCATCGCGCCCGGCTTGCCGCGTCGGATCATCGATTTGGCCACTTCACGCGCCGTGACGAAGAAATAGCGCAGGTTGCGGCTGTGGTCGAAATCCCACTCCCCCGGCGTCATCTCGACGATCGGCTTGAACAAGGCCTGGCCGACGATCGAGACCATGATGTCGAGGCCGCCCAGCGCCTGCTCCGCCTGCGCCACGGCCTCGGCGGCCTGGTTATCGTCCAGGACGTCGGAAACGATGGGCACGCCGAGCCGCCCCATGCCGCTGACGATATCGGCGACATGCCGAGCCCGGCCGGAGTCGACATCGACTACCGCAACATCGCAGCCGGCGCCCGCCAGCAGACGCACCGTGCTTTCCCCCATGCCACGGCCGCCGCCGATCACGAGCGCCATCTTACCGGAAAGGCCTAACAGGTCGGGCAGGTTGCTCATGCTATTTCCCCAGATGGCGGTCGAAGAACTTTACCATGACCTGCAGGGCGTCAGCTGCCTCGGGCAGGTCGGGATCGAACAGGAAGCCGTGCCACAATCCCTCCGCATCATACAGCTGGGCGTCCGCCCCCGCCTTAAGCAATTGCGTGTGGGTGTAGAGTGCCGCGCTTTCCGCCATGTCGCGAGAGGCGGTGATGATAAGGGTCGGCGGAAACCGGGCCAGCATTGCGGGATCGTAGACCGGGGACACCAGCGGGTCCTTGGCATCGGTGCCGGCGAAATAGCCGCCGGGCTCGGCGCCGCCCGAATCAGCCTTGATCGGAGGTGGCGGCATCTGGGCATAGGCGAGCGGCGGCGCAAGGTATGTGGAGTCCCCGACGATCCCCCTGACTGCGCCGGCGCAGAAGATGCCGATCGCACCGGGAGTGGGCAGCCTTTCCTTCTGGAACCAGGCCATCGCCTCGGCGGTCAGCGATCCGCCGGCGGAGCAGCCATAGATGCCGATATTCTGCGGCTTGTAGTGGTTGAGCAGTTCCTTGTAGACGGCGGCCACATCCTCGCTCGCCGCCGGGAACTTGTATTCGGGCCCCTCACGATAGTCGAGGCTGATCACCTTGATCCTGCCCAGCGCGGCGACGGGGATCGATTCCACCAGGCTCTCGGTCCTGGCGCCGTTATAGAACGCGCCGCCATGCAGGTTGATCAGGATGCGGTCCTTGTTCCGGGGCGCGATGCCGTCCTTGGGTGTCACCACGTCGGCGTACACGCCGGCGATCGTCTCCGAGCCGAGATCGACGGCGAACTTCGCTTTGTCCTTGGCGATCATCGGCAGGTAGACGTCGCGATTCAGTGCCTCCCGCCCCTTCTGGTAATCCTCCAGCGGCGCGTGCGCGCCCGGAATCGGCGGGTAAGGATGCGTCATGATCGCGTAGAGCGTGGCCCTGGCCTGCGGGCTGGTGAAGGCCGACGCCGGTATCACGATCGGCGGGATGTGCACGGTGGCGTCGGGATCGGCCATGACCTTGGGCTTTTCCTGCGCGACCGGCTGAGCGGCCGTCTGTTGCGCAGCTTGCTGCGTGCATCCGGTCATCGCGCATGCCAGACCCAGCGCAAGAGCCGCGCCGGCTTGGCGCCGCGATTTGTGCATTTCCCCGCCTCCCCGAATTCGTTGGGATCGCACCGGCGATCCGGTCCCGAGCTTAGCCCGTTTTTCGCGGCGGTCGAAAGCGTCTTGACGACCCGCGCGCGCTCCCGCACATCAGCGGAAACGCAACAGGGGGAAGACAATGAGCAGCCTGCCCGAACTCGAAGCCCGCATCGTCCAGCTGGAGCACATCAACGCGATCAAGGAGGTGCAGTATCGCTATTGGAGCAGCGTCGACCGGCAGAAGCTGGACGACGTGCGCGACTGCTTCCTCGAGACCGGCGCGGTGATCGACATGGAGGGCGTGCCGCCCTGCAAGGACCGCGAGGACTTCATCAACGTGCTGAAGGCGCAGGGCGGCAAGCCCGGCTTCTATACCCTTCACACCGGCAACAATCCGCACATCAAGCTGACGGGCGCCATTGCCGCCGAGGGCGTCTGGGATGCGTTGTTCGTGGGCATCGATGTGGGCGACCGGCTGACCTATCAACTGACCGGCCAGTACACGAACAAGTACACGCTGCGGAACGGCCGCTGGTACATCCAAAGCCAGGTCTTCCGCCAGACTTCGCTGCTGATCCAGAAAATCGGCGAGGACGGGACGCCGAGCGTGGTGACCTTCGGGCGGCCGAATGCGAAGGTGTTCGATAAGTAGGAAGTGAAACGCAAAGGCGCAAAGACGCAAAGGTGAGCGAGACTCAATCGGAACATAATCTCCTTGCCCACCCGATCGTTGATTCTGCGTTCGCTGTGCATTCGACGCTGGGGCCGGGACTCCTTGAGTCGGTTTACGAGCAATGTCTCGCGCTTGAGCTGAGCATGCGCGGCATCCGTGTCGAGCGTCAGGTTGCACTTCCCGTCTTCTACCGCGACACACGCATCGACGCTGGCTTCAGGATGGATTTGGTGGCCGGCGGCTTGGTCGTTGTGGAGATCAAGGCTGCTGAAAGAACTTTGCCGATCCACGAGGCGCAGGTTCTCACCTATTTGAGACTTTCTGGTTATCGCCTGGGACTGCTGATCAATTTCAATGTCGTGCTGATTAAGGACGGAATCCGGCGAATAGTTCGTTCTCTTTAGCTTGGCGCCTTTGCGCCTTTGCGTTTCAATTCATATCAGTCGGTGGTGCCTGATGTTTCGATTTCTGATGATCCCTCAAATCATCGGGTCGCGGTTCTCGAGGCCGAGCAGGACGGCGCCGTAGCCGCGGCCGCTGATCTGGCTCTGGTTGGCGACGTGCTGGCGGGCGGCGATCAGGTCGGCGTAGATGCGGCCGAAGGCATGGGTGGCGTAAAGCCCGGAGCCGCCCGCGCACCTGAACATCCTGGAGGCGATCGAGAGGCAGCGTTCGGCCACTACGGAAGACTGGTAGCGATAGAGCAGCCGCTGCTCCGTCGTCGGCAGCTCGCCCTTGCGGGCCACTGCGTCGATCTCGGCGAAGTTGCGGTGGAGGATGCATTTCATCTCGTCGATCGCCGAGGCCGCTTCGGCACAGACGAGCTGCGCATCGGGATCGTTCGCCGTCGACGTCCCGACGGTGGTGATGCGCGCCGCGGCATAGGTCCGGAAATCATTGAGCAGCGCCTGCAGGGCGCCGATGCAGCCGTTGGTCACGGCGCGGAAGAACACCTGCACGAACGGGTACCGATAAAGGTGCCCGGTATTCACCGCGTTGCCCGGGCTGGTGCCGCCATAGGCATCGGAGGTCTTGTGCACCCGGTATTCCGGGATGAACACGTCCCTGACCACGATGTCCTGGCTGCCGGTGCCCTTGAGCCCCATCACGTCCCAGGTATCGACGATCTCGAAATCAGACCGGGGCACCAGGAAAGTGCAGTAATCGCCGCCTTTGCCGCTGGCCTCGTCCTTGACCGTCAGGCCCCCCAGGAAAATCCACTCGCAATGCTCGACCCCGGACGAGAATTTCCACTTGCCGCTGAAGCGATAGCCGCCCTCTACCGGGGTGGCGCGGCCGGTCGGCATGTAGGTGGAGGCGATGAGGATGGAATCGTCCCGGCCCCAGACGTCCTGCGCTGCGCGGTCGTCGAACAGCGCGATCTGGAAGGCATGGACGCCGACGACGCCGTAGACCCAGCCGACCGACATGTCGCCCTCGGAGAGCGCGATCTGGATCTCGGCGAAGACTCTCGGGTCCATCTCATAACCGCCCCAGCGCCGGGGCTGCAGCACCCGGAAGAATCCGGCCTCCTTCAGCTCGGCGATCGTCTCGGGCAGGATGCGGCGATTCTCCGACTGGCGCTCAGCGCGGGACGCCAGCGTCGGGATCATGCCGCGCGCCGCGGCAATCAGGTCTTCGGCAGTCGGCGCCATCATTGAAGATTGGTCATCCATTGTTCGTCCCCTTTGTTCTGCGCACGCAGTCCTTGCCTAGCGGCCGGTTATGGTTGGTATAAGATCGTGCGACAATACGGTGCGTCAACGGCGGTGTCGCGGGAAACGCCAAAGCGAAGGGGAAAGCATGAAAATCACCGAGCTCAGCTATGTCGTCATCGGCACGCCCGACCTTGGCAAATGGCGCGACTACGGCACCAACGTGCTGGGCATGGCCGCCGTGGATGGGCCCGAGGGCACGCTTTATCTCAAGATGGACGGGCGCGATTTCCGCTTCCTGATTCAGCAGACGGACAAGGACGCGCTGACCGCGTCCGGCTGGGGCGTGGCCGACAAGCAGAGCTTCGACGCCGTGCGCGCGGACCTGGAAGCCGCCGGCGTGGCGGTGACGCCGGGGCGCGAAGCGGAACGCAAGGCGCGAAAGGTGCAGGATTTCTTCTCGTTCCAGGATCCCGCCGGCCTGACGCATGAAGTGTCGTGGGGACCGATCGCCAGCTTCACCAAGTTCGTCTCGCCGATCGGGACGCAGTTCGTCACCGGCGATCTCGGCATGGGGCATGCGGTGCTGCCGACCGGCGACATCGACGGCACCGTCGCATTCTGGACCGATGTTATGGGCTTCGGCATCTCCGACCTCTTGCACCTGACATTGGCCGAGGGCGTGCCGCCGATCCGGGTCTATTTCCTGCATTGCGCCGCCGGACGGCAGCATAGCCTGGCCTATGCCGAGCTGACCGACCCGACCGGCTGCAACCATCTGATGGTCGAGGTCGATTCGATGGACGAGGTTGGGCGCGCGCTCGACCGGGTCGAGCAGAACGGCGTCAAGCTGACTTTGACGCTCGGCCGCCACGTCAATGACGACATGATCTCATTCTACATGAAGACGCCGGGCGGATTTCAGATGGAGTACGGTACCGGCGGTTCGGTCAAGGACTGGAGCACCTACAAGGTGTTCGAATCCACCCGCGGCAGCCATTGGGGCCACAAGTTTCTGGGAGCGTGAAATATGGCCTCCACCCCGATCCCCGTGGGCAAGTACCATACCCTGAAGAGCGGCTACCGCCTGCATTATCACGCCTGGGGTACGCCGACCCCGGGCAAGCCCACAGTGCTGTTCCTTCACGGCGGCGGGCCGGGCGCCAGCGGCTATAGCAACTTCAAGTATAACGGGCCGGTCCTGGCCGAACATGGCTATCACTGCCTGGCGCCCGACTTCCTGGGCTTCGGCCTGTCGGACAAGCCGGCCGACCTTTACTACCATTCGGCGACGCATGTGCTGACGATGCGCGATCTGCTGGCGTCGCTCGGCATCACGAGGACGGTTCCGGTCGGCAACTCGCTGGGCGGTGGCGTCGCGCTGCATTACCTGTTCAGCTATCCCGAGCAGGTGACGAAGCTGATCCTCATGGCGCCGGGCGGCCTGGTCGACCCGCGCAAGTTCGTCGGCGTGTCGCCCGGGCTGCAGGCGATGTGGAACTGGGCCAAGAACCGGCCCGACAGCAAGGAAGAAGCCGCCGCCTCCTATCGCGAGCTCTTGGCCAAGCTGGTGCACAACAAGGCCGACATCACCGACGAAGCCGTGGCCGAGCGCATCGACATCGCCATGGAGCAGCCGATGGTGCTCTATGAGACCCTGCAGACGCCCTATTACACCATCCCGCAGCTCAGGGAGATCACCTGTCCGGTGCTGGGCTTCTGGGGACTGCATGACCAGTTCCTGCCATACGAGCAGAACGAGGTGCTGAAGGAGGCGCTGCCGAAATCGCGCATCGTGCTGTCCGACCGCTCCGGCCACTGGGTCATGATCGAGGACCGGGACCGCTTCAACCGGGAATGTTTGGATTTTCTGGATAATGGGTAGTGCAATTTTTCAATCAACGCGCCTTCCCCCTTGAGGGCAGGGCAATTGCATATGGGCGAAATGGCGGTCTGAAAAGAGGTGAACCGCAAAGACGCAAAGGCGCCAAGTAAGAAATTTATTGTTCTCCTTGGCGCCTTTGCGTCTTTGCGGTTCACTTTCCTTCGCCGTGCAAAGCCATATGCAATTGCCGTGCCCCTCAAGGGGTAGGCGCTCTCGAAGGGATGAGTCATGACGATGCACGCGCCGGGAGAAAATTGATGGGGGACAGGCTCAAGGGCCGGATTGCGATCATCACCGGCGGCGGGCTCGGTATTGGCCGGGCGATCGCCAAGCGCTTTGCGGCGGAGGGGGCCAAGGTGGTGATCGGCACGCGCACGGCCGGCGACGGTGAATCTGCCGTGGCCGAAATCCGCGCCGCCGGCGCCGAGGCCAGCCTGGTCGTGGCCGATGTCGGCAGCCGGGCCGAGGCGACGCGGCTGGTCAACGAGGCGGTGCGCAGCTATGGCGGCCTCGACATATTGCTGCACAACGCCGCCTACTGCCCCTATGCCCGCATCGAGGATCTGAGCGATGACGATCTCGACCGCACCTTTTCAGTCAACCTCAAGGCCTGCTTCTGGTTGGCTCAGGCCGCGCTGCCGATGCTCAAGCAATCGAAGGATGGCGGCCGCATCCTGGTCACCTCATCGATCTCGGGCAACCATGCCGCGGCCAAGGGGCTGGTGCACTACTCGGCGTCCAAGGCCGGCGTCACCGGCTTCGTTCGCAACCTGGCGCTCGAGCTCGGCAAGACCGGCATCACGGTGAACGCGGTCGAGCCCGGCATGATCATCACCGAGAAGCTTTCCGGGCCCGAGATGGAAGGCTTCCGCAAGGCCATGCCGCCGCGCGTGCCGGTTGGAAGGCTGGGTACCGGCGACGACATCGCTGCCGCGATGGTCTACCTGGCGTCGACGGAGGCGTCTTATATCACCGGCCAGTCGATCTTGATCGACGGCGGCATTTCGCTGCCCAGCTCGCTCGATATCGAGGCGGTGACCGACGGCTGAACGGCGGTGCCGGGCGAAACCGACCTGGCGAAACTGATCCGCGGCATGCGCCCGGAGTTGCGCAGCGACATCTATGTCTTCGTCTTCCTGCCGCGGGGCGTGCCGGTGCCGCGGGGGCTGGCGCCGATCATGTCCTTCAACGAAGCCGAGGGCGTGACCCTGATCGTACCGGAGGCGCTGGCCAAGCGGACGGGCTTCACCGGCACGTATCCCTGCCGGATGATCACGCTGAATGTCCAATCGAGCCTCGCCGCCGTCGGCTTCCTGGCCCGCATCGCAACCGCGCTGGCCGAGGCGGGGATCAGCGCGAACACGGTCTCCGCCTTCCACCACGATCATCTGTTTGTGCCGGTGGCGCGAGCCGACGAGGCGATGGAGATTCTGCAGCAGATGAGCCAAGCCGACCCAAGGTAGGATGGGTAGAGCGTCAGCGAAACCCATCATCTCCCGAGCCAGACGTCGACTGGCGATTTTGGTCTTGTCGGTTCCTGGCTTGCCGATTGTCCAGATTCTCCATCACCCATTTCGTCGCGAGGCGGCTGGCGATCGCGGCGGCGATCAGCACGGCTGCGATACAGGCGAGAACCCACCTCTTGTCCGCGATGTGGGTGACGCCCGCCACCAGACCGACAAGCGTGAAGAGGGCGCTCGCGAGCAGCAAAATCACGCCGCGAACGAGACGCTCGGTTTGGTAGCGCGTGAGCATGGGATGCCTCTTCCTTAGGGATATGGCGCGAGAATCCCGTAGGATGGGCTGAGCGGCAGCGAAGCCCATCGTTCCGTCGCCCCTCACGGCACGCTCGCCAGATGGTCATACGACGGATCGTCCGCGCTCCGCCGCGAGAGGTCCAGCGGCATGCCGCTCAGCCGTTCGGCTGGGAAATCATAGGGCGTATAGCTGTCGAATACGACCTGCCGGTGGTCGATCGCCCACCGCCCACTCCGCTTCGACCAGCGGTCGAGATAGCGCCCGCGCCAGAGATGTTCGGTAACCCAGTTGTCCTTGGGACGAGTCTGTAATGAGGCGGTGAAGTAGGCCTCCGACGCGGCGCGCTCGTCATCCACGCGGATCAGTACGTTGGTGATCTGGTGCGAATGGTTGGCGAAGCCGGAGCGGGCCTTGGTGCTGCCCTCCAGATAGTCGCGGAACAGTATATCGGGCACGCCCGCCTTGCTGCTGTAATTGCAGGTCCCGCCCTCGTGCCAGATCGACAGGGTCAGTTCCTGGTCGATCCGATCCATCGCACGGCAATAGAGATAGAGCATCTCCGTAATCTCCTGCTTTGCCAGGAGCGTGGTCAGGGTCGCGCCGGTCATGAAGCCTCCTTTCCTCCCTTGCTTATTGGTTTGGCTTGGAAACCGTACCCGACCCGGATGCAAGATGGTATAGCGCGTCATCAGCAGCGAACGGCGAAGCGAGGGGAAGCTGCAATGGAAAAAGTGATCTACGCACTATGGCGCGACGTGCGCGACACGCCGGCTGAGTTCAGCCGCAAGCTGCGCGAGGTCGCGGCGCCGAAGCTGCTGGAGCTGGGCGCGCGGGGATTGCAGATCAACGTGGTGGACGATTTGGTGGCGCCCGCCAAGGGGCTGGTGCGCGTCGCCACGCGGCCGCAAATGGAGGGTGTCGTTCATCTGTGGGTGGACAGCGCGATCGACATCTTCCGCAAGGCGTATGACGAGGTGCTGGAATCAATCTCAGGCCGGATCGCGGCGTATCTGGTCAGCGAGTCGAACGGCGTGGTCAACACCGACTATCGCGCCCCGCCCGGCCAGCGGACCCACGGCTTCTCGCAATGCGTCTTCATCGTCCGGCCCAAGAAGACCACGCCGGAGGAATGGATCGAGACTTGGCATAACCAGACGACGCCGGTCGCGATCGAGTGCCAGGGCAACTTCTTCTATGCCGCCAACGTCGTGATCCGCCCGCTGACCCACGCCGCGCCCGCTTATGACGCGCTGGTCGAGGAGTGCATGCAGCCCGAGGCAATGACCGATCCCACCGTCTTCTTCGACCGCGGCCGCGACCCTGAGAAGGCCAAGGACAATGCACGGCGGATGTACGAGGCGGCTGCGCTGGTGACGGACGTCGACAAGATCGACGTGCTCGCCACCAGCCAGTACGTCTTCAAGTGGCCCAGCCTGTAGGACGCTGCCTCTCCGGACGCTGTTACTCCGGACGCTGCCACACTCACCAGTGGCGGTGCCAGCCCCAGCCCCCATGCCACCCCCAGCCGAATCCCACCTTGAACCCCGCCGGCCAATAGCCGTAGGGCCAATAGGCTGGGGCGTAATAGCCGTACGGGTAATAGTAGGGGTAGGCATAGGCCGGATAGGCCGCCGGCGGGTTATAGGCCGCCCGCGTGGTCGGCACCTGGTTGCCATGCGCGGCCATGCATTCGGCATACGCGATATTATAGCGCTGCTGGATGCCCCAGCCGGCCCTGCCCGAGGCGCCGGCCCCGATGGCGGTGCCGGCCACGGCGCCCGAGGCTGCCCCGATCGCCGCGCCGGCGCCGCCGCCGGCTGCGGCACCCAGCCCTGCGCCCAGGACCGTGCCCAGCACGGCGCTGCCCACGGCCTGGTTATCCGCCTCCTGTGCCTGGCCGCCGACGTCCTGGTTGGCATAGGCGTTGCAGGTCGCCTTGTCCTGCACGAAGGCGTCGAAGCTCTTGTTCGGCGCCGGCATTACCGCCACCGTCGGCCCAACCGGCTGGGTCGCACACCCGGTCAGCGCCGCGAGCATGGTGACGCCGGCCAACACTCCCGCAAAACGTTTCATCCTCGATCTCCATCGCGGCGGACCTCGTTCCAGGCATTCTCCCGCCTGCTTCGAAAACGTAATCTGGTAGAGGAATCCTGCGGATAAGCGAGCAACCGCGCGGTACTGTTACGCGTGGACAGGAAGGCGCCGATCGTTCATAGAGGCGCGCCCCTTCCCCTCAAGATGACGCCTCCCCACCACGGAAAGGTTGCGCGAGACCTCGATGAGCAGAATGATCCACACCCGCCTAGCCGCCTTCGTGGCCGGCCTGACACTGTCGATCGGCGCGATGGCCGCTTCCGGCCCCGCGGCGCCGGCGCCGGGCGTGGCGCCGGCGCCAGTCGGAGCGGAACCGCAAAGCACCTCCGCCACCTATGGCGACTGGGTCCTGCGCTGCTCCAATACGGGCGAAGGGGCACAGTCGCAGCATGTTTGCGAGGTCGTCCTGTCATTTCCG